>JAQGID010000002.1 GCA_028291405.1 Rhodospirillales bacterium | reverse complement strand
CAGATCCAGGCTGGCCGCGCGAGCCGCCGCCTGACCATCATGATCGACGTGGGCTGCCGTGCTCGCGAGATCGGCGGCGGCACGGCGCAGGCCAAGGGGGTCACAGGCGGCCAGGGCCGAATATCCGTCCCCAGCGAGGCGCCCACCCGTGCGAGCGGCCAGTCCGGCGAGCGTTGTCCGGACCCGTCGCACAGCCGCCGCGCGTCTGAAGATATCGAGACCCTGACGGAGGTCGTCACGGCGTTCATCGGCGGCGGCGGGCTGCAGCGCGGCCAGTTGCCCGATGCGGTCCGCGTCCCGGAACAGGGCCTCGTCATCCAAGCGCCGGGGCCTGGCACCGTCCAGCAGGTCGCGCATCTCCGCTCGTGCCGATGTCAGGTACCAGCGCCGCCGGAGCGCGTCGGACGTCGGGAGGACAGTCCGCAGAAGGACGAACAGCAGGATGACCGACGTGATCGCCATGAAGCTGGAGAACAGATAGGTTTCGGGGTTATAGCCCTCCGGGTTCGTCGGGGAGAGGATCACGTGGAAGAAGACGAGCACCAGGAACGCGACCGAGGCCAGTCTCGGGTTGGGGATCGTGAACAGCAGTGCGGCGACGAGGACGCTTGGCGCCATGCCGATCGCCAGGAGGGGAAACTGGTCGACGCCATCGAGGATCAGGAACTCCGTCACGCCCGCAAGCAGCGCGGCGATCGGCATCGCGATGACAGCGCCGGCCGCGAAGGCACGCGGGTTCGGGGTGTTGGCGCTTAAGGCTGTGATGACCCCCACCAGGGCGACGCCCTGCGACGTGGACGGCCAGCCGCCGAGGGAAAACAGGATGGCGGAGATCAGCACCGCCAGAAACGCACGCAGGCCGTTTCGCACAGCCGCCCGACGCGAGCGGTAGATCGGTGCATGGATACGGCGTGGAGGGTAGCGCCCTGCCTGCAGGTCTTCGATGGCGTCCTGCGCCCGCTGGTTCTCGATGAGTAGGTCTAGGGCCTTACGGGCGAAAAGCGCGTCGTGCGGGTCGGCGTCGCCAACATCCGCGTGCTGCTGCAACCGAAGCTGCAACGCACGGCTCTCCTCCCCGAGGGCATCGGCGAGAGCCTTGCCAAGCGCCCTGCGAAGAGATGACAAGGTCGCGGCGGGGAGCGATGCCAATGCGCCCGCGGCGCTGACCTCGGCGACCAACGCCACGGCGGCGCTCCGGGCTGCCGCGCCTCGAGCCCTTCCACCGTTCGATACGGCGACGAGCGCCGTGATGTCGGGATGAAGAGCAGTGATCTCGCGCAGCAGATTCGCCGACTGGATCGGGTCCGCACTCTCGCCGCGGAGGATGGCGAGCGCGAAGGCACGTACCCGCCGATTGGCTGCCGCGAGCTTGCCGGACAGGCCCGCATGGACGTTCGGGGCGGCAGACAATTCGCTGACCAGGGCGAGCGCGGCAATTCCTACCGCGATCGCCGCGCCCCGGTTGACGCCAGCCGAGAAGATGTTCTGCGGCGAATCGATCAGCGTCACAGCGACGTTCGCGACCGTATAACCGGACAGGACGGCACCGTAGGCCCTGTTGCCGTCCAAAAGTCCACCGGCGTAGACGCAGAGTCCGAGCCAGCTCGCGAACCCGATCACGAACAGGTCGCGGGTCTGCGGGAACAACCCGGCGATCACGAATGAGGCGACTACCCCGATGATGGTGGCGAGGACCCGGTAGACGGCCTTTTGGTAGGCCTGCCCCCGCGTCTGCAGGGCGAGAATGCCAACGGTGACGGCAGCGGACGAGGCGCTCTCGAGCTGCAGCCAGAACGCCGCGTACAGCCCGATCATCATGGCGGCCCAGATCCGTAGCGCAAAAGCCCAAGCGGAGAGCGGAAACCCGGCGATGGTGACCGTAGGGCGGGCGCTTTGCACGAGGGTCACGGCTGCTCGCGGTTTCGCACGAGAAGCCAATAGGATGGAGCCGCGAAACATCCTGAAAGAAGGGGGCTCTGTCTCTCAACCGCGCCCTCGGAGCAGCCCCGCGACCGGGAGGTATGCGAAAGAACTCGGCGGCGGGCACGCGCCAAATTCGAAGCCGCCAAAGCCACAAATCCGACATTGCTGCGGGTCGTCATCAGGACCGTCTCCGCATTCAGATCAGCTACACAGCCCACTCCGCCCCTTCCCGCGAGGTTACTCAGCCGCCCCGAGCAAGGCGCGCGCGAGCGCCGTGTCGAGACCACGCGCGGCGGCGGTCACTCGCTCGTCACCAAACTGTCCGAATGTTGTCGATGGCTGGTCGTACTCGAAGACGCCATGCCCGGCGTCGTTCTCGTAAAGCACAACGCGGATCGGAGCATAGAGCGCGGCCGCGAGTTGATGCCTCGTCATAAGCGAGGCCGTGACAGGATTGCCAATATCGTATTGGAGCGCGTTACGCGCGTCGCCAGTGATCTTTATCAACGTCCCATGATCACGGACCTGGAAAATTGATAGTTCCGGGCCTTGCTCCTGTTCACGATTGGCCCGCGCGACGTCTCTATCGGCCAGAGCCTTTAGGAGACCGGGATCAAGCTGAGGCACGCTCTGTTCGAGCGCGGCGCGGACATCGTCGAATGACTTCATGGATCCAATCCGAATGTGATCAACGACAATGGTCTGTTTTGTCAGGGTCGGGTACTCCTGGAGACTCGCTGCGCTTTGCGCGCTCATAGGAACCAAGGCCATGAATAAGCCGCTCATGAGCATGACCAAACGCGCCGCGGCGATGATCGTCGCAGACCTGATGCCTTCGTCCATGACTCCGATCCTCCGCAAAAGCAGACGTTTGCAACCATTCGCAGGAGCCTAACGGGCGGCAGAATCCCGAAGCAGGATGCCCGCATCGACGGCGCGCTGGATCTCTGCCTCGGCGACGCCCAGCTCGCGCAACACCGTAACATTGTCCTCTCCCCGGAACCGTGGCCGCGACGTCTGGTCCAG
>JAQGID010000450.1 GCA_028291405.1 Rhodospirillales bacterium | reverse complement strand
TGGACGATCGCGGCGCCGGCCTTGGCGGCGTCGATCGCCGAGGTTGCGATCTGTTCCGGCGTCACCGGCACGGCCTTGCTCTTGCCGACCGTGTCGCCGCCGCCGGTGACGGCGCAGGTGATGATGACGCTTCGTGCCATCGTCCGCGTCCTCCCTCTCTCGCTCCCGGCATCCCGAGAGTCCGCCGCGCCTATCCGGGCGGACGCGCCATCATGGGGCGCGGTCCGCGGCCGATAAAGCGGAATCTCCGTTCTGCTTCAAGCCTCGGGCAGCGGGTAATTGCGGAACATCTCGCGGAGTTGCGTTTTGAGGAGCTTGCCGGTCGCCGTATGCGGCAGCTCGGCAACGACCACGACATCGTCCGGCAGCTGCCATTTCGCAAGGAGGCCGGCGAGGTATTGCAGCACCGACGCCTTGTCCGGCACCCGCCCCTGCCTGCCGACGACGACGAGCAGCGGCCGCTCGCCCCAGCGCGGATGCGGCACGGCAATGACGGCGGCCTCGGCGATGTCGGGGTGGCCGATCGCGGCGTTCTCGACGTCGATCGAGCTGATCCATTCGCCGCCTGATTTCACGACGTCCTTGATGCGGTCGACGATCTGCAGATAGCCGTCGTCGTCGATCGTCGCGACGTCGCCGGTGCGGAACCATCCGGCTTCGTCGAAGACGGCCAGGCTCGCTTCCGCGTCCTTGTAATAGCCGTCGATCACCCAGGGGCCGCGGACCAGCAGCTCGCCGCGGGCGACGCCGTCGTGCGGCTGCTCGGCACCGGCGGCATCGACGAGCTTGAGATCGACGCCGAAGACAGCACGGCCTTGCTTCGTCTGCACCGCGAAACGCTCGTCCGGCGGCAGCGCCGCGAGCTTTTTCTTGAGGGTATTCGCCGTGCCGATCGGGCTGATCTCGGTCATGCCCCAGGCATGGATGACGCGCACGCCATAGGTCTCCTCGAAGCTGCGGATCATCGCCGGCGGCACCGCCGAACCGCCGATCACGGTCCGCTGCAGCGACGAGAACTTCAGCTTGTTGGCCTCGAGATGCTGCAGCAGGGCGAGCCAGACGGTCGGCACGCCGAGGCTGACCGTCACCTGCTCGGCCTCGAACAGCTCGTAGAGGCTGGCGCCGTCGAGCGCCGCGCCGGGTAGCACCAGCTTGGCGCCGCACATCGCCGCCGCATAGGGGACGCCCCAGGCATTGACGTGGAACTGCGGCACCACCGGCAGCACGGTATCGTCCATCGAGAGGCCGATCAGCCCGGCGGCGCAGACGCTGAAGGCGTGCAGCACGGTCGAGCGATGGCTGAACAGCGCGCCCTTGGGATTGCCCGTCGTGCCCGAGGTATAGCACAGCGCCGCGGCAGTATTCTCGTCGAGGCTGGGCCAGGCGAAATCCGTGGTCTCGGCGGCGATCAGCTCCTCATAGCAGAGCGCTCCCGCGAGCGGCGTCGCCGGCATATGGACACGGTCGCTCATGATGACGTAGTGGCGCACCGGCACGAGCTCGTCCGCGAGACTCTCGGCGAGCGGCACGAAGCTGAGATCGAGGCAGACGATCTTGTCGGCGGCGTGGTTGACGATATAGCGGATCTGCTCGCGGAAGAGCCGCGGGTTGATGGTGTGGCAGACCGCGCCCATGCTGGAGATCGCATAATACAGCTCGATATGGCGGTCGGTGTTCCAGGCCAGGGTCGCGACACGGTCGCCCGGCGCGACGCCGAGCCGCGCGAAGGCATTCGCCAGCTGGCAGGCGCGCCGCTCGACCGCAGCATAGCTGCTGCGGCGAATGCCGCCCTCGACGGCGCGGGTCACGATCTCGGTATCGCCGTGGTAGCGCCCAGCATACTCGATCAACAACGATACGAGCAGCGGGCGGTCCATCATCTGGCCGCGCATCGTCCCTCCCGTTTCGGCGCGGCTTGCCGCCGCTTTCCCAATCTTAGATCACGGCGGCGCCGCGGGATACGGCGAAGCGCGATGCCGGGCTTTACTCGATCTCGGCGGCCCGGCGGATGCTCCAGATCATCGAGCTGCGAATCAGGTATTCCCTGGCAAGGATGGGGTCGTCCGCGACGCGGCGAAGCTCGTCGAAATGCTGGACGCGGACCGCCGGATCGCGCTCCTCGAGCAGCTGCTTGTTGCGGATCGACTGGGCCTGCACGAACTCGACGTTCGCGGCACGGCGCTGCCTGGCATAGCGATCGAGCAGCGCGTCGCCGGCCTCGCCGCGCCACACTTCGGCAAGCTTCGGCGCCAAGTTGAAGGCGCCGTGCAGCGCGCCGTTGAGACCGAAGGCGCCGAGCGGGTTGTTGACGTGCGCCGCGTCGCCGACGATGACGAAGCGGCCGCTGCGGAACTCGTTCGCGACGCGCTGATGGACGCGGTAGGTGCTGCTGTAGGAGATGTCGTAGGGCGTCGGCTGCGGCAGGAAGTTCTGCAGCACGCGCTCGGCGAATTCGGGCGACAGCACCTCCTCCTCGGGAATCGCGGGATCGGTCGGAAACAGGATCCGCCAGAGGCCCGGTGGCCCGTCGTGCGGCATCTTGAAGATCGCGCCCCAATCGACCGGATCGGCGATATAGGCGTTCATCGTATAGCCGTGCGGCGCGAGGTCGAAGAGCATGCTGATGACGAGGAAGCGCTCCGGCCAGGTGAAGCCGTCGAACGCCACTCCCATGGCGCGGCGCACTGCGCTGCGCGCCCCGTCGGCGCCCACGAGATAACTTCCGCGAATGACCTCGATGCCGTCCGGCGTCTCGACGCGGGCGAGGACGCCGTCGCCGTCCTGCGTCGCGTCGAGAAAGCGATGCGCAAACCGTACCGCGCCGCCGAGGCTGCGAAACCGGTCGTAGAGCAGGGGCGTCAGCTTGTATTGCTCGCAATGAAGGCGGAACGGGTACGGCGTCACATCGGCGAGCAGCGAGAGATCCCATTCGACGATGACGCCTTCCTTGCGGCCGCGGATCTGCCAGCGCGGCACCTCGATGCCCATGGCGCGGAAATCCTGTCCGACACCCAGCGTGTCGAGCAGTTCCATCGTCGGCGGGTGGAAGCTGCCAGCCCGCAGATCGCGCGGCAGCACCGGCTCCGCCTCGAGCACGATCGAGGGGACATCGCGTTGCGCAAGGGTCGCGGCGACGGCGAGACCGGCCGGGCCGGCACCGACGATGATGACGGGGTCGCGCTCGGTCACTGTGGCCATTTTTGATTCACCTTTTGCCCAGACTGACGATCATAACGCGACAGCTGGCGTTCCCATTCAGTTATCTGATCGGCGGCTCAGCTTCCGCCGGTTTGCACATAAGCCCAAATCGAGGCGATCTCATCGGGTGCCAGCGTTCCGCCCCACGGCGGCATGGTATCGCCCTTGCCGTTCGTCACGGAGGCGGTGAAGCGTGCCGCATCGTCGTGGGGAAACTTGCGCAACGCGAAGGCGCCGTTGACCGGGCCTTCCATATCCGCACCGTGACATTGCGCGCAGAATTGACCGTAAAGACCGGCGCCCCGGCTTGCAGCGTCGTCCGCCGCGAGCCCGGCGCCGCCGCTGAAAATGAGGCAAAGCATGCCTGTCGTCACGATCCGCAATCCCGACCTCATCGATACTCTTTCCTCTCGTTCCACGATCGAGCCACAAGCTAGCGGCAACCCTCCCGCCGGGTCAAAGCAAGCTTGCGGCGTCGCTTGCCCGGAACGGCAGCGGCGGGCATCCTTGGATCGCCTCGCCTCGGCGGCACTTGTGCCAGGGTTTGACGGCAGGGCGGCGAGAGCGCGAGCGGATGAACGAAACCAACCGGCACGGACCGCAGTCGCCCCGGGCCCCGATCGCCCCTGCCGCCGTCTTCCGCGAGGCGGCGGCACTGCGCGACGCCGGAAAATTCGGCGACGGCGAGGCGCTGCTGCGGAACGCGCTCGCCGAGCACCCCAGGGACGCCGATCTGTGGAATGCGCGCGGCGTCATGCTGGCAGCGCTCGGCCGCCATGCCGATGCCGTCGGCTGCTATCGCAACGCCCTCGCGCTGAAGCGCGACGGCTGGGGCATCTGGACCAATCTCGGCAACGCCCTGACGCAGTTGCGCCAGCTGAAGAGCGCGATCGCCTGCCATGAGCGCGCGATTGCCTTGTCCGAGGGCGGGCCGTTGCTCCAGCACAACCTCGGTGTCGCGCTGGGCGAGGCCGGACGGCACGGCGAGGCGGCGGCCGCCTTTACCCGCGCGCTGGACGCCGATCCGGCGTATCACAGAGCGCGCTGGGACCGCGCGCGCAGCCTGCTCTATCTCGGCGACTATGGAGGGGCATGGCCGGACTACGAAGTCCGGCTGATCAGCGGCCAGATGCCAGTCCGCGCCGCGTCTGGACAGCGGTGGGACGGCAGCCACTTCCCTGGCAAACACCTCCTCCTGCTGGCCGAGCAGGGCTTCGGCGACACGCTGTGGGCGGCACGCTACCTGCGGCACGTCAAGGCGCTGGGCGGCAGGCTGACGATCGAGTGCCAACCGGAGCTGATCCCATTGCTGCAGCCGATGGGTCTCGCCGAGCGATGGATCGCGCGCAACGAGCCGCTGCCGGACGACGCCGATCTGCACGGCCATCTCTGCAGCCTGCCGGGCCTCTTCACGCCGAGCGCGGCGGCGATCCCGCCACCGCCCTATCTCGACCCGCCCTCGGCTCAGCACGGCAAGTTCCAGCCGCATATCGCCAAGGCAGGCCGGCGGCTCAAAGTCGGCATCATCTGGTCGGGCAGCGTCACCTTCAAGCGCAACCGAGAGCGCGCGCAGACGCTCGTGCGCTTTCTCCAGGCCTTCGCCATGCCCGGCGTCCAGCTCTATGCGCTGCAGAAGGGGCCGCCCGAGCAAGAGCTCGCCGCCCTCCCGAAGACCGCGCCGATCATCGACCTTGGCCCACTGCTTCACGATTTCGCGGATACCGCGGCGGCGGTGTCGCAGCTCGACCTCGTCATCATGACCGACAGCTCCGTCGCGCATCTCGCCGGCGGCCTGGGCAAGCCGGTCTGGGTGCTGCTCGGTCATGTCGCGCATTGGCTGTGGCTGCTCGAGCGCACCGATAATCCGTGGTACCCCTCGGCGCGGCTGTTCCGGCCGCGCGCCGAAGGCGACTGGGACCATGTCTTCGATTGCGCGGCGGTCGAGCTGATGGCGCTGGCGAATCCGTAGCTCACGCGGCGGGCGGCTCGCGCATCACCATCAACCGAGAGTGCCGCGACGGATCGCATTCTGGCCGTTCGCGACAGGCAACTTCCCTAAATCGACGCAGCGTGCCGGCATTTTCCGTGCTAGATGTCCGGCATCGCGGGTCGCGAAGGAGGCCATTATCTCGGTCGAAATCGAATTGAAGCTCGCCGCCGCGGCGAGCGATCTGCCGAAGTTGCGTGCCGCGCTCGCGACGATGGGGTCGGTTTCCGTCGAGACGCAGCTCGTCAGCACCTATTACGACACGGCCGATTTCGCCTTGCAGCGCGAGGGGACGACACTGCGCGTCCGCAAGACCGGGCGCCGCCACGTCCAGACCGTCAAGAGCGCCGATCTCGCCGACGGCGCCGAGGCGGGACGCGGCGAGTGGGAAGATCCGATCAGCCGCGCGACCCCGGACCTGACGGCGCGGACGAGCAGCCGGCACCTGCCGCCCGGCATCGCTCCCGACGATCTGCACCCCGTCTTCTCGACGCATGTCGCGCGGACCACGATCACCCTCGCGTCGCACGGCGAGACGCGGATCGAGGCAGCGCTCGACCGCGGCGAGATTCGTAGCACCGGGGCGACGAGCGAGAAGATCAGCGAGATCGAGCTCGAGCTCAAGGCCGGCGACCCCGCGGCGCTCTACGATCTCGCGCTCCGGCTGATCGAAGTCGCGCCGCTGCGCCTCACCGCCGCAAGCAAATCGTCGCGCGGCTATCGGCTGATCCAGTCCCGCGCCAAGCCGCCGCCGGCGTTCCACGGCAAGCCGGTCGCGCTCGATCCGGCGATGACCGTCGACACCTTCCTGCAGCGGATCGGCCGCGCCTCGCTGCATCAGCTTCTGCTCAACGAGCCGGCGGCGCTGGCCCGTGAGGCCGAGGGCATCCATCAGATGCGCGTCGCCGTGCGGCGGCTGCGCTCGGCCCTCTCGGCATTCAAGCCGATGCTGCCGGCGGAGCACTACCGATGGGCGAACGACGAGCTGAAATGGATCGGCAACGCCCTCGGCGCGGCGCGCAACTGGGACGTCTTCGCGGCGTCCCTCGTGCCGCCCGTGAGCACCGCCCTGCCGCTCGATCGCGATCTCGAACGCCTCGCCGGCGCCAAGGAGCGACTTCGCCAGGCGAGCTACGACGCAGCGATCGAGGAAATTCTGTCGCCTCGCTACACGGCCGCGCTGTTGCGGCTGATGCGCTGGTTCGAGGGACGCTTCTGGCGCGACCAGCCGGTCTCCGAGCAGTCGGCAAAGCTGCTGGCCCCGATCAGCGAGCTGGCGCCGGTCCTGCTCGACCAACGGCTGCACCGGGTGGCCAAGCGGAGTCGCCATTTCGCCAAGCTCGGCCCGCCGCAACGCCACAAGCTGCGGATCGCGCTGAAGCAGCTGCGCTACACGATCGAGATGCTCGGCAGCCTGTTCGGCGGCCATTCCGTCAAATCCTACGTGAAGCATCTGAAGCCCTTGCAGGACGCGCTCGGCGATGCGAACGACGTCAAGGTGGCGCATACGCTGGTCACCGAGCTGCGCAGCGCCGACGCCAGCGACGAACGCGCGATCGATCGTGCCGGCGGCCTCGTGCTGGGCTGGCACGAACGCGAGATGGCGACGCAGGAAGACGCCGTCCGCAAAGACCTGCGCCAGCTCAAGAACGCGAAGCCGTTCTGGCGCAAGTAACCGAAGCCAGCTCGCCGCTCAGCGGTCCGCGTCGTCGATGAACGAGAGAAGCGGCTGCCATTCCTCGCGCAGCAGCATGGCGCGCTGGTTCTGCCGGTCGAAGAGGCTGAGCCCGCACGCCGCCGCCTCGACGTAGGCCTGCGAATCGCGGAGCCGCGTGACGACGGGATGGCCGATCGAGGCGAGGAACGCATCCAGCCGCTCGGCGGAGCGCGTTCCCGGGCGGATGCGGTTCCCGACGATCGCCACCGGCTTGCGCCGTTTGGCGATCGGCCGCAGCTCCTCGAGCCGTTCGAGGAACCGCTCCGTCGCCGCCTCGTCGAAGGCGGAAGGCAGCACCGGGACGACGATCGCATCGGCGAACTGGACGAGTTCCTTGACCTCCTTGGCGCGCAGCCCGGCGGGCGCATCGACGACCAGGTAATCGACCTTGGGCGGCTTGCCGAGGGAGCGCGACCAGTCGATTGCCTCGATTGCCGGCGTCGTCGCCGGCCGCCGCTCGAGCCAGCCGAGGCTGGAGCGCTGGCGGTCGGCGTCGGCGAGCGCGACCTGGTGACCGGCGACGGCCAGCGCCGCGGCGAGATGGGTCGCGGTCGTCGTCTTGCCGCAACCGCCCTTCGTGGTCGCGACCAGGATCGTCAGCATGGGCGGGGCCTCCAGGCGGGGTGAAATCGAAACCGGGAGTAACGATAACGCGTCGTCCTGGCCGCGTGATCAGAAACTTTCGGCGTCGGCGCCTTTGGCACGCGCAACCTCTGCCGAACGCCGGCGCCGCACGACGCTGCGACGATGGGCGAGCCGGCCGAGCCCGAAGACGACCAGCAGCGCGCCGAGAACGGCAAGGCCGAGATTCTGCGGCAGATCGCCGAGCGCGACGCCATAGAGCCCGACCAGCCCATATCCCACGGCGACGAAACTCGCCGCCCAGATGATCGAGCCGAGCAGGTTGAGCCGCAGGAAACGCTGCCGCGACACCGGGCTGAGACCGAGCGCGAAGGAGGAGATGTTGCGGACACCGTAGATGAAACGGTAGCTGAGGATGAACCAGCGATCGTAGCGGACGAGCCAGGCCAAGGGCGCGGCGACGCGCGAGCGCCAGCGCGGGAAGCGCGCGAGCAACGGGACGCCGTAGCGGCGCCCGAGGAGAAACCAGCATTGGTCGCCGCAGAAGCTGCCAATCGCGACGGCAAGGCCGAGCAGCCACGGGTCGAGGATGCCTTGCGCCGCCGCCGCGCCACCGAACAGCACGAAGGTCTCTCCCTCGAAAAACGCCCAGGCGAAGGCGACGGCATAGATCCAGCCGCCGGTTCGGGCGATCAGTTCGTGCAGATCCATCCGCCGCACGACGCGTCAGGGAGCGGCAGGACGGAACATCCTGATGGCGTGCGAGTCGCGGCGACGCGGCGCCGGCACGGACGGGATCGGCGCGACCACAACTCGAAAACCACTGCGTAATTCCCTCGTGCGCTCCGAAAAAACGGTCGCCGCGAGTTATGGCCTCCGTTCATGACAAGTCTGTTGCAGAAATATTTAAATACTGAACCTGTTTTTTTAAATATTAATAACGATCCCCCGTCGAAGTGGAACAGGACTCGAATCACTGTATCCTCCGGCCGCCAACTTGGATTGTGCCGGAGGGTTGCGTGACGAAGGCGAGAGCAATGATCAATGCTGCCGTACAACGGCAGGAGAGCGAAGGGTCGCAGGCCCTGCTGGACCGGCTCTTCGCGATGTGGTTCGCACGCTTCGTCTACAATCAGATCTGGGAGGATCCGGCCGTCGACCTCGCCGCCCTAGAGATCGACAAATCGAGCCGGATCGTGACGATCGCCTCGGGCGGCTGCAACGTTCTCAACTACCTCTCCGCCGACCCCGCGGCGATCGTCGCCGTCGACCTCAACCCGGCGCATACGGCGCTGACCCGGCTGAAGCTCTCGGCGATGGAGCATCTCCCCGATTACGATTCATTCTACCGCTTCTTCGGCCAGGCGCAGGATCGCGCCAACGTCGCGCTCTACGACACGCAGTTGCGCTGGGCGCTCGACCCGGCGACGCGCAAGTTCTGGGAGCACCGCTCGCTGCTCGGCGGGCGCCGCATCGACTTCTTCGCCAAGGGCCTCTACCGCCAGGCGCTTCTCGGCAAGTTCATCGGCTTCCTGCACGTCTTCGCCCGGCTGTTGGGACAGCAGCCTTCGCTGCTGCTGTCGGCGACGACGATCGAGGAGCAATGCGCGATCTTCGACAGCGAGATCGAGCCGCTGTTCCGCACAAGGCTGGTGCGCTTCCTCTCGAAGCTGCCGGTGCTGCTCTATAGTCTCGGCATCCCCCCCAGCCAGTTCGCCGCCCTGCAGGAAGCCTCGGGCGGCGATCTCGCCTCGCTTTACCAGGACCGCGTCCGGCGCCTCGCCTGCGGCTTCGCGCTGTCCGAGAATTATTTCGCTTGGCAGGCCTTCGGCCGGCAATATGGCAGCGCCGCCGGCGCGCCGCTGCCGCCCTACCTCGAGCGCGGCAACTACGCCGCGATCCGTGAACGGCTCGACCGCGTGACGACGCGCACCGTCTCGATGACCGAGTTCCTCGCCAACGAGCCGGAGCGCAGCTGCGACCGCTACGTGCTGCTCGACAGCGTCGACTGGATGGACGCGCCGACGCTGCGCGACGTCTGGCGGCAGATCCGCCGCACCGCGAAGCCGGGCTCGCGGCTGATTTTCCGCACTGCCGGGCTGCATTCGCCCTTCGAGCGACTGCTCGATCCCGAGGAGCTCGAGGGCTGGCGCTATCACCACGAGGAATCGCAGGCGCTGCTGGCCCGCGACCGCTCGGCGATCTATGGCGGGTTCCATCTCTACTCGCATGAGTGACGTTGCCGGCGATGCCGGCATCCGCATGGATCGGATGTACCGCCATCAGCGGCACATCTACGATCTGACGCGCAAATTCTACCTGCTCGGACGCGACGGGCTGCTCGATTCCTTACCGCAGGCGTCGGGAACGACGATCTGCGAGCTCGGCTGCGGCACTGGACGCAACCTCGTGCAGCTGGCGCGCCGTGCCCGTGGAACGAGGCTCTACGGCATCGACGTCTCGCGCGCCATGCTGGCGCAGGCCGGCAAATCGCTCGAACGCAGCGGGCTCACCAGCCGCGTCCGCATCGCGGCGTCGGGGATCGCCGAGCTCGAACCCGCGATAACGTTCGGCGTCGCGGCGTTCGATGCCGTCTATCTCTCCTACGTCCTGTCGATGATCCCCGACTGGCAGGGTGCCGTCGCCGGCGCGCTCCGCGTCCTGCGCCCCGGCGGCACGCTGGCAATCGTCGACTTTGGCGATCAGTCCGCGGCCTCGGCGCTGCGCCGGCGAGCGCTGCTCGCCTGGCTCGCACTCTTCGACGTGCATCCCCGTTCAGAGATCGAGGCCGGGCTCACGGCGATCGCCGCGGCCGAGGACCCGCAGGCCGTCCATCACTCGGTTGCCGGCGGCTATGCTTATCGCCTGATTTTCCGGCGCCGCGCCTGAGAGGCGGTCGGC
>JAQGID010000437.1 GCA_028291405.1 Rhodospirillales bacterium | reverse complement strand
TAGCTCGGCGGCCGCACGACGCGGCCGAAGACCATGCCGTCGAGCCGCATGTCCTGGACGAAGATCGCGCCGCCGGTAACCTTGGCCGGGATGTCGAGCCGGCCGATCGACTTGCCGACGATCTTGTAATCCGCCGGCGCCTTGGGCGGCACCTTGGCGCTCGCCTCGCGATGCAGCATGCCGTCGGCGACGAGCTTGCCATAACCGATCGACTTGCCATCGGGGCCGCTGACGACGCCGTCCGCGACGCGCAACTGATCGGCCGGGGCGCTGAGCTGCGCCGCGGCGCGCTCGAGCAGGATGGCGCGCGTCTCGGCGGCGGCGAGACGCAAGGCGGTGCCGCCGTATTCGATCGACTGGCTGCCGGCGGTGAAGCCCTCGTTCGGCGTCAGCGCGGTGTCGCCGGCGACCATCGTCACCTTCGCCATCGGCAGATCGAGCTCCTCGGCGGCGATCTGGGCGAGCGCCGTGACGTTGCCCTGGCCGAGCTCGACCTTGCCGGTGAAGACCGTCGCCGTGCCGTCGGCGTTGATCCGCAGCCAGGCGTCGAGCATCCGGTTGGTGTCTAGGCTGCCCGGCAGATGCACCACCTCGTCGGCGAAGCCGAGCGGCGGCCGCAGCGCGAAGGCGAGGACGAGGGCGCCAGCGGCCTTGCCGAGGCTGCGCCGGGAGAGGATCGGGGTGGAAACGCCGATCTTGCTCATGACCGCATCTCCTTCGCAGCGCGTTGGATCGCCCGGACGATACGGTTATGCGTACCGCAGCGACAGAGATTCTGGGCCAGCCCGTCGCGGATCTGCGCCTCACTTGGGTCCGGGGTCTGGGCCAGGAAGACCTTCGCGGCCATCACCATGCCGTTGATGCAGTAGCCGCATTGCGCCGCCTGCTCGGCGATAAAGGCGGCCTGCAGCGGATGCGGCTTCTCGACCGTGCCGAGACCCTCGATCGTCGTGACCTCCTTGCCCGCAGCCTTGCCGACCGGCGAGCGGCAGGAGCGCACCGCAGCGCCGTCGATGATGACCGTGCAGGCGCCGCACTGGCCCAGGCCGCAGCCGAACTTGGCGCCGTTGAGCGCGACGTCGTTGCGTAAGACGTAGAGCAGCGGGGTGTCGGGCTCGACGGTGACGGCGTGGGTCGCGCCGTTGATCCGCAAGCTGATCGTCTGGGACATCTCGCATTCCTCCCGGTACTGCACAGGCGACATCTTCGGTCGTCCGTTGCGAGAGGCTACCTCACTCGGCGGCGCGTCGTCTATCCGAGCAGCGACGCGAGCAGGGCATTGAGCCGCTGGCGGCCGGCAGCGGTCGCGCGCATTCCGTCGCCGTCGAGCGTCAGGAATCCGCCCTCGACGAGCCGGGCAATCCTCGTCGGGTCGAGGATTGCTTCCGGGTCGCCGCCGGATTCGCGGCGGAAGCGTCCGCGCGGGATGCCCTCGGCGAGGCGGAGGCCCATCATCAGCATTTCTTCCAGCCGCTCGGCGGCGGCGACCGGGATTCGTTCTTGCGTGCCGTGGCCGCGCTGCTCGACGGCGTCGAGCCAGGTCTCCGGCGCGCGCAGCTGGCGCGTCGCGAATTTTTCCCCGGCAAGCGTGAGACGGCCGTGCGCGCCGGGACCGATCCCGAGGTAATCGCCGTATCGCCAATAGACGAGGTTATGGCGGCTCTCCTCGCCGGGTCGCGCGTGGTTCGAAATCTCGTAGGACGGCATGCCCGCGGCGTCGAGCAGCTCCTGCGTCAGCTCGTAGAGCGACCCGGCGAGATTCTCGTCGGGCAGGGTGAAGTCGCCGCGTGCATGCGCCGGGGCGAAGGCCGTCCCCTGCTCGATCGTCAGCTGATAGAGCGAGAGGTGATCGCCGGCGAGGGCGAGGGCGCGGCCGAGCTCGTCGCGCCAGTCGGCGAGGCTCTGCTCCGGCCGCGCATAGATGAGATCGAAGGAAAAACGAGGAAAGATCGTCCGGGCGAGATCGAGCGCGGCGAGCGCCTCGCCGACGTCGTGCTGGCGGCCGAGAAAGCGCAGCGAAGCCGGATCGAGCGCCTGGACGCCGAGCGAAACGCGGTTGATCCCGGCGGCGCGGAAGTCGCGGAAGCGCCCGGCCTCGACCGAGGTCGGATTGGCCTCGAGAGTGATCTCGGCAGCGGCGACGAGGTCCCAGCGGTCGGCGATGCGCTCGATCAGCGCCGCGGTCGTCGCCGGGTCCATCAATGACGGGGTGCCGCCGCCGAAGAAGACCGAATCGACGCGGCGGCCGCTCGTCTCGGCGGCGTAGTGATCGAGCTCGGCGAGCAGGGCCCGGCGCCAGCGCTCTTGCTCGATGCCATCGCGAACATGGCTGTTGAAGTCGCAATAGGGACATTTCGACACGCAGAACGGCCAATGGACGTATAAGGCGAGGGGGTCGGTCATCTGACCCGTGCATATGGAGACGCGCGCATGATCAGGAAAGCGGTGATCGCGGCGCTGGCGGTGGCGCTGACCGCTTGCGGCGCGCCGAGCGGTGCCGAGCGCGTCGTCGAGCCGCGCAACGGCACCGCGCCCGCGCAACGCGGCGGCGCCTTGCTACGCCAGGTCATGCTCGCCAGGCACAATGACACGCGCCGCGCGGTCGGCATCCCGCCGCTCGCCTGGGATGACGGCCTCGCCGCGCATGCGCTCGATTATGCCCGCGAGCTCGCCCGCACGGGCCGAATCCAGCACGCGCCGCAACCGATGGGGCCGGGGCGCGAGGGCGAGAACCTGTTCACCGGTACGCGCGACGCTTATTCCTTTGCCGAGATGATCCAATATTGGATCGACGAGCGGAAGTGGTTCGTGAACCGCCCCACGCCCGATTTCAGCACTACCGGCAATGGCGAGGCGGTGGCGCATTACACCCAGATCATCTGGCGCACGACGACACGGGTCGGCTGTGCGGTCGCCAGCAACGATCGCGACGACTATCTGGTCTGCCGCTACGCGCCGCCGGGCAACGTGATTGG
>JAQGID010000424.1 GCA_028291405.1 Rhodospirillales bacterium | reverse complement strand
GCCTGTTCTTACAGGCGCCGCGCCGCGGCTGCCTAAAACGGCGGCAGGGCCCGCTCGCTTGCGCTTTTCGCGGCGGGCGCGCAACCATACGGCCGTCCGCGGCCGGCTCGATCCTGGCCGGGCCGGGACGAGGGGATAGGCATGGCGGATCCGGTCCAGGCGGCGGCGCCGCAAACCGGGATGGGGATGCACGGCGCCCTCCCGGACATGGTCAACGGACTGGGCGCCTCGGCGCAAGCGGTGCTCGACGCCGGCGTCGAGATGCTGCGCGACGCCGCCACGGCGACCGGCCGGTTCGGCCAGGCGGCGCGGCTGTTCGCGGGCGAGGTCCCGCTCGGCACGGCGTTCGCCTGGGCCGCGGCGACCCTCGCGGCGGCGCTGCTTGTGGCCGCACTCGTCCGTCTGGTGCTGAGCCGGTCGCGCGCCCGCCTGGCGGCGGCACGGCCCGAGGCGCCCGGCGAAACGGCGAATTTGCTGCTGCGCGGGCTGCTCCTCGACCTCGCGCCGGCGGCGGCCTATCTCCTGACCGGGTTGCTGCTCGAGCGGGTGCTCTTCGCTGGCCCGGCGCTGGCGTTTCCCGCCGGCGAGATCTTCCGCATGGTGCTGAGCGCGGTCATCGTCAACTCGGCGGTCGCCTGGTTCGTCCTCGTGCTGGTCGAGCTGCCGGTCGCCGTCCGTCGGCCCGCGCTGCGCCTCTTCCCGTTCGACGGCGCCGCGGCGCGGCGGGGGCGCGATGCAATGCGCCGCGTCGTCGTCCTCGGCATCGTCGCCTGGCTCCTGGCCGAATGCCTCTACCTCGCCTGGATCGGCAGCGGCCTGCCGCGGCTGATCCTGATTGTCGCCGCGGTCGCGATCGCCGTCATGTGCCTGCGCATCCTGTGGCGCGTCGCACCGTATTTCCACGGCTTCGGGAAGATCTGGCACCGCCTCGCCGTGATCAGCGTCTTCGGCATCCTGCTGACCTGGGTGCACGGGCTGCTGCTGCTGTCCCAGCCGCCGTTCGGCCGCGTCCTCGGCACGCTGGCGATCCTCGGCGCCATGCCGTTGATCGACGAGCTGGGCCAGCTCGTGCTGCGCCGCATCCGCCGCCATCTCGCCGCCTACCGCGCCGCCTCGCGAACGATCTATGTGCCGAGCAGCGTCGGTGAGGATGACATCGAGGCGCTGCGCGCGGTCGAGCAGCCGCTCGACGGCGCCGAGGCTGCCGTCGCCGCGACCGAGATCGAGGGCGCGCTCGACGCCTGCATCGGCGTCATTCACGACGCTTTCTATCTGGTGCTCGCCGTCGTCGCGGCGATCCTGCTCGCCAAGACCTGGTCGCTCAATCTCGTCGGGATGCTCGCGCAGGGCGACGTGCGGACCTGGCTCGGCGCGCTGGTCGATGCCGGCGCGACGCTGGTCGTCGGCTGGTATGCCTGGCGGCTCTTCGAGACCGGCCTCGCGCTGCGGCTGTCGCGCGAGGACGGCGGGCTGCAGAGCCGCGCCCGCACCGTCCAGCCGCTGCTGCGCGGCGTCGGCAAGCTGGTGATCGGCAGCGTCGCGGTCATGGGGGCGCTGTCCGAGCTCGGGCTCAATATCGCGCCGCTGCTCGCCTCGGCCGGCGTCGTCGGCATCGCCGTCGGCTTCGGCGCCCAAACGCTGGTCAAGGACCTCTTCAGCGGCGCCAGCTTCCTCATCGAGGACGTCTTCCGTATCGGCGACTACATCGAAGCCGGCACCGCCAAGGGCACCGTCGAGAAGATCACCTTCCGCACCGTCGCGCTGCGCCACCAGAACGGGCCGTTGCATTTCGTGCCCTACGGCTCGCTGGGCAGCGTTCGCAACAACTCGCGCGACTGGGTCATCGACAAGTTCGAGATCCCGCTGCCGATCGGCGTCTCGAGCGAGACCATCCGCAAGATGGTCAAGAAGATCGGCCAGGAGATGCTGGCGGACGAGAAGCTGGCCCAGATCATCACCGAGCCGCTCAAAGCCAAGCTCTATCGCATCCAGCCGGGCGCCAAGATCTTCCGCTGCAAGGTCCAGACGCCGCCCGGCATGCAGTTCGAGGTGCGCACCGACGCCTATCGCCGGATCGAGATCGCCCTGGCCGCGGCCGGCATCGCTTTCGCCGATACGACGCCGCAGGTGACGGTCAACAACACGCTTCCGCCGGGCGAGCCGGTCCCGGCTTCGCCGCAAGCGGCGGCCCGCGCGGCGGAGTAGCGGGCCATTAACGTCTCCTTAACTAGAAATTGCGTATCGATTCACACACGCAATTTTAAGGATTGCCTCGATGCCGCAGAACGCGTCCGCGAAAAACAGGCGTCGGCCGCACCGCAGCGCGGCCGCCGGCCAATATTCGCTCTTCGCCCCGACGGCTCCGGCGGACGCTCGCGACGCGCGCTATTTCCATCGCCAGGCGGCGCTCTGCGAGCGGCTGCTGTCGTCGGTCCACCAGCCCGAGCTGTGCGATCGTCTCGCCAGCCTGCAGGCCGAGTTCGAAGCCGCGGCCGCGGCCTGCGCCGACGGATCCGGCCGCCGCTAGAGTTACCGCGGCACGATCGGCAGATCGATGAAGATGGTGACGGTCTCGCCCGGAATGTCGGCCGGCGGCGGCGGGAACGGCGCAGTCTCGCGAATGATCTGCTCGCCGGCCTCGTCGAGCATCGTCGCCCCGGCCGAGCGAATCATGGCGAGCGACACCAGCCGGCCGGCGCGGTCGATCCGCACGGCATAGGCGACGATCCCCCTGAGGCCGAGCGGCCGGGCAAGCTCTGGATAGTGATAGTGCCGCTCCATCTTGGCGGCGAGCGAGTTCAGGTAAGGATCGCCGTTCGTGGCCCGGTCGCCGCGCGCGACAGATTTCGTCTTTTCCGCACGTTTTTTCGCCGGCGGCTCCTTGGCCGGTGCGCTCGGCGTCTCGGCGGGGGCGGGTGCTGCCATGCCGGGATCGAGCATCGCGGTCTGTTGCTGGCCGGTGCCGGGCGGCGGCGACACGCCCGCGGCAGCCGTCGCTGGCGGCGCCGGCTGGGCCTCGTCATGCGCGGTGTCGGCCTCGCCTTGCGGTGGTGCGGCCGTCGTGAGGTCGGCGCCGGAGCTGCGCGCGGCGTTGGTCGGCGGCGTCGGCTTCGCCTGCGGCGGGGGTGGCGGCGGTGGAGGTGGCGGCTGCTGCATGACGAGCGACACCGGAATCGCCGGCGGCGGCTGTTGCGGCGGACTCGTCGGCCAAGTCAGCAGCAGCAGCAGCGCCGGCGACAGATGGAGCGCTGCGGCGGCGACGAGCGCGAGCCGACGCAACGACCGGCGCCGCGTCGCCGAGACGGGGCCGGGTTCTCGACCGGCGGCCGTCGCTGCCTCCGGTCCCGCGATGGGAAGCCTGTCGGTCACCGTCTTGATATAGCAATCCACCCGGCCGAAACCTACCGGCTTCGGCCATCCGTCGGGTCAGCCGGCGCCGCTCACTCGCGGAAGCGGTGCGCCAGCTCGGTCAGCGTCTTGACGTCGCGGATGATGAGACAGTCCTGCTCGCGCAGCAGCAGCCCGCGATGCGACAGATCGCTGAGAACGCGGGCGACGGTCTCACGGGTCGTGCTGACCCGGGCGGCGATGTCGCTATGCACCGGCATCGGCTGGATCGCCGCGGTGTTGGGCGGCCGTCCGCCGCCGGTCCTCGCCTGGCGCAGCAGCTCGGTATAGATGCGATTGTGCACCCCGACCGTGCTGAGATCCATGATGCGCGTCGTCGATTGCCGGACGACCTCGGTCAGCCGGCGCATGAAGGTCATGCCGGCCTCGCGGTGCTCGAAGAGCACATCGACGAAGGCCTCGGCGGTCAATGCCGCCGTCACCGTCTCCTCGACCGCGACGATATTCGCCGAGCGCGGCTCACCGTCGATTGCGGCGAGCTCGCCGAAATAGCCGCCGGGCTCGATCTCGTCGAAGATCACCTCGCGGTGGCCGGTATTGCTGTAGTCGACGACGCGAGCCCGGCCGGTGACGAGGAAATAGACGTCGTTCGAGGTCGTCTCGCGGTCGATGATCTGTTCGCCGGAGGCCCAGCGCCGCCAGGTGCAGCGCCGTTCGAGAGCCTGCCGCGCCGGGGCGTCGAGCGAAGCGAAGAGATCGACGGCGTCGAGGCTTCGCGGCATCTCGGATTGGGAAGGTTTGGTGCGCGATCCCTTGTCGTTTCCCCGCACGACCACTCCCTCGTGGCACACATCCCGCGGCGCCGAACGCATCGGCGCCGCCACGAGATTAGGTGGTATTCGCCGCCGGACGCAAGGTTCATTCGCCCGGTGCAGCGGTGTGGCTCAGGGAGCGGTCGCGATGTTCGAGACGGTCCGCAGCCCCGCATCGCGGCTATCCGCGAGAAGAGGCTCATCGGCGTGGCTCAGCGGTTCGTGACGTGGACGAAAGAACAGCCCGGCGGCGACGCCGCCGAGGATGAGGCCGGCACGGCGCCAACGATGCTCCTTCTGCCCGAGCGAGCGGAAGAACTGCAGCAGCGCCTTGCCGAGGAAGAGGAAATAGCCGTGCGCCGGCCAATAGGTGCGGCGCAGATAGGTCGTGTTGCGGTAGAGGTAATAGAAATTGCGCAGGCGCCGCGGATCGGTCTCGTTGAGAATGTCGAGCTCGCCGGGGACGTCTCGCAAATGAAGCGCGCGGCTGCCGCCAACGAGATACCCCGGCCGGCGATCGGTGATGCGCAGCGTGTAATCGGTGTCCTCTCCCCAGATGAAGAAGTCGCTGCGCGGCGTCCCGAATTCGAGCAGCGTCGTGCGCGGCAGAAGGACCGAGGTCAAGGTCGCGATCCGCACCTTGACGAGGCCGCGCGCCAGGAACTCGGTCCAGTCGTTGCAGACATCGTGCTCGTCGCGGCGGTCGTCGATCTGCGGCACGTTATTGGCCCGGCCGTCGCCGCCGATGAGACGGCTGACGAGGAAACCGACCTCCCTCATGTCGCGGAAATTCGCCTCGAATGCATCTTTCAGCCCCTGCAACGTGCCGGGCTCGCAGATGACGTCGTCGTCCATCACCCAGGCCCAGGCGCAGCCCCTGCGGAAGGCATGCGAGATGCCGGCGCGCAGGCCGCCCGCCGCGCCGGTGTTCTTCTCCAGCCGCACGTATTCGATGCGCCGGTCGGCGAGCATGCCGCGCTCGGCGAGATAGTCCTGCGTGCCGTCGCTGCAGCCGTTGTCGATCACGATGATTCGTTCCGGCGACATCGTCTGCGATTGCACCGAAGCCAAGCACTGCGCGAGCAGTTCCTTACGATTATAAGTATAAATCACCGCGTATACGCCCAACCACATCGACGGCTCGCCCCCGACAGTTATCAGAATGGCGGTCAAGAGCTTCTCCCGCCCAATCGCAAGGTCCGCTCGACTTCGCAACAGTCCGACAACGACAGCTGTCATCTTCGGTTCCGAAGCTGGCGCCGCCTTTGCGGGCCGTCGATTTTTCCTATTCGCAGCAGGCGCCCCGTGCTAGGCATCGCCCGCCACCGCCGAGGCAACGTTTGTTGCAATGAAATGACAGGGTTAGGGGGCCGGCATGAAGCAGCGCTGGGGCTTGCCGATCGTCGCCTGGCCGTCTCGGTTGCGGCCGACGCTCTGGGACCTCATCGCCCTTCCGCTGGTGCTCACCCTTCTGGTGCTGTTCGGCTGGGGCGGCTCCGAGATGAGCGTGCCTTACCATTTCGGCGAAGAGCTGAAGATCTCGCTGGATCCGATGGTTCTGCCGGAATACGCGCTGCGCACCGTGCTGCGCATGTTCATGGCGCTGATCGCGTCGCTGGTCTTCAGCTTTGCCTATGCGGCGCTTGCGGCGAAGAACAAGCACGCCGAGAAGGTGCTGATCCCGACGCTCGACGTGCTGCAGTCGGTACCGATCCTGGGCTTCCTATCGATCACCGTCACCGGCTTCATCGCGCTCTTCCCGGGCAGCCTGCTCGGCGTCGAATGCGCCGCGATCTTCGCGATCTTCACCTCGCAAGCCTGGAACATGACGTTCAGCGTCTACCAGTCGTTTCGCACCCTGCCGGGCGATCTCATCGAAGCCTCGCGGATGTACCACCTCTCGGCCTGGGGGCGGTTCTGGCAGCTCGAGGTGCCGCATGCCATGCCGAACCTCATCTGGAACATGATGATGTCGGTGTCGGGCGGCTGGTTTTTCGTCGTCGCCTCGGAGGCGATCACCGTCTCGGGGCAATCGATCCAGCTGCCCGGCATCGGCTCCTACATCGCGGTCGCGATCGAGCAGCGCAACATGACGGCGATCTACTGGGCCGTCGGCGTCATGTTCGTCGTCGTGCTGCTCTACGACCAGCTGCTGTTCCGGCCGCTGCTCGCCTGGTCGCGCAAGTTCAAGATCGAGGAGCTCGGGGAGGAGGAGCCCGAGCGGCCGTGGTTTCTCATCATGGTCCAGCGCGCCCGTTTCTTCGAGCTCGTCGAATGGGCCTGGGATCGCCTCGCCGAGGCCCTGTCGAGGCCGCTCGCGGAGCGCCGTCAGAAGCGGCCCGTCGCGCCGCGCTCGCAGCGGCGGGAGCCTCCCTGGTTCGAGCCGCTATGGAATGCCGTGCTGATCGTCGCCGCGCTCGTCGCCGCGGTGTGGCTGGTCCGCTTCATCAAGACCGGCGTCACCTGGTCCGAGGTCGGCGAGGTCGTGCTGCTCGGCTTGGCGACCGCGGTGCGCGTTCTCGTGTTGATCGCGATCGCCTCGCTGATCTGGGTCCCGGTCGGGGTCTGGATCGGCCTCAGGCCGCGCATCGCCGACCGCGCCCAGGCGATCGTCCAGTTCCTCGCGGCGTTCCCGGCGAACCTCTTCTTCCCGATCGCCGTGACGCTGATCCTGCGCTACCACCTCAACGTCGAGATCTGGGTCAGCCCGCTGATGATCCTCGGGACGCAATGGTACATCCTGTTCAACGTCATCGGCGGCGCGGCCGCGATCCCCGGCGATCTGCACTACGCCGCCAACAATCTCGGCGTCTCGCGTTGGCTGTGGTGGCGGCGCGTCATCCTGCCGGGGATCTTTCCCGCCTATATCACGGGTGCCGTCACCGCCGCGGGCGGCTCCTGGAACGCCAGCATCGTCTCCGAGGTGGTGCACTGGGGCGACACGACGCTGAACGCGACCGGCATCGGCTCGTATATTGCGCATTGGACGGAAGTCGGCGATTCGCAGCGCATCGCCCTCGGCATCGCCGTCCTCTGCGTCTACGTCATCGTCTTCAACCGCCTGTTCTGGCGTCGGCTTTACGATCTCGCCGCCGAGCGGCTGCGGATGGATTGA
>JAQGID010000416.1 GCA_028291405.1 Rhodospirillales bacterium | reverse complement strand
TGAACGCGCTCTGCACCTGTTTCGGGAACAGCTCCTCCGGCTGCAGCAGCCGGTCCGTCACCCCCTGCTCGTGCGCATAGCGCAGGAAGGCCGCCAACGTCGGCCGATTCGCCTCGATCCCATAGGGGAAGCAATCCTTCCCGAACAGCGCCTCGACCTCGGCGAGGTGGTCCTGCGACCAGGGCAGCGGGAAGCGCGAGGCGGTGACGTCGCGGGCGCGGTCGAGGCTGCGGTTCTTGGCGATCTCGAAGGATTTGAAGAGGTTCATCGCGACCCAGGGATGGGCGTCGACGATCTCGCGGCGCAGCGCCAGGACGTGCATGATCGGGTAGATTCCGGTCTTGCGGAAATATGCCGCCTCGGCGGCGCGGCTGTCCGGGATCAGCCGCACGATCCGCGGATCCCCCGCGGTGAAGGCGACCGGCGGCCGCGCGCTCATGATCGCGTCGATGCTGCCGTCGAGCAGCATTTCGGTCAGGCTCCGCTCGGGCTCGGCGCGGATTCTGATGCCGGCGGGGAAATTGAGAGCGACCTTCTCGACGCGGCCGGCCTCGTTGACGCCGGCCTGGACCCACTCGATCGAGGCGAGGTCGACGCCGAAGTCGTGCGCCAGCAGGCCGCGGCAATAGACCCCGGCGGTCTGCGCCCATTCCGGGATGCCCATCCGCTTGCCGGCGAGATCGGCGGGAGCTTTGACCGGCCCGTCGCGCCGCACGTAGAAGGCGGAATGGCGGAACATCCGCGACGGAAAGACCGGGATCGCCGTGACGTCGGCGCCCTGCGCCGTCAGCGCCACGTATTTCGCGAAGGACAGCTCCGAGATGTCCCATTCGCGATATTTGACGAAGCGGTAGAAGATCTCCTCGATCTCGAGATGCAGGCTGGTTAGGGCGACACCCTCGACCGGCACCCGCCCGCTGGTGACGTCGCGGATCTGCTCGTAGTCGTTGACCGCGATCGTCAGCCGCAGCCTGCCGGCGGCGTCGAACCCGATGTCGCGCCGCCCCTGATGATCGCCTCCCACCCTCAATGCCTCGTGATGAATTCGCGCACGCGGCTGCCGAGCTCGTCGTCCTCGGTGCCGAAGGCCATCACCGTCGAGACGTGGTTATGCCCCTTGCTCCAGGCGAAATCCGGGCTCTTGCCGTCGCGCAACGTCACGGCCTGCGCCAGCTCGAAGGTCGGCGCGGCAAGGAAGGCGGGATCGAACTCCGAGCAGCCGAGGAACAGCGGCACCTTGCTATCCATGACATGGGTATAGGGGGCGCGCGCCTCCCAGAGGCTGGTGTCCTCGCCGTAATAGGCGACCATCGGCGGCATCGGCTTTTTCGCATCGGCGCGATAGGGTCCGCTGGTCAGGATGCCGCCGGCGAGACCTGGCCCGCGCGGCCCGTGAATCGACTTGTCGAAGATATAGGAGGCGAGATGCGCCGCCCCGGCCGATTGTCCGAAGGCGAAGATGCGTTGCGCGTCGCCGCCGATCGTCGCGGCGTTCTCGCGCGCCCAGGCGATCCCCGCCCCGACGTCCTCGGAGCCGCTGGGGAACTTGAACTGCGGCGCCAGGCGATAGTTCATGATCACCGTCGTGATTCCGCGCCGCGCGAAATCGAGCCCGAGATTGACGTAGAAGACGCCGTCGGCGTTCTTGTCGCCGCCGACGAAGCCGCCCCCCGGGACATAGACGAGGATCGGATTGTTGCTGCCGGCGGCGCGGTAGACGTCGAGCTTCTGCCGCGGATCGGCGCCGTAGGGCATGTCCTTGATGACCGTGACGCCGGGCCCCGGCGTCAGGTCGACGCGACGCTTGTAGAGGTCCTGCGTCGCGAAGAGGACGTCCTGGTTGAAGTTCGGACCGATCTCGCGGATCTTCTTGGCGACGTCCGGCGGCATACCAACCATCTTTTCCTCCCTCGCGACATTCAGCGTCCGCGCATTCTTAGCAAGGCGGGTTTCCCGTCGGCAAGCGCGACGCTAACTGCGGAACCGATCCGCTCAGACGCCCTTCGGCGCACCTTGACGCGATTTCTCGCGCGCAGCGACATGCTCGTGCAGATTGTTCTTCTTGAAGCTCATGTCGTCGGCGATTTCGACGATGTCGAACGAGATCCCGAGGCCGCGCTTGGCGAAGACCGGCGCCAGCTCGTCGCACAGCGCCGCGAAGATCGCCTCGCCGGCCTTGCGCTTGGTCGCGAGGTCGCGGCCCTCGCCGATCCGCGCGGTGAGATGGATGAAGGCGTTATCGGGATGCCCGTCGGCGATGAGGTAGACGTCGCGCCGCTCCACCCGGACGCGGATGCCGCCGATCGGAAAGACGCCGGTCTTCAGCGCCGCCGTATGCAGCGTCTTCACGAGATGCTGCAGATCGATTGCCGCGTCGAGGTTGGCGGAATATTCCATGATGAGATGCGGCATGTCGGTCTCCTCCGCCGCGGCCGAACCTCCGGCCGATCGGCATATTAATTGATAAGTTAAATATCGCCTCGGCACCGGTCAAGCCGATGGACCGCGAGCCCGCCGGTCCGCAGCCTCGGGATCAGCGATCGACTTCCTCGAGAAGGAAATCGGCCAGCTCGCGCGGCCGATCGAGCATCACGTCGTGGCCGCAGGCGATGCTGCGGACCTTCCACGCGCGATCGTCGCGGACGCGCTCGTAGATGTCGTCGAAGGTATGCATGTCATAGCCGTTGGCGAAGATGTAGGTGCGATGCCGCACCGCCTTCTCCTTGCCGGTGAGGCGCACCGCCTGGGTGAAGGTCAGGAGCGTCTGCGGGACGCATGTCCTGTCGACCCAGGCCGCGTCTTCCGCATTGACGCCGAATGCCGCCGCTGGGATCGGCAGGACCAGCCCGTTGTTGAGCTTCGCCAGCTCGAGCAGCTGCTTGCTCGTCGCCGGGGGAAGCTGGTCGAACAGCGATTGGCCATCCTCGGGCAGGAAGGCATCGAGGTAGAACAGCGTGCGGATGCGCTCGCCGACCGCAGCCGCGACGCCGGTGATCACCATGCCGCCGTAGGAATGGCCGCAGAGAATTACATCCGACAGGTTCTCGTATTCGATGACGTTGACGATGTCCTGCACATGAGTCGTCAAGGTGATCGAGATGCCTGCGAGATGGGCCCGTTCTCCGACGCCGGTCAGGGTCGGCGTATAGACCTCGTGACCAGCCGCTCGCAGCATCTTCGCCACGCGGCCGTAGCACCAGCCGCCATGCCATGCGCCGTGTACCAAGACAAAAGTCGCCATGTCTTCCTCCCATCTCGATGTGTGGTCGCCGCACCTGTTTTCGGTACAGTAGCAAGTGTATCCGATGAAGGAAATCCGCGGCTCCGGCCGACGGGACGACCATGCGGCGTTTGACAGCAATTCGTTGATAAGTTAACTATTTGCCCCTTATCTCGGGAGGCGGAAGACCATGAAGCTCTTGACCTATCGCCACGGCGGTCGCATCTCCTGGGGTGCGGTCGTCGACGACGCCGTGGTCGATCTCGGCGCCAGGCTGCCCCGCTTCGCCGGGCTGCGTGAGGCGCTGAGCGCCGGCGCGCTGCCCGAGCTGCGCCAGGCTCTTGCCAGCGCGAGCCCCGGCCCGAAGCTCGCCGAGATTGAGTTTCTCGCGCCGATCCAGAACCCCGAGAAGATCCTCTGCGTCGGCGTCAACTACGCCAACCGCAACGCCGAATACGCCGACAACTCCGATCTGCCGAAATACCCCAGCCTCTTCATGCGCACCCCCAGCTCGCTCGCCGGCCATGGCGCGCCGATCATCCGCCCGCCGGAATCCGAGCAGTTCGACTACGAGGGCGAGATCGTCCTGATCATCGGCCGCGGCGGTCGCCGCATCAGGCGCGACGACGCGCTGCAGCACATCGCCGGTTTCACCATCATGAACGAGGGCTCCGTGCGCGACTGGCTGCGCCACGGCAAATTCAACGTGACGCAGGGCAAGAACTTCGACCGCTCCGGCGCGATCGGCCCCTGGATGATCACCGCCGACGCGATGCCCGACCTCGGCGCGCTGCGTGTCACGACGCGGGTCAATGGCGAGGTGCGCCAGGACGACACGACGGCGAGCCTGATCTTCGGCTTCGACTATCTCATCAGCTATCTCTCGACCTTCACCGAGCTGAAGCCCGGCGACGTCATCTCGACCGGCACGCCGACCGGCGCCGGCTCGTTCTTCAAGCCGCCGCGCTGGCTGAGGCCGGGCGACGTCGTCGAGGTCGAGGTCTCCGGCATCGGCACGCTGCGCAACACGGTCGCGGACGAGGCATGACCAAGGCAGCGGCGCGACGGCCGCAGCTCGCGGACACGCCCGTTCTGCGCCCTTTCCGCCGCTCGCTGCCGATGCGGCTGATGCAGGCGCGCGAGGCGGTCATGCAGCGCTTCCGCCCGTCGCTGCGGGCACATGGCGTCACCGACCAGCAATGGCGCATCATCCGCGCCCTCGAGGAGGCCGACGAGCTCGAGATCTCGCAGCTCGGCGAGCGCTGCGTCATCGCCCCCGCCAGCCTGTCGCGCATCCTGCCCAAGCTCGACGCGCGGGGGCTGATCACCCGGCGGGCCAACGCGGCCGACCAGCGCCGCATCATCGTCTCGCTGACGCCGGCCGGCCGCAAGCTCTTCGCCGCCGTGGCGCCGTTCGCCGAGGCAGCCTATGCGACGATCGGCGGCGAGCTCGGCGACGCGGCGTTACAGGAGTTGTATCGCCTGCTCGACCGGCTGATCGACGGAACCGCGGCGAAATAGCGCCGCCGCGTCGTCGCGCGACGCATTTCCGGCCCACCCCCGGTGCCCAAGCCGATTATCCCATGCTACAAATCCGGTCCGACACGGAGGAGTGACATGCGGATTGCGATCATCGGCCAGCAGGCCTTCGGCAAGGCGGCGCTCGATGCGTTCCTGGCACGCGGCGACGAGGTCGCCGGCGTCTTCGTCGCGCCGGAGCCGCCGGGCGTGCGTCCCGATCCGCTGCGCGTCGCCGCCGAGGCGAACGGGATCCCCGTCTTCCAGTTCGACAGCTACACTGTCCCCGAGCCCGCGACGGCGCTGCGCTCGCTCGGCGTCGACATCGGCATCATGGCCTTCGTCACCGAGTTCGTGCCGCAATCCTTCTGCCGGATCCCACAGCACGGCATGATCCAGTTCCATCCCTCGCTGCTGCCCGAGCACCGCGGCGCCGCCTCGCTGAGCTGGGCGATTATCAGCGGCCGCAAGGAGACCGGCCTCACCATCTTCCGGCCGGTCGACGGCTGGGACGAGGGGCCGGTGGTGCTGCAGAAACGCGTCGAGATCGCGCCCGACGACACGCTCGGCAGCCTCTACTTCGACAAGATCTTTCCGGCCGGCATCGCGGCGCTGCTCCAGGCCGCCGATGCGGTCGTCGGCGGCACCGCGACCGAAACGCCGCAGGACGAGACCATGGCCTCCTACGAGGGCAAGGTCGAGGTGGCCGAGTCGCGCATCAACTGGGCGAGTCACGTCGATCTCGTCTACGATCTGATCCGCGGCTGCAACCCCTCGCCCGGCGCCTGGACGATGTGGGGCGGCCGCCGGCTGCAGATCTTCGACGCGCGCAAGCGGACGGCCCGCAATTTCGCCGCGGTGCGCGGCAAGAAGCCGGGGCAGGTCGTCACCGTGACTCCGGAAAGCGTCAGCGTGATGGCCCAGGGCGGCGCCATCGAGGTGCTGCGCTGCCGCCTCGACGACGGCAGCAAAATCGCCGGCGGCGCCGCCGGATTGACGAGCGGCGTGATCCTCGGCGCGTAGTTTTCTTTGGCGTGATTTTTGCTCAAACTGCGCTGAGGCTGCGGCACTCCCCGCCGACGGCCGGACGACGGAGCTTCACCATGCGAATCCTGGGGTTTGCCGCAGCGCTGCTGTTCGGCGCGACGGGCGCGGCGCAGGCCGCTCAAGAAATCAGCTTGCTGACCAACTGGAAGGCGCAGGCCGAGCACGGCGGCTATTACATGGCGCTCGCCAAGGGCTATTACGCGTCCTGCGGCGTCGATCTTCATATCCGTCAGGGCGGCCCGGCGATCGAGGGCAAGCAGCTGCTCGCGTCCGGCGCCGTCGACATCATGCTGGCAAGCTTCGGCGACACCGCCTTCCAGGTCAACGCCGCCGGCTTGCCCGCCCGCGCCATGATGGCCGTCTTCCAGAAAAACCCGCAGATCCTGATGACTCACGCCGGCAACGGCATCGAGACGATCGCGGACATGCGCGGCAGGCCCGTTATGATCGGCGCCGCCGCGCGGAGCACCTTCTGGGCTTTCCTGCGCGCCAGGTTCGACTTCTCGGATGCCGAGATCCGCGATTACACCGGCGAGCTCAGCCCGTTCCTCGCCGACCCCGGCGCGATCCAACAGGGTCTCATCACCGCCGAGCCCTTCCTCGTGCTGCGCGAGACCGGGGTCGCCCCCAAGACCTTCCTGCTCGCCGATCTCGGCTATGCCACGTATTCCTCGATCGCCGTTGCCTCGCAGCGGCTGATCGATACCGCGCCCGACGCCATGCAGTGCTTCGTCAACGCCTCGATCCGCGGCTGGATCGAGTTCCTCGACAATCCGCTGCAGGCGGCGGCGCGGATCAGGGCGGACAATCCCGACAACACGGACGCGATGATCGCTTATGCGGTGCAGACGCTGAAGACCGCCGGCATCGTCGAGACCGAAGAGACCGCCCGGCTCGGCATCGGCGCCATGACCGACGAGCGCTGGAAATCGCATTTCGCGCTGCTGGCCGACCAGGGGCTGATCCCGAGAAACCAGGACTACCGCCGCGCCTTCACGCTGCAATTCGTCAACAAGCGCTTCGGGCTGTGAGCCGAGGCGCCGCCGCTCCTCCGATTACCAGCCGTCATCCCCGGCATGGGGAAGCTTCGGCAGCTTCGGAACATGGGGAAGATGCGGTGGCGTCATCGGCCCGAAGAACGAATGCGTCATAGCCGGTGCAAATGGGTCCTTCCCGGGGCCGTTCTGGGCCGCGGCGTGGCCGGTCTTGTCGAACAGCGCGTAATCCCGCGCTATCAGTCCCAGATTGGCGCTCTGCTGCGGAGAGCGTGCATGTCCCGCGCTCGAGCCGCACGATGCCGAATAGGCGCAGGATGCTTGCGCGTTCGCGCCGCTGTGCCCCGTCGCAAGCGCGACGAGCGTCGCGAAGCCGAGTGCCCAGTGAATCCGCAACATTGCCACCTCCCCGTTATCGCCGGCGAGGATCATGCGGTCTTGCGCCGGTCGCGTTTATCCGAAAAAGCGAAAAACCTTCGTGAAAAACACGCACAAGACGCTAAAAGACTTCGCGCTCCCGGCCGAGCTGGAACGCTTTCAGCCAGCTGTGAACATGCTTGTGATACTCGGTGTCTTTCAGGGTCGGCTGGGGAATTCCGACCATGACGGTATAGACGCTGTCGCCCGAGCGCCCGACGATCATTTCGCGATGCAGGTAGAATTTCTTGTATGGCTTGCCGCCGACTGCGATATCGGAAAACTGGAACAATCCTGCCGCGTGCGTGTACTCGGACGTGATGACGCAGCGCTCGAGCGAGAATGCCGTCTTCAGATCGTCGCCGCACAGCAAGGCCGCCCATTCATTGAAGAGCGACAAGAGGTAGACCCGGCGGTCGCCGTGAAACCTCTGCAGCTCGTCCTTGTCGGCGCGCCCGACGGTGATGAACGGATACATTTGTTTGATATAGGGGTGGCCGGCGATGTCGATCCTGCCGTTCTTGCCGCGCCAGATGTAAACGGTCCCGAAAAACAGCCGATCCCAATGATCCTCGATCCGCTCGCGGCCGGCGATCTTCTCCAGGGCCCCTGGGATGAACCAGTCTTCGAGAACCTGCCGGGAGTTCTCCTCGTCGTGATCCCAGTGCGTCGACTGGATCGCCGCCCGCGAATAGGAATAGAGGGGAATCCCATCCGCGCCTGCGTCGTTCAGCGCATCGTGCACCGGCTTGAACTCGGAAGCGAACTCGAAGAATTCGGGCTGTGCGGCGGCGAGCTGCTTTCGAGTTCGGCGACGCGCCCCCTGGCATTCATGTGGAAGCGCAGCCACTCGAGCGTGCCGGGCCCGTATTTCTCGAGCGTGGCGACGATCACGGGAGCCCAGCCGCTTCCGCGACCGAGCTTTGCACCCTTGGATTTCTTCCGGCGTGGCTTTACGGCCGCGGTATCGTCGTCCTTCGCATCGGCCACATTCCCCTCCTACCCAACGTCGGCTGGGACCCGGCGCGATTACGCCGTCGGCAATCATGTGACGCCGGAAAGCTTGCTCCGCTCGAGTTCCCCTAATCAAGGCGAAAGACCATACGCGGTCCCGAGCCCTTGACCGCCGAACGCCCGCTGCGCAGGGTAACGCCTCCTTCGTCCTTCTCACCGAGACTGCGAGCAACCGATGGACACCGCCACGACGCCGAATGCCCTGCCGCTCCACGGCCTGCGCGTGCTCGAGCTCGGACACATCGTCGCCGGACCGACGGCGTCGCTGATCCTCGCCGACCTCGGCGCCGACGTCATCAAGATCGAGCATCCCGACGGCGGCGACCAGGCGCGGCGGATGCCCGGCGCCGGCTCCGGCTATTACTTCTTCAACCGCAACAAGCGCAGCGTCGCGATCGATCTCAAATCGCCGATCGGCAAGGCGGCGTTCCTGACGCTGGTGCGCTCGGCCGACATCTGCCTCGACAATTACGCGCCCGGCGCGATCGACCGGCTCGGCCTCGGCTACGACGTGCTCGCCACCGAAAATCCCGGGCTGATCTACCTCGCGATCAAGGGCTTTCTGCCCGGCCCCTACGAGAACCGCCCCTCGCTCGACGAGCTGGCGCAGATGATGGGCGGGCTCGCCTTCATGACGGGTCCCTCGGGCCGGCCGATGCGCGCCGGCGCCTCGATCATCGACATCGGCGCCGCGACCTACGGCGTCATTGGCATCCTCGCGGCGCTCCACAAGCGGGCGGCGACCGGCCGCGGCGAGATGATCACCGCCGGCCTCTTCGAAACCAGCGTCTTCTGGGTTGGCCAATGGATGGCGCGCGCCGTCGCGACCGGCCAGAAGTCGATCCCGATGGCCGAGATCGGCCAGTCGCTGCGCATGGGCTGGGGCATCTTTCATCTCTTCGCCACCGCCGACGACCAGCAGGTCTTCATCGGCATCACCTCGAACGGCCATTGGGAGCGGTTCTGCGCCGCCTTCGGCCTGCCCGAGCTCTTCGCCGACGAGCGCCTCGACACCAACGAGAAACGCGTGACGGCGCAGGGATGGATGCTGCCGCTCATCCGCGAGGCCATCGTCCGCGAGACCAGCGCCGAGCTGCAGCGCAAGCTCGATGCGGCGAAGGTGCCCTACGCGCCGGTCAACCGGCCCGACCAGCTGCTCGACGACCCGCATCTCAACGAGACCGGCCAGCTCCTGCCGGTACCGATGGAGGACGGCACGATCGGCAATCTCCCGAAGCTGCCCTTCGCCAGCAGCGCCTATGATTTCGCGATCCGGCGCCCGCCGCCGGCGCTCGGCGAGCACACGCGCGAAATCCTCGCCGAGGCCGGCATCGCGGCGGCGGAGATCGACGCGCTGCTCGCGGCAAAGATCGTCGGCTGAGGTGACGCACGTCGGCTTCGGCACATAAGTTAAACCAACCGGCCGAAAAAGCCGATAGAATGACGCTCACCTTCGGCGCGGACTGCCGGACGCTGAGGTGCTCAACCACCCGATGTCTCCGCGCCCGCGATCGTCCTCATGCACGCCGTCTTCTGGCAGTACGGGCGATGGAACGGAGGTACGCGCCATGCCGACCGACCATGATCACGAAGAGTTTCCGGTCAACCGGCGGAATGTCCTTTGCGGCGGCGGGGTTGCCGTCTTCGGCGCGATGATCGCCTCGCTCCTCGGCGGTACGAAGCCCGCGCGAGCAGAACCGATCTCCGGAACCGTCCCCGAGGTCGACGGCTTGGCGGTCCGGGTGGTGACCGACAGCTATCAGTTCGCGGTTGCGCCGAGCGCGACGGTGAGGAGCGTCGACATCCAGCACTTCGGCTGGGGCATCGGTGGCGACAAGCCACCCGGCCGGACGCTGATCAGCGAGTTCGGTCTGTCGATGCATGTCGCATCTCGGCGCGGCGCCGAAACGAGGAATGTCCTCGTAGACTTCGGCTTCACGCCGGAGGCGCTCGTCAATAACACCGAGCTGCTGGGCATCGACCCCGCGAAGCTCGACGCTTTGGTGCTGAGCCACGGCCATTATGATCACTTCGGCGGCCTGGCGGGCTTCCTGCGGCAGCAGCACGGCAAGCTGAAACCGAAGCTTCCGATCTACGTCGGCGGCGAGGACTGTTTCTGCTCGCGCGAATGGACGGGATCGCCGGTGCGCGGCAATTTCGGCGCACTCGACCGGCAGGCGTTGGAGCAAGCCGACCTCACCGTGACTTATGCCGAGGGACCCTCGCACCTCGCCGATCATGGCTTCACCACCGGCCAGATCGGTCTAACGAGCTTCGAGAAGCTGGTATCCCCCAGCGCCATGAAGATCGGTGTCGATCACGGCGTCGGCTGCTTTGCCGACAAGCTGGCGGAAGAGGACCGAACGAAGACGGTCGTTCCTGACCAGTTCCGACACGAGATCGCCACTGCCTATAATCTGAAAGGGCGCGGGCTCGTCGTGCTGACCTCCTGCAGCCATCGCGGCGTCGTAAATGCGATCAAGCAGGCGCAGTCTGCCTCGGGAGTGGACAAGGTGCATGCGGTGATCGGCGGGTTCCACCTTGCGCCCTACAAGGAGGATTACGTGCGCGAGACGATCGCCTCGCTCAAGACGCTCGATGTCGATTATGTCGTCCCGCTGCACTGTACCGGAGAGGCGTTCTACGAATTCGCCAAGCCTGAAATGCCGGGCAGACTCCTGCGCTCCTATACGGGGACCCGCCTCGTGTTCGGCACCTGAGCGAAACGCTGGATCGGGGCGCCCGTCGAAA
>JAQGID010000383.1 GCA_028291405.1 Rhodospirillales bacterium | reverse complement strand
GGGCAAGTGCTGGTGTCGTCCGGCCTCAGCGCGGGCGAGCAGGTCGTCACCAACGGCCAGTACGGGCTCGTGCCGGGAGCGCATGTCGCCGCGCAGAACGCTGAGGCGCAGCCGGAGAATGCCTCGGCGCCGGTCCAGCCGATGCGTAACACCCAGACCGATCGCGTTGGGTTCTCGCCGTGAGCGAAGCGAACCCGCCCAAGGAAGCCGCCTCTGCCGATCGCTCTCGCTTGCAAGCGGGCGGGGGTGAAGCGGATGACGCGCAGGCCCGCGGCGGCCTGTCCGCGCTCTTCATCCGGCGGCCCATTGCCACGATCATGCTTATGGTGGGCATGCTGCTGGTCGGGCTGATCGCCTACACTCGACTTCCGATCGCCTCTCTGCCGACCGTGAACGTTGCCACGGTCCTGGTCACCGCCGAGCTGTCCGGCGCCGACCCGCTGACGAACGCGTCGGCGGTCACGACGCCGCTCGAGAAGCAGTTCGGCCAGATCCCTGGCTTGTTGCAGCTCACGTCGTCCAGCGCCAACAGCTACTCGGAGATCACGCTGCAGTTCGGTCTAGGCCGCCCGGTCGACAGCGTCGCGCAGGACGTGCAGGCCGCGATCACCGCTGCGTCTGCCTCCCTGCCGAGCGGGATGATCCAACCACCGACTTATCGCAAGACCAACCCTGCAGACACGCCGGTGCTGATCCTCGGTCTGACCTCCGACACGCTGCCGCTGACCACCGTAGACGATTATGGCGAGAACGTCCTCATGCAGCGCCTGTCGCAGGTTTCCGGCGTTGGCCTCGTCACCATCGGGGGCCAGCAGCAGCCCGCCATGCGCATCGAGTTGAATCCGACACAGCTCGCCGCGCAGGGGCTGACGCTGCAGGACGTGCGCACGGCGGTGACACAAGGCACTGTCGACGCAGCCAAGGGTGTGCTGCAGGGTCCACAGCAGTCGTTTGCGCTGCAGACGAACGACCAGCTGTTCAGCGTTTCCGAATACGAGGACCTCGTCGTCGCCTATCGCAACGGCGCGCCGGTCCTGGTGCGCGACGTCGGGCGCGCCGAGATCGGCCCCGCCAACAACCTGCTCGCCGGCTGGTTCAACCGGCAACGGGCGGTAGTGCTGAACGTCTTGCTGAGCCCCGGCGCCAACGCTATTGCGACAGTGGATGCAATCAAGGCGGAGCTGCCGCGTCTGGAGGCATCCCTGCCGCGCGCTCTGAAAGTGTCCATCGTCTCCGACCGCACCCAGACCATCCGCGCCTCGGTCAGCGATGTGCGGTTCACGCTGATCCTGACGATCGGCCTAGTGGTCATGACGATCTTCCTCTTCCTGCGCAAATTCTGGGCCACCATCATCCCGGGTATCGCCGTGCCGCTCTCGATCATCGGCACGTTCGCGGTGATGTACGCGGTCGGCTACAGTCTCGACAATCTCTCCCTCATGGCGCTGTCGATCGCCGTCGGTTTCGTCGTGGACGACGCGATCGTCATGATCGAGAACGTGTCGCGCTACCTGGAGAAGGGGATGGGACCGCTGCAAGCCGCGCTGACCGGCGCCGGCGAAATCGGCTTCACCATCATGTCGATCTCCATCTCGCTCATCGCGGTATTCATTCCATTGTTCATGATGGCCGGCGTGGTCGGCAAGATGCTGCAGGAGTTCGCCGTCACGGTGGCGGTCGCGATCGTCGTCTCCGCCTTCGTCTCGCTGACGCTTACCCCGACGCTCTGCTCGACGCTGCTCAAGCCCGAGCCCAAGGAAGGCGGCAAGCACGGCCGGCTCTACGAATCGGCGGAGAGGGCGTTCGACTGGCTGCTGGCACGCTACGATCGGGGGCTGAGCTTTGCGCTTCGGCATCAGCTTGCGACGTTGCTCGTCATGTTCGCAACCATCGCCCTGACGGGGGTGCTCTACGTCATCATCCCGAAAGGCTTCTTCCCTGAGCAGGATACCGGGATGATTGCCGGCATTACCGAGGCGGCGCAGGACGTTTCGACCAATGGCCTCAGCCAACGTCAGCAAGCGGTTTCCGACATTCTCCTCAAGGACCCTGCCGTGGCGACCGTCGCCAGCTACCTCGGTCCGGGCCCGACCACGGCTGCGCCGAACCAGGGCCGCATGTGGATCGCGCTCAAACCGTACGGCGAGCGAGCGGGGGCGCAACAGGTGATCGCCCGGCTCAACAAGCAGCTGCAGCAGCTCGAAGGCATCCACCTCTACATGCAGGCGGCGCAGGACCTCACTATCGGCGCCCGGGCAGCGAAAGCACAATACCAATACACGCTGGTCGACGTCGATCCGCAGGAGCTCAGCACCTGGGCGTCGAAGATGGTGGGCGAGCTGAAAAAGATTCCCGGCCTCACGGATGTCGGCACGGACGAGGTAACGAACGGGCCGCAGTTGAAGCTCGAAATCGACCGTAAGGCCGCTGCGCGCTTCGGTCTGCAACCAAAGGACATCGATAACGCGCTCTACGACGCCTTCGGCGGGCGCCCCGCAACCAAGATCTACACTCCTTACGGCCAATACTTCGTCATCGTCGAAGTCGATCCGGCTTTCCGCAGCGGTCCTGACGCGCTCGATCAGCTCTATCTTCGCTCCTCAACCGGGGCGGCCGTGCCGTTGCGTCAGATCGCCAGCATCACCACGCAGACCGAGCCGCTCGTCATCAATCATCAGAACCAGTTTCCGTCGGTGACGATCTCGTTCAATCTGAACCCGGGCGTCTCCATCGGCACGGCGGAGAGCGCGGTGCTGAATGTTCAACGCCAACTCAACCTGCCGCCAACGATCCAGTCTTCGTTCCAGGGGAGCGCCCAAGCTTACCAGAATGCGCTCGCCGGACAGGTTCCGCTGATCGGCGCCGCGCTGGTGGCGATCTATTTGATCCTCGGTATGCTCTACGAGAGCTGGATCCATCCGGTTACGATCATATCCACCTTGCCCTCGGCAGGACTCGGCGCCTTGCTCGCGCTGATGGCAGTCGGCATGCCGCTCGATGTGATCGGGATCATCGGCATCATCCTGCTGCTCGGCATCGTCAAGAAGAACGGCATCATGATGGTGGACTTTGCTCTGGAAGCCCAGCGGGGCGGCCTGTCGCCGACGGAGGCCGTGCACGAAGCCTGTCGCCTGCGCTTCCGCCCGATCCTGATGACGACCATGTGCGCCATGCTCGGCGGCGTGCCGCTGATGGTCGGGACCGGTATCGGGTCGCAGATACGCCAGCCGCTCGGCTACGCTATTGTCGGCGGCCTCGCTGTATCGCAGGTGCTGACCTTGTTCACGACCCCGATCGTCTATCTTTACATGGACCGGCTCGGGCAGTTGCTTTCGCGTCATGGCGTTGCAGCGGCCGACGGCCGCAGCGCCACGGAGGCGGGGGAATGATGCAGCCGCGGATCGTGTCGGCAATGGCCCGGCGCAGCGCTCTCGTCGCCCTGCTCCTGCCGGTCGCGGTCAGCGCTTGCGATCTGGGCCCCGATTACCAGCGCCCGGAGACTTCTGTCCCCCGCACCTGGAATAATGCCGCGCCAAGCGCCGAGGAGGCGTGGCCCTCCTTGGATTGGTGGAAGAGCTTCGGCTTGCCGCAGCTCGACGCGCTGATTGCCGAGGCGCGAAGCAGCAACACCGATCTCGCCGCCGCCGCCGCCCGCATCCAGCAAGCCGACGCCCAGGCGCGCATCGCCGGCGCACCGCTCCTCCCGGCCGTCGGCGCGAACGTCAACGCCGGGCCCAATCGCCTGCTCAACAATCTCGGCAGGGAGCGTCACTTTACGACGTTTCAGGGATTGCTTCAGGCAAGCTATGAGCTCGACTTCTGGGGCAAGAACCGCGCAGCCTTCGAGGCGGCTGAGGACTCGGCCAGCGCGAGCCGCTACGACTGGCAGGTTGTCTCCCTCACGATCACGAAGAGCGTCGCAGCGAGCTACTTCCAGGCGCTCGGACTGCAGGATCAGCTGCGCGTGGCTCGCGACAACCTTGGGCGCGCGCGCCGCGACTTCGATGGCATCGCTCAGCAGCAGCGCAGGGGCCTCGTGCCACAGCTCTCGGTCGTGCAGCAGCAGACCGTGGTCGATGGCCTTGCCGCCGCGATCCCGCCGCTTGAGCAGCAGCTTGCCGTCACGAAGGATGCTCTTGCTATCCTGGTCGGGAAATTGCCGGAGGATTTGCAGCTCCAGCCGGGGTCGCTTCTCAACGCCTCACTCCCCGCCGTTGCGCCGGGGCTGCCGTCGGAACTGCTGGTCAGGCGGCCCGATGTGCAGCAGGCGGAGGCGCAGCTCATTGCGGCCAACGCCAACATCAAGGTTGCGCGGGCGCAGTTCTTCCCGTCCTTCCGGCTGACCGCCGATGGCGGGGTGGCCAGCGTGTTGCTTGCGAGCCACGCCATGCCTGTGCTCGGGGTTTATACGATTTCCGCCTCGATCACGCAGCCGATCTTCGAGGGCGGCCAGCTGAGCGGCCAACTCGAGCTTTCGAAGGCGCGCTATCAGGAACTCTTGCAGAATTACCGCAAGGCAGCGCTCTCTGCCTTCGGCGACGTCGAGGATGCTCTCGTCGCGACGAAGGCCACGGCCGAGCAGCAGGCCGCCCAGCAGAAGGCCGTAGGGAGCGCCCGGCGGGCCTATCAGATGGCACTCGACGCCTTCCACGGCGGCACGGCCACGATCTTGAGCGTGCTGGTGAGCGAGAGTGCCCTGTTTTCGGCGGAGAGCGCGCTAGCGCAGGCGCGGCTCGCGCACATGCAAGCGCTAGTGGGCTTGTTCAGCGCGCTGGGCGGAGGCTGGAAAGCATGATGACCGTACTCGCCAATCGGTGGGGCGACCCGACGCCCGGGGCTCTCTAGCCCTACGGAAACAGCTAACTGCCCATTTTCTAGGCGCATAGCCCCTTGCCGATTTGTAACTGATTGATTGGCTTGCGGTCCTCGAAAGCCGGCCGTGTCTTGGTCATTAGCATGGACAAGACCTGCTCGCTTCCTTTACAGGTCTCTTCCGACACTGGCGCGGCAATTGCATCTGGAACGTTCCGGATGGATTGCTCATGGGCGCCCGGCCCATGAGGGTTGTCGAACGCGCGGCATGGTGCCGGCGATCACGCTAGGGAAGTAACAAGATGAAACGTAGGGCTTTCTGCAAGGGCGGTCTCGCGCTCGGACTGGCGGCCGGCCTCGCGCCGTATGTCGCGCGGGCGCAGACGATGGCGAATATGAAATTCGCCGCGGATTTCAATTTTCAGGGCAACCATTCTGTGTTCTCGCTTGCGATCGACCGCGGCTATTACAACCGCGAAGGTGTCGCGGTGACGATGGACCGAGGCTACGGATCGGGCGACACCATCGTGAAGGTGGCAAGCGGCGCCTACGATATTGGCTTCGCCGACATCAATGCCGTCGTGAAGTTCAACGCGCAGAACCCGGATAAGCGGGTGATCGCGGTGTATCAGGGCTTCGACCGTACCCTGTCCTCGATCATCTCCCTGCAGCGTAGCAATATCAAACGGCCGATGGACTTGGAGGGTCTTACGCTCGGCGCCCCGGAAGCGGATGCCAGCCGTCTGCTCTTCCCGGCATTCGCCCAGAAAAACGGCATCGATGCCAGCAAGGTCGCTTGGAAGTCGATCGCGCCGAACCTCCGCGAAACGATCCTAGTGCAGGGACAGGTGAATGCGATCACTGGATTCATCACAACGTCCTATTTCAACCTCGTTGCGGCCGGCGTGCCCCGGGAGCAGATCTCCATGCTGCTCTTCTCCGACTATGGCCTTGATCTCTATGGCAATGCCGTGATCGTGCGAGAAGACACCATCGCGGCGTATCCCGAGCGTGTCAGCGGCTTCGTGCGCGCCACCATCGCGGGGACCTACGATGCCATCGAGGACCCCGCGGCCGGTATGCAGTCTCTCAAGAAACGCGACCCGCTCTTCGACGTCTCGCTGGAACGGGAGCGTTTCGATATGGTTTTGAAAAACGCAATCCTGACGCCTTATGTGCAGAAGAACGGCTTCGGCAGCGTCGACCCGGCGCGCATAGCCCTGACCATCCAGGCCAATGCCGAGGCTTACGGCATCGCCAACCCGCCTTCGCCCGACCAAATTATGACGACGCGTTTCCTGCCCGCTGCGGGTCAGCGCATGCCGCGCGCCTGACCAGTTCAACAGTATGACTGAGCCTCTGGTTAATATCGCCGGCGTTCGTCTGGCGTATGGTGGCGGCGCCGGCACGCTTGCCGTGGATGGGTTGGATCTGTCTGTCGGCCCCGGCGAATGTGCAGCCGTTGTCGGCCCGTCGGGCTGCGGCAAATCTTCCTTGATGAAGCTGGTCAACGGCTTGATGCCACCCACCGCGGGGACAATCCATGTCGCGGGAAAGCGAGTAGACGGGCCACTGAAGATTGTCGGCATGGCTTTCCAGAATCCCACCTTGCTGCCCTGGCGCAGCACGCTCGACAATCTGCTCTTGCCGCTGGAGATCGTTGAGCCGTATCGCGGGCGGATTCGCCGCGAGCGAAAGGCCTTCGAAGCCGAAGCGCGTGCGCTGCTCTCCACGGTGGGCCTCGCGGGTTTTGAAAAGAGCTTGCCCCGGCAACTCTCCGGCGGCATGCAGCAACGGGCGTCTTTGTGCCGCGCGCTGATTCATAACCCGGCGCTGCTGATGTTGGACGAACCGTTCGGCGCGCTGGACGCCTTCACCCGCGAGGAGCTGTGGGACGTCTTGCAGCGCGTCTGGATGGAACGGCGGTTCACCACGATCCTCGTGACGCACGATCTTCGTGAGGCGGTGTATCTCGCCGACACGGTCCATGTCATGTCCGCGCGTCCCGGTCGCATTGTCACCAGACGCCGAGTGGACTTCCCGCGGCCTCGTACGCTGCAGACGGCGATGCTGCCGGAATTCACCGATTTGGTTAACGGGTTGCGGGAGCAGATCCGTCTCGAGCGTGACGACGCGGCAGCGGCCAAAGAAAGCGAGGCAGTCCGATGATTCCGTCGGTGCGGCGCAATCTTGGTACGGCAATGCCTTGGCTGATCGTGATCGTGGGTCTGCTCCTGTGGGAGGCTAGTTGCAGGGCCTTCGACATGCCGGAATTCGTCCTCCCAAGGCCGAGCCGGATCATCGAGGCGCTGATCGCCGATTTCGGCGCGATTTGGTTCCATGCGCAGCACACGCTGATCACCACGGTGACTGGCTTCATCCTTGCCGTCCTGTTCGGCTTGGTTCTGGGCATCCTCATCGGCTCATCGCAGCTCGCCTATCAGGGGCTGTATCCGCTGCTGGTCGGCTTCAATTCGGTGCCCAAGGTCGCCCTGGTGCCCCTGATGGTCGTCTGGTTCGGCATCGGCACGGCACCCGCCGTGCTCACGGCCTTCATGCTGTCCTTCTTCCCGGTCGCGGTAAACGTCGCGACCGGCCTCGCGACGCTCGAGCCGGAATTGGAAGACGTGCTGCGCTCGCTCGGCGCGACGCGGCGCGATATTGTCGTCAAGGTCGGGCTGCCACGCGCCATGCCGTACTTCTTCGCGTCCTTGAAGGTCGCGATCACGTTGGCCTTTGTCGGTTCGGTCATCGCCGAGACACTCGCCTCCAACGAGGGCATCGGCACGCTGGTCGAGCAGGCTTCGGCCAATTTCCGCGTCCCATTGGTGTTTGCCGGCCTATTCGTCGTCTCCGCCATGGGCATTCTGATGTATGTGGGCTTTGCAATGATCGAGCGGCGAGTCACTGGCTGGGCGATCCGGCCGGTCGACTTCGGCATCGGTGGATGATCCGAACGTGACCGTGACGATCCACTCCTTCCCGGTGGCAGCCGCAAACGATGCCGCGGGACTCTCCGTGATGAATCCGTGATGAAGATGTACTGTCTGATGGGCGGCATCATGGATCCCAACCAAGCTGCTCCGACTGCAGCCGAGGCCTTGCAGCTTGCTACGATGGGTGGCGCTCGCAGCGCCGGCAAGGCGGACATGCTGGGTGCCATCGAACCCGGCGTGCGCGCCGATCTCGTCACCCTCGATTGAGCGATCCCGCATTCCCTCCTCTCGATAGCGGGACACGGCAGTTCGTCTATGCCGAGACCGGCCGTTCCATAAGTCACGTCTGGGTCGATGGACGCGATCAACGAGGCTGCACTACTGGACGAGATCACCGATCTCATGCCCGACGTCAGCCCGCGACTCGAACAGCTGCGCAATGATGCCAACGCGCTCAGCAGCATCTTCGCGACCTTGCACCGTCAAGCCTGGTCGGATCCGATGAGTTATGACCGGTATTTGCAGCGGAATTAAACGCGGCGGACGTCAGGTCGCTCCGCTATTCCGGCCATGTTAGTGCACAAACTTGGCGCATCTGCCGGCGTGTTGCGGCCGTGGATGCCGAGAGAGTCGACGCCGAGGACGCCGAGAGAAGGGTGATCATGGCGAGCTACGAGATGCTCGGGTGGCAAGCTGCAACTCTTCCAGCGGGGCCGAGCCGCTTCCGGCAATCCGCGGCGTCGATCGGCGACAAGAAGTACCGACGCACCACAAAAAAGAAGAGCCTCTCCCACGTCGTCGCGGTGCCACCGGGTCTCGCGGGGGGCGTGATCGCGTGGTTTGCGCCAATTTCTATGGCCGATACAATCCGAGCGCCGCGGCTGACCTGCTTGTCCGGGACGCCTATTCATTCGACCCGGTGCAGCGGCGCCAGCGTCGCTCAGACGTCGAGAAGGCCTTGCGCTTCGTGCTGGGTCTGAGCCACTGGCAAACGCGACACGGCAGTCTGGGCCCGTGGAGCTGACCGTGCTGCTACATGGGGAGAGGGGGCTAGTGAGCAGTCCTGTTTATCGGATGGATCGAGAGTTGTTGCGCAACTCTCTCGAGATCTTTTCCGGCCGCCTGGTAAAGCGCATCAACGAGAGCCCCAAGCAAACGCTGCGCTAATGGATCGTCTATCCCCTGCATCTGCACACTTAATCGGGCAGCACGCTCTGCGTATCGAAGCTTTATGTCCATCGAATTTCTCGTGTTCGTGCGAATAAGTAACATCGCAGGTTGAGGTATCACCATTCGACATAGAGGGAATATACGAGACCAATATTATGCCAACCTTAAGGTGGTTTTGCAAACACATTCAATAACTTCCTGATTATACATTGCTACCTATGCCGACCTGTTCCCACCTTTGAAAACGCTTTGTTTGAGCGGATCAGGGTGCTGCAATGTCCAGGCTCTCGGCTCCCTGCCGCGGCGGCGGGATCGATCCGGATCGCTTTAATAATTCGTGGAACTTCCGTCGCCCTGAACGACAGATCGCCATGCCAAGATCCGATACGGAGTTTCAGCCGGACCGAGCAGTGTCACGACGGCCGCTCGCACGAAGCGCGCACCGGTCGCCGTCTCGGCCTCCGATCTTACCGTAAAGACGCGCAATGGTGCAGCAGCCGCAAAATCCGGATGGTTGGCGACGGCCGCGAAATCCGCTGTGATTGTGCTGGCAGTGGCGCGCTGCGCCATGAAATGGTCGACGGCATCCTCTTGCGCATCGGGCAAGCTGAGGAGAACGGTGCGGGGCGCCGTCATTGGATCGAATCGCGGCGAGCCGGAATAGACGGTCACGAACGGCGCGACACTGTCATAGCTCGTTTTGTCCATTCCCGGCATCCGACGGAGTTCTTCGACCGCCGCGAAAGCCGGCGTTGCTTCCACGTCTGCCGATCGCCCAACATCGTCCGGACTGCGCCGCGGCCGTGCCGCTACAACGGCGCGGGCGAGCTGCTCGGCATTCGGAATTCCCACCGTCTGGAAGAGATTATTCAAGAGAGGCAGCGGCGCGACATTTATATCGATCTTCCCCCCCTCGTCCTGCAAGCTTACCTGCAGGACCCCGCCGCCATAGCGGAGAACATACTGGCGCCCATCGGCGCGCCACTGGGTAGCGGGCGAAGGATCGAAAACGCCGAGAATGGCGAAGGTCACGCCGGCATCGGCGATCGCTTGCGCAGCCGCCGCCTCGTTCTGATTGCGCGCGAGCTGCAACTGCGTTCGTGCATCGCCCGAAAACCCGACGACCAGTATTGAAAGAAGCACCAGCAGCCAGAGGACAAGGACGAGCGCGATGCCGCGGTCGCCGCCCGCGGCAGATGGTGGCGCATCAGCGGATCTTGCCGGCAAGCGGCTTCACCGCGGTCATTCGATTGCGCAGCTCTTCGGTCATGTCGCGCGCCTCACGACCATTGCGGATGATCTTCGGCGACAGCAGCACCAGGAGCTCCGTGCGGCCGCGGCTTTTCGTGGTCGAGCGAAACAGTGGTCCGACCACGGGAATGTCCGACAGAAACGGGATGCCGCTGCGCTCGTTGTCCT
>JAQGID010000380.1 GCA_028291405.1 Rhodospirillales bacterium | reverse complement strand
GACTACTACTGCATGGACGGGACGATCCCGCGCAAGCGCCTCGCCGAGGTGCTGGCGCGCACCACCGCGCTCTCCGAGAAATACGGGCTGCGCGTCGCCAACGTCTTCCATGCCGGCGACGGCAACCTCCACCCGCTGATCCTCTACGACGCGAACAAGCCGGGCGAGCTCGAGCGCGCCGAGGATTTCGGCTCCGACATCCTGCGGCTCTGCGTCGAGGTCGGCGGCGTCCTGACCGGCGAGCACGGCGTCGGCGTCGAGAAGCGGGATCTCATGCCGACGATGTTCGACGAGACCGATCTGGCGCAGCAGATGCGCGTCAAATGCGCCTTCGACCCCGACGGGCTGCTCAACCCCGGCAAGGTTTTCCCGCAACTGCATCGCTGCGCCGAGCTCGGTCGCGTCCACGTGCATCGCGGCCAGCTGCCGCATCCCGACCTGCCCCGTTTTTGATGGTGGGCTTCTGATGGCGCGCTTCGCCCCCGCCGACGCGCCGGCGCTGCGCGACACGATCGCCTGGGCGGCCGGCGAGGAGCAGCCGCTCGAGCTCGTCGGCAACGGCAGCAAGCGCGCGCTCGGCCGGCCGCTGCAGGTCGAGCACACCGTCGATCTCTCCGCCTTCGCCGGCATCGTCGACTATGAGCCGGCGGAGCTCGTGCTGACCGCGGGCGCCGCGACGCCGCTCGCCACGATCGAGGCGGCACTGGCGGCGCAGAAGCAGATGCTGGCCTTCGAGCCACCAGATTGGGGCGCGCTGATCGGCGCGACTTCCGGTCAGACCATCGGCGGCGTTGTCGCGTGCAATCTGGCCGGACCGCGCCGCTTCAAGGCCGGCGCGGCGCGCGACCATTTTCTCGGCTTCCAGGCCGTCAACGGCCGTGGCGAGATCTTCAAGGCCGGCGGCAAGGTCGTGAAGAACGTCACCGGCTACGATCTCAGCAAGCTGATGGCAGGCTCCTGGGGTACGCTCGCGGCGATGACGGAGGTCTCGGTCAAGGTGCTGCCGCGGCCGGAGCGGACGCGGACGGTGCTCATCCTCGGCCTCGACGACGCGACGGCGGTCGCCGCCATGGCCGAGGCGCTCAACGCGCCGCACGAGGTCTCGGGCGCCGCCCATGTCCCGGCGACGCTTGCCGCGCGTTCGGCGGTGAAATATGTGGCCGGCGCCGATGCCGCGGTGACGGCGCTGCGCGTCGAGGGGCCCGGCCCGTCGGTCGACCATCGCTGCGCCGCCCTGCGCCGCGAGCTCGCCGCTTACGGCGCGACCGAGGAGCTGCACAGCAGCAACTCGCTCGCTTTCTGGCGCGAGATCGGGGACGCCGCCTGGTTCGCCGCGGATCGGGCCGACATCCTCTGGCGCCTGTCGCTGCCGCCGAGCGCCGCCCCCGAATTCCTCAATTCCGTCGCCGCCCGCGTCGAGCTGCGGCATTTCCTCGACTGGGGTGGCGGCCTCGTCTGGCTGGCGATCGCCGGCGCCGCGGATGCCGGCGACGGCGGCGCCGCGATCATCCGCGCCGCGCTGGCGCCCTCGGGCGGCCACGCGACGCTGATCCGCGCGCCCCAGGCGCTGCGCGCCGCGGTGTCGGTCTTCGAGCCGCAGGACGGGGCGCTCGGGGCGCTGGCCGCCCGCGTCAAGGCCAGCTTCGATCCGCGGGGTGTCCTCAACCCCGGCCGCATGGTCCGGGGACTCTGAGCCGCAGATGCAGACCAGCTTCACCCTCGCCCAGCTCGCCGATCCCGATACGCGCGAGGCCGAGAAGATCCTGCGGACCTGCGTCCATTGCGGCTTCTGCACCGCGACCTGCCCGACCTATGTGCTTCTCGGCGACGAGCTCGACAGTCCGCGCGGCCGGATCTATCTGCTCAAGGACATGCTGGAGAACGCGCGGCCGGCGACGGCCGAGGTCGTCAAGCACATCGACCGCTGCCTCTCCTGCCTCGGCTGCATGACGACCTGCCCCTCGGGCGTCAACTACATGCATCTTGTCGACCACGGCCGCCGGCGGATCGAGGAGACCTACGTACGGCCGCTCGCCGACCGGCTGCTTCGCCGCCTGCTCGGCTGGCTGCTGCCGCGGCCCGGAATGTTCCGGCTGGCGCTGGTCGGCGCCTGGTTCGCCAAGCCCCTCGCGCGATTCATGCCGGCGCAGCTGGCGGCACTCCTGTCGCTGGCGCCGCGTGTGCTGGCGAGACCGTCCACGGTCGACCGGCCGCAGGTCTTCGCCGCCGCGGGACGGCGGGTGAAGCGCGTCGCGTTGCTCACCGGCTGCGTCCAGAACGTGATCGCCCCCGCGATCAACGAGGCGACGGTCCGGCTGCTGACGCGCCACGGTTGCGAGATCGTCGTCGCCGCCGGCGCCGGCTGCTGCGGCGCGCTGACGCATCACCTCGGCCGCGACGCCGGCGACTACGTCCGCGCGAATATCGACGCCTGGTCGAAGACGATCGACGAGGGCGGGCTCGACGCCATCGTCGTCAACGCCTCGGGCTGCGGGACCCACCTGAAGGACTATGGTTTCCAGCTGCGCGAGGACCCGGCCTATGCCGAGAGAGCGGCGCGGATCTCGGCCCTTGCCAAGGACGTGACCGAGGTCCTGGCCGAGCTCGACCTGCCGCCGGCCGCGACCCCGTCCGGCTTGCGCGTCGCCTATCATTCCGCCTGCTCGATGCAGCACGGCCAGCGCATCCATTCGCTGCCGAAAAAGCTGCTGCAGCAGGCAGGCTTCACCGTTCTCGACGTGCCCGAGGCGCATCTCTGCTGTGGCTCGGCCGGCACCTACAACATCATGCAGCCGGAACTCGCGACGGCGCTGCGCGACCGCAAGCTCGGCAACATCGCGAGCATCGCGCCGCAGCTGATCGCCACCGGCAACATCGGCTGCATGACGCAGCTCGGCGCCGGAACGAGGCTGCCGCTCGTCCATACCGTCGAGCTGCTCGACTGGGCGACGGGTGGCCCGGTGCCGCCGGCCTTGGCGGGTCGCGTTGACGCTCGTCTCTCGACTTAGGCGCGCGCATTACCTCTCCTCGTCTTCCTCGCGAACCAGCCTGTGTGAAAATTCTTTCGAGCCCGATTCCCAAATCGCATCGGATGGGATTCACTGTGTGTGGCGGACAGTGAGGGTTGTGATGGGCCACGTCGAAGGGGAGCCAC
>JAQGID010000366.1 GCA_028291405.1 Rhodospirillales bacterium | reverse complement strand
TACGGCGCGCCGGCGGGCAATTTCGCCGGGCCGGGAACGATCGAGCTGCTGCGCCAGGCCGATGTCGTCGTCGCCTTCGACTGCGTCGACCTCGGCGGCACGCTGACCGCCGCGTGGCGCGGCGCGCGGCCGGAGTCTTATATCGTCAATGTCTCGGTCGACCAGTACATCCACAACGGCTGGAGCATGGACTACCAGGCGCTGCCGCCGGTCGATCTGCGGATCATGACCGAGACCGACCCCGTCGTCGCCGTGCTGCGCACCGCGGTCGAGCGTCTCGGCAAGCGGTCGACCCCGGCCTGGCCGGGCTGGAAGGCCGCCGAGAAGGCGAAGCTGCCCGCCGTCGGCAGCGGCGAGACGATCACCGTGCCCTTGCTCGCCGCGACGCTGCGCGAGGCGCTGGGCAATCGCAAGACCTGCCTGATGCGCAAGCCGCTCTCCTGGGCCGGACACATGTGGGAGAACCACCATCCGCTGGACGCGCTCGGCGACGAGGGCGGCGGCGGCATCGGCTCCGGCCCGGGCATGAGCGTCGGCTCGGCGCTGGCGCTGCGCGGCACCGGCCGCTTCGCGGTCTCGGTGCTCGGCGACGGCGATTTCCTGATGGGCGTCACTGCCCTCTGGACCGCCGTCCATTACGAGATCCCGATGCTGGTGGTCGTCGCCAACAACCGCTCGTATTTCAACGACGAGATCCATCAGGATCGCGTCGCCCGCGAGCGCGGACGGCCGGTGGCGAACCGCTGGATCGGCCAGCGCATGGCCGATCCCGAGCTCGATCTCGCGACGCTGGCGCGCGGCCAGGGCGCGGTCGGCTTCGGCCCGGTCACCAGCCCCGCCGAGTTCCTCTCGGTGCTGCGCCAGGCCGTCGCCGCCGTCGATGCCGGCAAGGTCGCGGTCGTCGACGTCCGGGTCGAGGCCGGCTACGACCCGGCCATGGCGAGCGCCATGGTGCGGGCGGCACCGAAGGAATGAGATGGCGCTGAACGTCGCTCCCATGGCAGCGCCGCTCGCGGCGTCGCCGGTGCTCGTGATCGACGATCTCGTCAAGCAATTCGCGACGCCGGACGGCACGGTGACCGCCGTCGACCATGTTTCCTTCACCGTGCGGGACGGCGAGTTCCTGTCGATTATTGGCCCGTCGGGCTGCGGCAAGACGACGGTCTTCAACATCATCGGCGGGCTGCTCGACGACTACGAGGGGCGCGTCCTCGTCGACGGCGAAGCGGTCAAGGGGCCGCATCGCTCGATCGGCATGGTGTTCCAGGAGGAATCCGCCTTCCCCTGGCGCAATGCCCGGCAGAACGTCGAGTTCCCGCTCGAGGTTGCCGGCGTGCCGCGCGCCGAGCGCGAAGCCCGGGCCGACCAGCTGCTCCGCCTCGTCGGCCTCGACGGCTTCGGCAATCGCTACCCGTCGGAACTGTCGGGCGGCATGCGGCAGCGCATCGCGATCGCCCGCACCCTGGCGTTCCAGCCGAAGATCCTCTTGATGGACGAGCCCTTCGCCGCGCTCGACGAACAGACGCGGCTGCTGCTCGGCGACAAGGTCCTGCAGATCCAGCAGGAGCTCAAGCAGACGAGCCTGCTGATCACCCACAACATCACCGAGGCGGTGCAGCTCAGCGACCGCGTGCTGGTGATGACGTACCGTCCCGGTCGCGTGAAGCGCATCGTCGACATCGACCTGCCGCGGCCGCGGACCTCGGAGGTCGTCGGCAGCGACGCCTTCGGCCGCTACGTCGCGACGATCTGGAACGACCTGCGCGCCGAGGCGAGCCGTGGCATGACCGAGGATGAGGACCGCTCGCGCGAACGCTGACAGCGGCATATTCGGGAGGGCAGGGGATGTGGGGATCTCATCGACGGCGCGTCGTCCTCGCCCTGCTCGCGCTGCTCCTGGCGCCGCCCATCGCGAATGCCGAGACGCTGCGCGTCGGGAACCCGTCCCCGCAGGCCTTCTCCTTCCTGCCGATCGACGTCGGGCTCGATCAGGGCATCTTCAAGAAATACGGGATCGAGATCGAGAAGGTCGGGCTCTCCGGCAGCGCCAAGCTGCATCAGGCGATGGTCGCCGGCGCCCTCGACATCGCGCTCGGCGCCGGCACCGACATCGGCTTCCTCGTCAAGGGCGCGCCGGAGATCGCGGTCGCCGCGATGGCCGGGCCGCCTCTGCTGCTCGGCGTCGTCGTGCCCTATGATTCGCCGCTCAAGACGGCCGACGATCTCAAGGGCAAGAAGATCGGCATCTCGACGGTCGGCTCGCTGACGCAATGGCTGATGCTGCGGCTGGCCAGCCAGAAGGGCTGGGGGCGCGACGGCGTCACGCTGGTGACGGTCGGCGCCGACGTGACCATCCAGGCGGGTCTGATCTCGACCGGCCAGCTCGATGCCGTCGTCAGCTCCTCGGCGCTCGGCTACCAGCTCGAGGAGACGAAGAAGGGGCGCCTGCTGTTTCCGACCTCCGACATCGTGACCGACTTCCTGATCCACGCGATCTTCGCCTCGCAGCCGCTTGTCCGCGACAATCCCGACGCCGTGCGGCGCTTCCTCACGGCGTGGTTCGAGACGATCGCGTTCATGCGCAACGACAAGGCGGCGACGGTGCGGGTCGCCCGCTCGATCACCAATTTCTCGCCGTCGGTCGAGGATCGCGAATACGACCTCGTCATGCCGATGTTCTCGGCCGACGGCAAGTTCCCGGGGAGCGCCATGGCGGTACTGCAGACCTCGTTCGTCGAGCTCCAACTCCTCGATAAGGAGCCGGATCTCACGAAATATTATACCGAGGAATTCCTGCCGCGGCGCTGACGCCGCGCTCGGCTCAGCTCGCCAGCCGGTCGATCTCGTCCTCTTGGGCGATCTCGTCGACCTGCGCCGCCGGGGTCAGCTCCCCGTAAAGCGCGAGGTAGCGCTGCGCCGATCGTTCCCAGCCGAAATCACGCTTCATGGCGCGGCGCTGCAGCGGCCGCCAGGCGTCGGCGTTGCCGTACCAATCCATTGCCCGCTGCATGCAGGACGCAAGCTCTCCGGCGCTCGCCTTCTCGAAGACGAAGCCGGTACCCTGCGCGTAATCGCCGTGGGTTCGCCCGGCATCCTGCACCGTGTCGGCGAGGCCGCCGACCGGCCGCGTCAAGGGCATCGCGCCATAGCGCATCGCGTACATCGTCGTTAGCCCGCACGGCTCGAAACGCGACGGGGTGAGCGAAATGTCGGCGGCGGCATTCAGCCGGTGCGCCAGCGTTTCGGTATAGCCGATGCGCGTCGCGATCTGCTGCGGGAATTGCGCCGCCATCTCGAGAAAACCCTTCTCGAAATGACGCTCGCCTTCGCCATGGATGACGATCTGCGCGCCCTTGGCCACGGCGGCCGGCAGGCCTTCGAGCACGACATCGGCCATCTTCTGATGGGTCAGGCGATTGACGAAGATCATCAGCGGCGCATCGGGCGACTGCGGCAAACCGAGCTCCTGCTGCAGCGCGGCCTTGCACGCGTTTTTTCCGGCAAGCGCGTCGGCGGTGTATTGCTGTGGCAGTTCGGCATCCTTCGACGGGCACCAGATGTCGTAATCGACGCCGTTGAGGATGCCGGTCAGATCGGCGGCCCGGCTGCGCAGCAGCCCCTCGAGGCCGCAGCCGTGCTCCGGCGTCATGATCTCGCTGGCATAGGTCGGGCTGACGGTCGTCAGACGGTCGGCATAGCGGATGCCCGACTTCATGAACGACAGCTGGCCGTAGAACTCGATGCCCTCCGGCGTCCCGGCCTCCGGCGGCAGGCCGAGGTCGGCGAAGACCTGCAACGGAAAATTGCCCTGGAA
>JAQGID010000300.1 GCA_028291405.1 Rhodospirillales bacterium | reverse complement strand
TGAACCTGCCGGCGCCGCGGCCGCCGGCATGGATCTGCGACTTGACGACCCACACCGGGCCGCCGAGCTCCTCGGCGACGCGCCGCGCCTCCTGCGGCGTATAGGCGATGCCGCCGCGCGGCACGGCGACGCCGAATTTCTTGAGCAGGCTCTTCGCCTGATACTCATGGATGTTCATGATGGGACCCTGCTGTCTCGACCTGCGTCGCGGCGGCGCCCCGCGTCGTGGGCAGCCAGCCTGGAGCGCACCGTTATCGCCGCTCTGCGCGACGCAGGCAAGAGGGCTGAGCCGACGCCGACTCGACGAAAAACCGCCCGCCCGGCGGCGGCCGGCGGATTTGCGGTTCCCTACGACGCTCGACACACTATGTTCGCTCCAGCGCAACGAGAAGAACCGAGGTCTGATGTTTGCCGGTCTGTTCGATCCCGAGGCCCTCGGCGCATTCTTCTCCGTCATCGTCATCGATCTCGTGCTGGCCGGCGACAATGCCGTCGTGGTCGGCATGGCCGCCGCCGGCCTGCCGCCGGCGCAGCAGACGCGGGTCATCGCGATCGGGATCGCCTTCGCGACGGTGCTGCGCATCGCGCTCGCCCTCGTCACCGTCCAGCTGCTGGCGATCATCGGCCTGACACTGGCCGGCGGCATCCTGCTGCTGTGGGTCGCCTGGAAGATGTATCGCGAGCTGCGTCCGGCCGGCCCGGCCGAAGGCGAGATGCGCGTCGTGAAACCGCGCAGCTTCCGCCAGGCGCTCCTCCAGGTCGTGCTCGCCGACGTCTCGATGTCGCTTGACAATATTCTGGCCGTCGCCGGGACGGCGCGCGACCATGTCTGGGTCCTCGTCGCCGGGCTGATTCTGTCGGTGGCGCTGATGGGCGTTGCCTCGACGATCGTCGCGCGGGTGCTCAGCCGCCATCAGTGGATCGCCTGGTTCGGCCTGGGAATCGTCGCCTTCGTCGCGCTGCGGATGATCTACGACGGCTCCAAGGAGGTGATGCGCCTTTTTTAGGCAGATCCTGGATCTTGTGGTGCCGACCTGCAAAAACAGGCGAATTACAGGCTCCCGCCGTTTTTGGTCACAAGATCTTGCCAGTGACCGGGGACGATGCAAACCGCTGGTGCAGAGCGAATGCAGGCGCTCGTCGCAGTTCCGATCTTCCCTCGCCATGACACCGACCTCCTGCGCTCCGCCGACATGTTCATTATATGTTTTTATTTGTCCAAAATCAAGATTAATATGACCATTTAGGGACGGCGCCCGCAGCCGGCTTTATGAGCGGGGTTGTCCCGCTTGCGCCGCGCCGATGAACTTGGGGATAGGAGGCGAGCTCAGTCCTGACACCCGAATCGTACATTCCGGATCTATGTCGTCATGGCCGGGCTTGACGGAAAACGGAAAGAGGGTGTCGTCAGCGGTGCAGCGGCTCGGACACGACGAAGAAGGAATTTCATCAGCTGCGCAGCGGCGCGCGGCCCCAGGAGTTGAGCGTGCGCTCCTCGTGCGGCCAGACGCCGACCGGCTTATCCGAGGGCACGATCTCGAGCTCGGCCGAGATCTCGACCCAGTTCTTGTCGGGATCGTGGATGAAAATAAAGAGGTTGTTGCCGGGACCATGGCGGCCCGGTCCCCATTCGATCTGCGTGTGCTGCGCGGCGAAATGGTCGCCCCAGTCGCGGATGCTGTTCCAGTCGCGCGATTCGAAGCAGTAGTGGTCGAGACGGCTTTCCGCCGCCTGGAACACCGCAAAGCAATGATGCTCGTCGTCGCCGCGCATGAAGCAGGTGCGCAAGACGCCTTCGTCGTCGAGGACGCGGTCGGAGATCCGCAGCCCGACGGTCCCGGTCATGAACGCGACCATGCGCTCGGCATCGCTGCTGGCGACGACGACATGCTGTAGCCGGGCCGGCATCGCCGTGTCGATCGGCGGGAATTCGCGCGGCACGCCGAAGACCATCAAAGTGCCGTCGGGATTGCGGAACGCGACGGCACCGGGCGCGAACAATTGCGTCGGCGACGGCTCGGTCGCGACGTCGTGCTGGCGCAGCCGCCTGGCAAGCCCGTCCAGCGCCGCCGCGTCGTGGACGCGATAGGCGGCGAAACCGAGCCCGTTCGGTTTTCCCGCCGTGAAGATCAGGCAACGGTCGGTCGCGCGGCAGACCCAGGCATCGCCGACACGCTGCGGCACCATCCCGAGCTTCGCCTCGTAGAAGCGGGCGAGGATTTCAGGGTCCGGCGACGACAGCTGGAGATGATGCAGGCTGGCGCGGAGTTCAGAGCCGGAAATGACTTGCTTCATGATGTCAATGTGGATCGGAGACTCTTTGCGGTCAATATCCGCCCTCTTCTCCTCACCCTCACGTTCCCTCTCGTCATCCCGGCGTTTGCCGGAATGACGGCGAGTGGGGAAGGACGATGAACAGGGGTGAAATCGAAACCGTCGTCACCCCCCGAGGAACAACCTTGCCACCGCCGGGTCCGCCAGCAGGTCCCTGCCCCGCCCGGCGCGCGCGATCCTTCCGGCGACGAGGACGTAGCCGAGGTCGGCGAACTCCAGGCCCTTGCGGGCGTTCTGCTCGACCATGAGGATCGTCTTGCCGTCCTTTCGCTGCAGATCGGCCAGGATCTCGAAGACCATGTCGATGTAGCGCGGCTCGAGGCCGATCGAGGGCTCGTCGACCAGCAGGATCTTGGGGTCCATCACCAGCGCGCGCGCGATCTCGAGGAGGCGGCGCTCGCCGCCGGAGAGGACGCGCGCCGGCTGGGCTCGGCGCTCGGCGAGGCGCGGATATTTCGCCAGGATGCGCTGCGCCGCCGCCTTCGCCGCGCTGGCGCCCATGAGATAGCCGCCCATCCAGAGGTTCTCCTCGACGCTCATGTCGGGGAACACCGAGTTGTCCTGCAGGATATAGGCGATGCCGGCGTCGCGCAGCTTGGCGCTGGCCGGCAGCCGCGTCACGTCCTGCCCCGCCATGGCGATGCTGCCGCTCATGATACGGGTGAAGCCGTAGATCGAATGGAGCACGGTCGACTTGCCCGCACCGTTTGGGCCGACGAGACAGAGCGACTGGCCGGCGGCAATCTGCAGATCGATGCCGTGCAGAATCTCCATCTTGCCGTAGCCGGCGACGAGGCCGTCGACCGTCAGCAGCGGCGGCCCGCCGACCAGCGCCGCGATCTCGTCGCGGCTCGGCGCAGTGTCGGCGAGCAGCGCCGCCTCGCGTGCGACGTCGTCGGCGGTCACGATGGTGTCGACCTTGCCGAAGCCGTAGCCGCTGATGCGCGGCGTATCGGTGCCCTCGCCGGTCATCAGCTGCCGCCGAGATAGGCCGCGAGGACGCGCGGATCGTTGCGCACCTCCCCGGGCGTGCCGGCGGCAAGCATCTCGCCGTGCGACATGCAGTAGAGGCGCTGCGCCAGGTTCATGATGACGCGCATGTTGTGCTCGATCACCAGCAGCGTCACCTGCAGCTCGGCGTTGGCGCGGCGCAGCCGGTCGATGACGCCGTTGATCAGCGTCGGGTTGATTCCCGCCGTCGGCTCGTCGAGCAGCAGCAGCCGCGGCCGGCGCATCAGCGCCATGGCGAATTCGAGGAGGCGCTGCTGGCCGAAGGAGAGATCGCCCGCCTGGCTGTGGCGCAGCGCGGCGAGGCCGACGAAATCGAGCAGCGCCTGCGCCCGCTCGCCGTCTTCCCGCGCGATCCGCCCGAGCATCCCCGCGATCCCCTGCGCCGCCACCGGCGCGCTGACGACCATGTTCTGCATGCAGGTCATCCGGCGATAGACGCGCGTCTGCTGAAAGGTCCGGATGATGCCGCGTCGCGCGATCTGCGGCACCCGCAGCCGCGAGATCTCCTGGCCGGCGAAGCGGATCGAGCCGGCGTCGATCGGATGGTGGCCGGCGATCGAGTTGAACAGCGTCGTCTTGCCGGAGCCGTTGGGGCCGATCAGCCCGACGATCTCGCCCTCGCCGACCGCGAGGTCGATCGCCGTATTGGCGCGCACCCCGCCGAAGGACTTCGAGACGCCATCGAGCTCCAGCAGCGGGTTCATGAGACCTTGTCCGGGACGAGCAGCGACGACACGCGTCGGGATCCGAAACGCTCCGGCCAGCGTTCGGCGAGGAAGCCGATGATACCCTGCGGGAAGAAGACGACGATGACGACGATAAGGACTCCGAGCGCGACGCGCTGCCAGCCGAGGAGATAGGTCCAGAAGACCTCTTGCGTCACGTCGAAGACGATGGCGCCGACGACCGGGCCCCACAGCGTGCCGGAGCCGCCGAGGATCGCCATCAGCACCATCCAGACGCCGAGCGTCTCGCCGGAGAAGGCGATGTCGCGCGGGTCGATGAAGCCCTGGAGATGGCCATAGGCAGCGCCGGCAAGCGACAGGAAGGCGGCGGCGATCATCCAGGCGGCGACCTTGTACTGCGTCGTCGGCAGGCCCATCGCCTCGGCCTTGTCCTCGTCGTCGCGGATCGCGTTGGCGACGAGGCCGAAGCGGCGGGCGTAGAGGGCGCGCAGCGTCAGGAAGCAGACGACTGCGAGCACGAGGAAGAGGTAATAGAAGAAGACGCCCGCGCCGCGCGGCGATCCCGGATAGACCGGCGCGGTCATGCCGCCGCCGGCACCGATGAAATCCCAGCCCGAGGCAAGCTCGCCGGCGGCGACGCCGAGGCCGAGGGTGCAGATGGCGAAATACTGGCCGCGCAGCCGCAATATGCCGGAGCCGAGCACCAGCGCGGCGGCGACCGCGAGCACCAGCCCGGCGATGCCGCCGAGCGCCAGCCCGGCGAAATACTCGACGTCCAGGCTGCGCTGCACGACCGCCGCGGCGTAGCAGCCGATGCCGAAGAAGACAATGTTGCCGAAGCTGTTGTAGCCCATCTGGCCGCCGATCAGATCCCAGGTCAGCGCCAGCAGCACCATCATCCACAGGATGGCGAATTGCGCGACGTAGTTCGGCAGCAGGAAGGGCGCGGCGAGCGCGAGGATCGCGCCGACCGCGACAGCAGCGAAACCAAGCGCTCTCATTTCAGGTAGAGGCGCCGCCGCGCCAGCATCTGGCTGCGCCACAGCAGGATGACGACGAGCAGCGAGAAGACGAAGGCCGCCTGGTACTCGGCGCCGAGCAGGAAAGAAGCGAATTGCTCGGCAGCGCCGAGGCCGAGGCCGGCGAGCACGACGCCGGCGATGTTGCCGAGGCCGGCAACCACCACGATCATGAAGGCGCGGATCGTGTAGGTCAGGCCGATATAGGGGTGGATAATCCAGATCTGCACGACGAGCGCCCCGGCGGCGCCGCAGATCGCGGCGTTCAGGGCGTAGGTCATAGCGAAAACCTGGCTGGTCTCGATACCGAGGATGCGGGCGGCGCGCGGGTTCTGCGCCGTCGCGCGAATCGCCTGGCCGAGCCGCGAGTGCTTGAGGAAGAGGAAAAGCACGACCGCGAGGACCAGGGCGATCGCCACCGCAACGAGCTTGATGTTGCCGACGACGATCGTGCTGCCGAAGAGATAGGTGCTGCCGAGATTGGCCTCGGCGGTCTCGACGTTGGCGCTGAACAGCTGGTTCGCGAGCTGCTGCAGCACGATGCTGATCCCGAAGGTCGCGAGCACCGAAACGAAGAGGTCGCGATCGACGATGTGGCGGATGACGAGCTGGTAGACGATCCAGCCGAAGACGAAGAGCACCGCCGCGGCGACCGGCACGCCGAACATCGGATGGATGCCGGCATAGGAGACGTAGAGCGCGACATAGCCGCCGAGCATGACGAAATCGCCCTGCGCGACGTTGATGATCTTCATGACGCCCCAGACCAGCGCCATGCCGTAGGCCGGAAGGCAGTAGATCGCGCCGACCAGCACGCCGTCGATCAGGAGCTGCAGGGTGAGCGTCGGCGCCTGCCAGAGGACGAGAAGGTTATCCATCGCGAAGAGATGGAGAATTGTCTTCCCTCCCCCCCTGAGGGGGAGGTCGGCAACGCGTCAGCGTTGACGGGTGGGGGGTAGCGCTGCCGGCGGGCGATTTTGCGATCGATACGTCGGCTCCGCGGGTCGTGCGGAGAATAGAGATTCTTTTGGCGCTTCGCGCCCGTCCCCTCACCTGTCCGAGGCCCCTGGCCTCGGCCATCCTCCCCCTCAAGGGGGGAGGAAATGTTCCATCCAGCGCCGGCCTCACTTCATCCGTTCCGTCCAGGCCGGCGTCGGGTAGAGGAACTTGGCGCTCGCGACCTTGGTCGGGGCGACGAGCTTATATTCGCCGTTCTGGATCTGGTAGAGCACCATCGGCTTGGCGACGTTCTTGCCGGTCTCGTCGAACTTGACCTGGCCGTAGATCGTCGCGAGGTCGGTCGTCGCGATCGCGTCGCGCACCTTCTCGACGTCGAGCGTGCCGGCGCGGGTGAAGGCGTCGACGTAGACCAGGACGCCGGCGGTCGATTCGGCGCCCTGGTAGGGCGGCGCGTAGTTGAATTCCTTCTGGAACCGCACGGCGTATTCCTCGGCGGTGCCGAACCATTTGTCGCTGTATTTCAGGCTGCGGTCCCATTGCGAGCCGCACAGGATGTAGTCAGCGTTTTTGCCGAATTTCTCGGCGACCTGCGCCGAATCGCAATGCGTCATCGCCATCATGGGCACGTCGACGCGACCCTCGTAGACGCTGCGGGCGCCGAGCAGCGCGCCCTTGTCGTGGCCGGAGACGACGAGCAGGTCGGGCTTCAATGCCCGCACCTTCGTCAGCGACGGCGTCATGTCGTTGATGTCGCGCGGGAACTTGTCGTCGATGACGATCGGCATGCCGAATCTCTTGGCATCGTCGACGACGCCGTTGCGGACGTCCGCCGAGAACGGATCATTCTCGACGACGATCGCGACCTTGAAGGTCTTGAGATCGCGCCCCTGCGCCTTGCCGACCTCGGCAGCGAGGTTGACCGCCTCGGTGAGATACTGCTCGGCGGTCGAGAGCACCCCGAAGGTATAGCGGTAGCCCTGGGTGAAGAGGTCGCGGTCGGCGCCGTTCGCCTCGACCATCGGGATCTTGTACTTCTCGGTGACCGGGGCGATCGCCTTGGTCAGGCCCGAGCTATAGGGGCCGAGGATGTATTTGACGCCGTCCTGGTTGATCAACCGCTCGACCAGCTGGGCGCCGCGCGCCGGGGTCGATTCGTCGTCGTAATAGACGACCTTCAGCTTGTAGGCTTTGCCGCCGACATTGACGCCGCCCATCTCGTTGACGCGCTTGACCGCGAGCTCGTAGCCGTCCTTGGTGTTCTTGCCGTTGGTCGAGTAGTTGCCGGTCAGCGAGACCGCGGCGCCGAGCACGATCGTGTCGTCGCTCTCCGCCGCCATCGCCGATGCGCCGCCGGTCGCCGCCAGCGCCAGAAGCGCAACGCCCCATTTCCAGACTGTCATTTCGAGCCCCTCCCCAGGATTCGCGCCGCCTGCACCTTCGCCTTGTGCGGTGCCGGAGAATAGCGCGGGGCGATGCCCGACGGCAAAGACCTATTCTTGCACGGAGGCCTTGTGGTTGTCGGCGAAGCGGCGGCGCAGATGATCGGCGACGCGCGGGCTGACGAAATGGCTGATCTCGCCGCCGAGAATGCCGATCTCCTTGACGAAGCGCGACGAGATGAACTGGTAGCGATCGGTCGCCATCAGGAAGGCGGTCTCGATCTTGGGATTGAGCCGCGCGTTCATGCCGGCCATCTGGAATTCGTACTCGAAATCCGACACGGCGCGCAGGCCCCGGATGATCACCGAGGCGCCGACCGACATCGCGAAATGCATCAGCAGATTGTCGAAGGGCTGCACGACGACCTTGCTGGAGAGCTCGTCGTGATGCGCGATCAGCTCCTCCTGGACGATGGCGACACGTTCCTCCATCGTGAAGATCGGACCCTTGCCGGCGTTGCGCGCGACGCCGACCACGAGGTGGTCGACGAGCCGCGTCGCGCGCAGGACGATGTCCATGTGCCCGTTGGTGATCGGATCGAAGGTCCCGGGATAAACACCCACCCGCGGCTTGGCCATGTCTTGCCCTTTCGGTGTCCTGTGCGGCATCGGCCGGGCGACCGGCCGCCTGGTTATTCCTCCTCGGTCCCCGGGCCTGTATCCGGCGCGACGTCCGGCGCTGCGTCGGGGCCGGCCTTCTCGCCGCCCGCATCGCCGTTGGTCTCGCCGCCGGTGTCGGAGAGCCGCGCGACCGAGACGACGTGCTCGCCGTCGTGGACCTTGAAGACGCGGACGCCCAGCTTGTTGCGGCGAACCATGCGGATGTCGCGGATCGGCGTGCGGATGACCATGCCGCCGTCGGTGACGAGGATGATCTCATCGTCGAGATCGACCCGCAGCACCGAGACGACCTTGCCGCGCTGCGGCGTCACGGCGACGTTGAAGACGCCCTGCCCGCCGCGGCCGATGATGCGGTAGTCGTAGGCCGAGGTACGCATGCCGAAACCGTTCTCGGTAACGCTCAGCAGGATCTGCTCCTGGGCCGCGAGCTCGGCGAATTGCTCCTCGCTCAGCGTCACCGCCGTGCCCGCCGCCTCGAGCTCGTCGCCGTCGGACTCGACGGGAACGATCTCCTCGGCTTCCTCCACCGCCGCCTCGGCGCTCTCCTCGCCCATCTGCTTGCGCCGCTTCGAGGCTTCGGCGAGATAGGCCTCGCGCACCTCCGGCGTCAGATCCATGTGGCGCAGGATGACCATAGAAACGACGGTGTCGTCGCCCTTGAGCCGGACGCCGCGGACGCCGACCGAGCCGCGGCCGACGAAGACACGGACGTCATCCACCGGGAAGCGGATGGCGCGGCCGTTGTGGGTTCCCAGCAGCACATCGTCGGTGTCGGACGAGATGCCGACGCCGATCAACCGGTCGTCGGCGTCCTCGCCCTCGAACTTCATCGCGATCTTGCCGTTCGATTTGACGTCGGCGAAATCGGAGAGCGCGTTGCGGCGGATGTAGCCGTTGCGCGTCGCGAACATGACGGTGTAGTCCGCCCACACCGATTCGTCCTCGGGCAGCGCCATCACCGCCGAGATGCCCTCGCCATGCGCCATGTTGGGCAGCAGCCCGATCATCGGCTTGCCGCGCGACTGTGGCGTGCCGAGCGGCAGGCGATAGGCCTTGAGCTTGTAGACGCGGCCGGTCGAGGTGAAGAACAGGATCGGCGCGTGGGTCGAGGCGACGAAGACCTGGCTGACGAAATCCTCCTCGCGCATCGCCATGCCGGAGCGGCCGCGGCCGCCGCGGCGCTGCGCCCGGTACGTCGAGAGCGGGACGCGCTTGATGTAGCCGGTGTGGCTCACCGTCACAACCATGTCCTCGCGCTGGATCAGCGCCTCGATGTCGGCCTCGAACTCGAGGTCCTCGATCATCGTCCGGCGCGGCGTCCCGAACTGCTCTTTGATCGCCAGCATCTCGCTGCGCATGATGTCGAGGAGCATTGCCCGCGATGCCAGGATCTCGAGATAGCCGCCGATCTCCTTGACGATCTCGTCAAGCTCCTCGGCGATCTTCTCACGCTCGAGCCCGGTGAGGCGCTGCAGCCGCAGCTCGAGGATCGCCTTGGCCTGCTCTTCCGACAGCCGGTAGGTGTTGTCGTCGGCGAGACCGCGGCCGGGCTCGCCGATCAGCGTAATGAGCGGTCCGATCGTCGCGGCCGGCCAGGCGCGGGACGTCAGCTTCTCGCGGGCGTCGACCGGATCGGCGGCGCCGCGGATCACGGCGATGACCTCGTCGATATTGGCGACCGCGAGGGCGAGGCCAAGCAGGATATGCGCCCGCTCGCGAGCCTTGCGCAGCAGGAACGAGGTCCGCCGGGTGATGACCTCTTCGCGGAAGGCGACGAAGGCCGCGATGATCTCGCGGAGATTCATCTGCTCCGGGCGGCCGCCGTTCAGTGCCAGCATATTGACGCCGAAGCTGGTCTGCAGCGGCGTGTGGCGATAGAGCTGCGCCAGCACGACTTCGGCGACGGCGTCACGCTTCAGCTCGATGACGACACGGACGCCGTCGCGGTCGCTCTCGTCGCGCAGGTCGGAGATGCCCTCGATCAGCTTCTCGCGGACGACCTCGGCGATGCGCTCGACCATCCGCGCCTTGTTCACCTGGTAGGGCACCTCGGTGATGACGATCGCCTCGCGGTCCTTGCGGGTCTCCTCGATGAAGGTCTTGCCGCGCATTACCACCGAGCCGCGGCCGGTGCGGTAGGCGGCATGCGTGCCGGCCCGCCCGATGATGACGCCGCCGGTGGGAAAATCCGGCGCCGGGACGTGCTCCATCAACTGCTCGATGGTGATCGCCGGGTCGTCGATATAGGCGATGCAGGCGTCGATCACCTCGCCGAGATTGTGCGGCGGAATGTTGGTTGCCATGCCGACCGCGATGCCCGAGCCACCGTTGACCAGCAGATGCGGAAAGCGCGCCGGCAGGACCTTGGGCTCGTGCTCCGATTCGTCGTAGTTCGGCTGGAAGTCGACGGTGTCCTTGTCGATGTCGTCGAGCAGCGCGTCGGAGACGCGCGCCAGCCGCGCCTCGGTATAGCGCTGCGCCGCCGGCGGATCGCCGTCCATCGAGCCGAAATTGCCCTGCCCGTCGATCAGCGGCAGGCGCATCGAGAAATCCTGCGCCATGCGGACCATGGCGTCGTAGATCGCCTGATCGCCGTGCGGATGATATTTGCCCATGATGTCGCCGACGGCGCGGGCGGATTTGCGGTAGCCGCGGTTCCAGTCGTAGCCGCCATCCTTCATTCCGTAGAGGATACGGCGATGCACCGGCTTCAGCCCGTCGCGCACGTCGGGCAGCGCCCGCGACACGATCACGCTCATCGCATAATCGAGGTAGGAGCGTTTCATCTCCTCCTCGATGCTGACCGGCGTGACGTCGGAGGTCGGGGGTACTCCAGGGGCGGCGGGCGGCGTCGGGTCTGTCAAATCACTGTCCGAATTCTGCTGTCAGGGGGGCCCGGATAAGCGAAACGCCGGCCCATCCGGCCAGCGTTCGCGGGAAATCTTAATCTAGCCCATGTTACATCGCGGGACAACAGGGGCACGCGTCGGCGGAGGGGCACCGCACCATCTAGATCTGGTAGGCCCGGCGAAAAGACCGCCGCGACTCGCGCGATTATCCGCTATATGTGGTGAGCGACATGTGGCGCCGCAAGGCTGCGGCGCGGGGCCCGCAAAATGACGCAAGGATGCGCGAGATCGCGATTCCCAGCGCGCGGAACGCCTTCAGCGCGTTCGGACCGAGATTGATGCCGGCACCGATCTCACTGAGGCTTGCGGATCGCTCGTAGACGATTGCCTCGATGCCCCGTCGGCGCAGCGCCAAGGCCGCAGCGAGGCCGCCGATTCTGCCCGATGATAGCGATGCGCGACGTTATCTGCCGTGATGATGGCCGGACTGCTCATAGTGCAAGCGTAACAGGTCGATTCCGTAGTCGCCGCCGTTCGGGGTCCGGACGATCGTATGGACGTGGAACTTGGCCGGCTCGGCATTGGTCAGGAAGACGCCGCCGTGATGGTCGAACTCGATCAGCACGACGGGACTCTGAACCCGGTAATAGAATGTGCTGTCCTCGGCCGTCCCGCCGATCCAGCAGAAATGCGTCTCGCCGAGGTGGCGCTCGATCTCCGCCATACGGACCTTCTGCGGCCCGGCCGGCAACGGCGCGAGATAGGCGTCGATCAGGCTGAGGAGACGGCTGCGCTGCGGCGCGGTCAGGCCGGCGCCGGTGATTCCCTCGTAGGGGACGATGCGGTTGTCCTGACGGGCGCCGGTCAGGTGCAGGTTATCGGCGAAGTGCCGGCGGCCTGGCGGTAGATCACCGCCGACCATCGAATGGGCGACGATCGCGTTGCGCTGCTGCTCGAGCGAAAGCGAACGCATCAAGGCGAGGCCGGCGCGCTCCTCGTCCTCGAAGAGGCGGGTACCGGCGAAAGGGCCGGTATCGGCGTAGTTCGGCTCGGCGCCCATGAAGGTCGGGGTCAGGACCATCTGATCGCCGAGGATGAAGCAGTTGAGGCTCAGGTGATGGCCGAAGAATTGCCAGCCCCACGGCTCGCTCCATAATGGCGTCCCGAAGAGACAGAAGATGTAGCTCCATTCGCCGAGCACCGCCGGCCCGCCGACGAGATCGCCGAGGAAGCGGTTGAGGCGCATCACGTCGCGCGACATCTCATAGCCCTTGGCGCTAAGGCTGGCGCGCAGAACGGCAAGGACCGCCTCACGCGGCGGCTCGGCGATCTCGTCGAGCCGCAATCCGTAGGTCTCGACGTAAAGCTCGGTATTCTGCCAGCGCCGCCACCGATCGGAATGGACCGGAAAGCTCATCGCCGCGCGCTGGTCCGGCGACAGCATCGCCAGCAGCGCCGCCACCGCGTCGACGATCGCCGCGGTCGGGGCGCCGTTCGGCGCCAGCCGGTAGAGATCCGGGACGACCGTCCCGTCGGTGGTGATTCCTTTGAACGGCTGCGCAAAGAGGCGATCCCACCCGCCGAACAGCTCCTGCGCGCGCGGGTTCAGTAGCTTTGCCTCGGTGTGGGCCCGCGCGGTCGGGCCAGCGATCTTGGACTGCGCCGGCGACGGGATGTACGGATGGTAGTCCGGCCTGTCCACGGCGGCGCTCGCTCGTCGCTACGCGGCCTTGCGCTCAGCCGCGCCGATCAGCCGGCCGACCGCCTCGACGACGCCTTCATGGCTCGCCTTGTTCTGCCCGGCGATGTCGAGCGCGCTGCCGTGGGCGACCGAGGAGAACAGCACCGGCGTGCCGATCGCGACGCCGGCGATGCGGTTGGGGGCGAGCAGCTTGGCGGTGATGTGGCCCTGGTCGTGAAACATCACCACGAAGGCGTCGTAGCCCGGTTTGTTGAACATCGTATCGGCGCCGAACGGGCCCTCGGCACGGATGCCGGCGGCCTTCGCGTCCTCGACGGCCGGCCCGATCGTCAGGATCTCCTCATCGCCGAACATGCCCTCCTCGCCGGCGTGGGGATTGAGGCCGGAGACCGCGATGCGCGGCGCGGCGATGCCGAGGCGCCGAAGGGTGCGGTCAGCGGCGGCGATCGCCTTGCCGACGCGCTCGCGCGTGATCAGCTGCAGGACGCGGGCGATGCTGACGTGCAGCGTCGCATGCACGATGCGCTTGTCATCGAAGCAGGTCATCAGGAAGACGTCCTCCTCCGGGATGCCGGTGCAGCGCGCGAGGAAGCCCGGGTAGCCGTCGAAGGCGATGCCGGCCAGCTTGATCGAGCGCTCGGTCTGCGGCGCTGCGACGACGAGATCGATGTCGCCGGCGAGCGCCGCCTCGATCGCGGTGCGGACGGAATCGACCGCGGCGTGGCCGTTGATCGCTGCGATCGTGCCGAGCGCTACCTTTTCACTGCCGAACTGGTCGCGGTCGATGACGGCGACGCTGCTTCTCGCCGCGCCCCTGCCCGACCAGTCGATCTCGCTGGCCGTGCGATAGGACCGGAACTCGGCCGCGATGCCGCACAGCGCGGCATGCGTCTCGAGCACCCGGCGGTCGCCGACGAGGACCGGCCGGCAGGCGTCGCGCACGCGGGGATCGAGCGCCGCCTTGAGCGCGATTTCGGGCCCGATGCCGGCGGGATCGCCGATGCTGATCGCGACGCGCTGCAGGGTCATCGTGCGCCCCGCCTCAGACCGTCACCGGATCGCTGAACAGCTCGGGGAAGACGCCGTGCTTGGCGCCTTCCTGGAATGATACGTCGCGCGGCAGCTCGATGGCGCAGGAGCGCACGCGCTGCGCCGCCGCGGTGAGGCCGGGGATCGGCCCGCCGTTCTTGTTTGCCTCGATGCCGCGCAGCAGCGCGCGGCGCATCATGACGATGCCACGATCGGTGCCGACGAGGTTCTCGAGGCTGCGGTCGACGATCGGTCCCATGCTTTCCTGCAGCGAGGCGTCCTGCATGCCGATGCCTTCGATGCCGCTGTATAAAGTGCCGGCGATCTGGGCGTTGCGGTTCATCAGATAGTCGTTGCTCTTGTTCGCGAGCGGGGTATGCGTCCCGGGGACGTACTTGACGTGGATCCCCGATCCGCCCGCCATCGCCGCCCGCTCCTTGCGCGTCAGCGAGCGCCGCGGGTGGTAGGTGATGCTCCAGGTCCAGCAGTTCTCGTCGTCGATCGGGACCCAGGCGTGGCCGCTGATCGGATGCGGCCCCCGCGGCGCGATGAAGGTATAGAACGGGAAGATCCAGGGCGTGATGCGCCAGTAATAATGATCCGGGCCCGCCTTGCGGCGCGCCGCGACCAGTAGGCCGCCGTCGAACTCGGCGACCTCGAAGACCGGCGCCAGATCGTTGAGATTGTGGTCGTTCCCTTTGCTGCCGGCGAACAGCGGATCGCTCTTCAGCGAGCTGCCGTGCAGGAAGGAGACGTGGCTCGAATCGATGCCGCCCTCGACCGCCTGGAGGTAGTTGTTGGCCTGCAGCCGCTTGGAGACGAAGCGCCGCTGCGCCGGCACCAGAGACCATTCGAGGGACGGCGGCTCGGGCTGCAGCTCGGGCGGGCCCATATAGGTCCAGATCGCCCCGCCCTGCTCGATGCAGGGATAGGATTTCAGCTTCATGCGCTGGCGCACGCCGGAATCGTCCGGCTCCGAGGGAAGATCGACGCAATTGCCGTTCACGTCGAATTTCCAGCCGTGATAGGAGCAGCGTAGGCCGCATTCCTCGTTGCGGCCGAACCACAACGAGACGCGGCGATGGGCGCAGAACTCGTCGATGAGGCCGATGCGGCCCTCACTGTCCTTGAACGCGACGAGCTTCTCGCCGAGCAGCTGGACTCGCACCGGTGGGCAATCGGGCTCGGGAATCTCGTCGGCGATAAGCGCCGGGATCCAGAAGCGCCGGAACAGGTCGCCCATTGGCGTGCCCGGCCCGGTACGGGTCAAAATTGCATTTTCTTCCCTGCGATCGACCATCAGGACACTCCCGTATCCAACTGATTAAAAAACACAAACTAACACGACGACCACACTGTCACTGGGGCAAGGGAATTCCCGTCGCCTTGGTGACCGGTTGCCAGCGTTGCGCATCCGGCAGCCAACGTGTGACGATTGTATTCTCAAGCGACAGACCGCGCTGCGGCGATTTGTCGTAGTCGTATATCCCATTGATCCCGGCGATACCCTTGAGGTGAATCAAATAGTCGTGAAGCTGCACCGCCGTGACGTTCTCGGGCAGCTTGTTCAGCGCGTCGATCACGATCGCTCCCGGATCCCAACCGAGCACGGAACCCTCGTCGGGCTTGATCCCGGCCTCGGCGTAGGCGCCATAGAACGCAGTCTGCTTCGCCTTCGTCTCCGGGTCGAGCTGCACGCGCGGATCCTCACCGATGGCCCACAGCGGCGAGGGCAGGTATAGCTCCTTCGGCAGGAAACCGGCGAATTGGTTCATCTGCGCGAAGGTCATGTTGCCGCCGGTCGTGCCGACCGGCACCTCCAGCCCCGCCTGGATCATGCCGCGAAAGACGGTCGCGATCGGCGAGCCGGTGCTCCAGGCGATGACGGCCTGCGGGTTCGCCTCCTTGATCGTTTCGATCTGGGCCGAGACGCTGACGTCGCTGGTGTTGAAATGCGGGTGGGCGACGACGGTGATGTCCTTGTTCTCCGGCAGCGAGAGAAGCTCGTCGAAGCCCTTGTCGGCGTCCTGCCCGGTCGCGTCGCTGCTGGTGATCAGCGCCAGGCGCGTCCAACCCTTCGAGCGGAAGAAGCGGACCATCGCCGCCGCCTGATCGTGGGTCGACACGCCGGCGGTGAAGGAATAGCTGCCGTCCGGCGGGTGGACTCCGGCCGAGAAGCAGTACATGACCGGGCCGTTCTTCATCAGCGCCGACATCGCATTGCAGGCCGCCACGAGGGTCGAGCCGAGCAGCACCGGCGGCTTCGCCGCGATCACCTCGTTGGCGAGCTGAACCGCCAACTGCGGGCTCGACTGATCGTCGTGGAAGATGAAATGCAATTTCTTGCCGTGGATGCCGCCGCGCTGGTTAACCTGCTTTTCCTGCAGCTGCAGCGCCTCCTGCTCCTGCTTGCCGAGGAACGAGCCGCCGCCGGTCAGCGATTGGATGACGTGAAGGTCATAGGTCTGATCGGCTGCTCGCACGGGCCCGGTGGCCAGCAAAGCGGCCGCGACGAGCAGTGCCAGTTTTCCCGCGTCGGTCATGTTTCCTCCCTGATCGCACTATTTCCTAGCGCGTCTTGCTCGTTCACTCCACCGGATTGTGAGGCGGAGATGATCCGGGATCGGGATTTACGCCGGGCGGCTCAGTTCGCGAAGCGGCGCGGCCGCTCCTTCGGCAGCGCGCAGAGATGGATGGCGCCATTGCCGTCCCGCCATTTCTGGAAATCGACGACCGGCCTCGCCGCTTCGACACGGCGATTGAGCACGAGAAGACGAAGCGATCGACGACGTGCCCAGAGGTCCTCGAGCATCGAGGCGTTCGACCCGGCGGTTCCTGCGAGAATCGCGCGCTCGAGATTCGCGATCCTCATATCCAGGCCGAGGATCAGCGCTTCGAATTGGCGATTTGTTCCGAGCATGACGGCATCTCCTGGGCGCCGTCCCGTGAACACCGCACCCATTCGCTCGCTCCACGCTTGCGCAAAAATTGATTCGTCCGTCCCAGTAGGCGCAACGGGTTGCACCACTGTGGCAGAACCGCCACGTCCCGCCAGATTCACAATGTTGAGACTCCGGCTTCATTGACTCCCCGGCGAGCCTCTGGAGTAATCGAGGCCGGCGATGTTGATTATTAGTCGGTCTGCTCTTTTCATCGTCATGTCGCGGCGCTTAACCAGCGCGTCGGTTGCAAATAAGTCGTCGTTAAGAATTGTACCTGTCGCTAGTGCTTCGTCTTAATGGGTTGCCGCGCATGTCTAATGTTCTGTCTTTTCCAAAGAAGCCGCAGTATCGGCCGGTCGAGCCCTCCGCGTTGGCAGTCTACGAGTTCTCAGGCGAGGAGCTTGCGACCTTGTGCCGGTGGTACTCGGCGATGAAGTTCGCCTTCCCGCAGGTGCAGGGTGTGATGACCGTATGCCACAAGGACCGCGTCTCGGCCGTCGGTCTCTATGGCAACGGCGGTTGCTCGCCGAATTGCCTGATCAGCAAGCACGAGATGGATGGGCAGGTCTTCCTGCTTTGGGCCACCGATCACGATCAGCCCCGCGTCATCGCCGAACTCGGCGAGATCACCGACGCGCAGATCGGCGCCATCGCCCCGCCGCGCAATGAAGCGAGTTGGCTGGATCTCGTCGGCTGGATGAAAATCCTGTCCGAACGCACGGCGGGCGACCTGTCGGAAGCGCTGAGCCTGACCTCGCATCCTGCCTGACTCCAGCGAAAAACGGCCGATTCCAGCCATCGAATCGATGCCTCTTGCCAAGACGGCCCTACCTTAGGCTACAATTATTGGTTGCCTCGGGATCGTCGACCTTTCGGTCGACGATCAAGGCGACCAGGATTGGCAGGCAAGGAGCGGAGATTGACCTTGCAGGGAATGATGGTGGTGGCGGGTTGCTGCCTCTTCGCGCTGACGGTCTCCGCGCAGGCCGAGGATTCGGCGGCCGCGAAGCGCGCAGCCGCGACCCAGGGCGTCGAGAAAAGCAAGGTCAAGAAACGGGCGAAGTCCCGGTCCCACGGCGGCAAAGCCGAAGCGGCGGCGGCAAACAGGCCCGCCCACAAGAAAGCCAAGGGTGCGCGAGAGACGGGAATCGCCTCGTGGTACGGCGGGAAGCAACAGGGCAAGCGGACCGCCAATGGCGAGGTCTTCGACAAGTACGAGCTGACGGCGGCGCACCGGACACTGCCGCTCGAGTCGACGGTGCGGGTCACCAATACGGCGAACGGCCGCTCGGTCACCGTACGCGTCACCGATCGCGGGCCCGCAACGAAGGGCCGCATCATCGACCTATCGCAAAGCGCGGCCGAGGAGATCGGGATGAAGCACGCCGGCACCGCACGCGTGAAGCTCGAAACCTTGCCGGCCTCCGCCAAATCTAACCCTTGACCGCGGCGCCGGCGGTCGCGATACCCCGGCGATGATCCTGACCCCGATCGCAGCCGATGCCCTGCCGAGCGTCCTGCAATCCTTCGCCGACAGCCTCGCGACCCCGACCGCGCGTCGGGTCTTTGCGCGGTTGGCCGAACCTGCGGCGGCGACCCGCGCCGCCGGGCGAACGGCGGCGCGCCACCATGCTGACGCGATGGCGCTCGCGACGAGCCTGCGCATCCGCCTCAAGCCGGGCAGCCCGACGCTCGATTTCAGCTGGGACGGCTGCACGCTGCGCCAGGATACCGAGGCTTATGTCCTGATTCACGAAGTCGCGCATTACCAACTGGCGGCCCCGTCGCGTCGCCGGATCATCGATTTTGGGCTGGGCGCGGGTCCCGAGACGGGAAACCGCATTGCGGCAGATCTCGACGCCTGCATCTTCGGAGTTGCGCGCGAGACCGAGGAGGCTCTCGCCTCGTTGCTCGGCATTCTCTGGGAGGTCGAGCTGGGACACCCCGCCCTCGCCTCGTTTGTCGATCAGAACTGGCTCGAAGGCGCTGGCCGTCCGGGCGCAGCAGCCCATTTCGAGACCATCCTCGGCTGCTTGCGCGGCGATGGCTTTCTCGACGACGCGTTGCGTCCGGTCAGAACGCTTCGCGTCGCCGAGGCTCGTGTGGCGGGGTCAGCTCAAGGCGCTGCGCGGGCCGGCGTGGTGGATGTGCACGGCGAGGCAGCGATGGTAAACCGTGGGCTCGCGTCGGCGGAGCAGCCGATCGATCCATGATCTCTGCAATGTGGCCGGGCCCTGCGCCTGCTGCGGCGATACCCGCGATCGGACGATGAATTTCGGACTCAACCCCGTCTGTGTCAGCTGTGCAGCCATATCAACCTCCGTGAGACTGGCCGATCAACGAGAACGAGAGTGCCTGGGTTCCACGTTGCGTGACTGCGGTCTCGGGAGCGGTCTACCAGTGACGTGACGAGTGAAGGAACGCCGGCGCCCGCGCGCATGTTTCGTAGGTGCCGACACTCCCGACCGCGAGAAGCCCGTGCAGCACAGCGAGACGAGCGACCGACGCCGGCAGGCGCTCGGCGCCGCCATAGCGATGGGAGTCACGCTCGCCGGCGTCGCGCTGCGCCGGGACGACGAGCGCGCGCTGCCGCCGCGCACCCATGGACGACATGCCAACTGGCCGAGCGAGATTCCGGCCCGCGGCTGGTGGGACATTCTCAAGCGGGTCTGGATCCGTGTCGGCGAAGACAACCTCTCGATGATGGCCTCCAGCGTCGCCTTCTACTCGCTGCTGTCCCTGTTTCCCGGCCTGACGGCGCTGATCTCGCTTTATGCGCTGGTCGCCGATCCCACGCAGGTCCAAAGCTTCCTCACGAGCATGCAAGGCATCCTGCCCGACGAGGCGCTCAAGCTCATTGCATCGCAGACCGAGGAGCTGCTCAGCGCCGGCACCGGCAAGCTCGGCCTCGGCCTCGCGATCAGCCTGCTCTTCGCGCTGTGGAGCGCGAATTACGCGACGACGATGCTCATCACCGCACTCAACGGCGTCTTCGAGGAGAAGGAGAAACGCTCATACCTCTCGGTCATGGCGACATCACTCGCAATGACGACGGCGCTCGTGCTCTTCGGCATCGTCTCGCTGCTGCTGGTCGCGATCCTGCCGGCCGTCATCGACATCCTGCCCTTGCCGGAGACATGGCGGCAGATCATCGGGCTGGTGCGCTGGCCGCTGCTCGCGGTGCTCGTCGCCTTTGCCCTCGCTGCGATCTACCGGTACGGCCCGAGCCGCGCGCATGCGCGCTGGCGCTGGGTGAGCTGGGGCGCCGTCCTGGCGACCGTGTTGTGGATCGTCGTCTCGTACGGATTTTCGCTCTACGTCGCGCTGTTCTCGACATACGACAAGACCTACGGCTCGCTCGGCGCCGTGGTGGTGCTGATGATGTGGCTGTATCTGACGTCGTACGTCGTCCTTCTCGGTGCCGAGTTCGACGCGGAGATGGAGCACCAGACGGGGCGCGATTCGACGACCGGAGCGCCGCGACCGCTCGGCCGACGCGGCGCCCGCAAGGCGGACACGGTGGCCGCCCCCGACTAAGCCGCAAGTATCTGCGAAGCCCGCTCCGCTCTGGCAGGTTGTGCCGGGCGGCTCGGCCGGATTATGGTTGCGTCATCGAATCTCTCACCTAACTTGTCCTGGACGCACGGCCCGCGGCGACTGGCGCAGGGGCGGTCAGGCTGGATGAATGGCGATCATGGCAATGGACGGAAACATCAACGAGCTGGCCCTCATGAAATTCGGCATCGGCCAGGCGGTGCCGCGCAAGGAGGACCCGACCCTGTTGCGCGGCCAGGGCCGCTACACCGACGACCTCAGCATCCCTGGCCAGGCCTATGCCGTCATGGTGCGAAGCCGCTACGCACACGGCGTCATCCGTACGCTCGATCTCGAGCCGGCGCGGAGCATGCCGGGCGTGCTCGGCGTCTATGGCGCCGCCGATCTCGAGGCTGCCGGCTACGGCCATCTCAAGGGCGTGATGCCGGTCCCCAACCGCGATGGGTCGCCGGTCCAGGCGCCGACCCGTCCGGCGCTGGCGATCGAGCGCGTCCGCTATGCCGGCGAGGCGGTCGCCTTCGTCGTCGCCGAGACGGCGGCGCAGGCCAAGGACGCCGCCGAGGCGGTCGTCTGCGAGATCGAGCCGCTGCCGGCGGTGACCAGCATCCAGGAGGCGATCAAGCCGGGGGCGCCGCTCGTCCATGCCGAGCGGCCCGGCAATGTCGTGCTCGAATTTCATTACGGCGACACGGCCGCGGTCGAGGCCGCCTTCGCCGGGGCGGCGCATGTGACGCGCCTGTCGCTCGTCAGCAACCGCATTGTCGTCAACCCGATGGAGCCGCGCTCGGCGATCGCGAATTACGACGCCGCCAAGGATCACTGGACGCTGATGGTCGGCTGCCAGGGCGTCTTCGGCCTGCGCGCCTCGCTGGCGCGCGACGTCCTCAAGGTCGACCCGGAGCGCTTGCGCGTGCTGACCGGCAACGTCGGCGGCTCGTTCGGCATGAAGACGGGTCCGTTCCCGGAATACGTCTGCCTCTTCCACGCAACGAAGACGCTCGGCCGCGCCGTCAAATGGACGGACGAGCGCTCCGAGAGCTTCATGTCCGACACGCATGGCCGTGGCCATGAGATGAGCGCGGAGCTCGCGCTCGACCCCGACGGGCGTTTCCTCGCGCTGCGACTCACGGGCTACGGCAACGCCGGCGCCTATCCGATGATCCCCCTGCCCTACACCGTCAATGCCGCGAAGAACATCGTCAGCGTCTACAAGACGCCGCTGCTCGAGGTGACGACCAAAGGCATCTACACGAACACAAGTCCGATCAGCGCCTATCGCGGCGCCGGCCGGCCCGAGGGCAACTATTACATGGAGCGGCTGATCGAGACCGCCTCGCTGGAGATGGGAATCGATCGGCTGGAGTTGCGGCGCCGCAACTTCATCGCGGCATCGGCGATGCCCTACAAGGCATCGTCAGGCATGGTCTACGACAGCGGCGATTTCGGTCCGCTGCTCGATCAGGCGCTCGAGGTCGCCGACTGGGACGGTTTCGCGGCGCGTCGGCGCGAGAGCGCGGCGCGCGGCAAGCTCCGCGGTCTCGGCATTGGCAGCTATCTCGAGGTGACGGCGCCGCAAGGCAAGGAGATGGGCGGCATCCGCTTCGAGCCGAACGGCGACGTCACCATGATCACCGGGACGCTCGACTACGGCCAGGGCCACGCCTCGCCCTTCGCGCAGGTGCTGGTCGACCGCCTCGGCATCCCGTTCGACAAGATCAAGCTGCTGCAGGGCGACAGCGACGAGCTGCTGTTCGGCGGCGGCACCGGCGGGTCGCGCTCGATCATGTCGAGCGGCTCGGCCCTGGTCAAAGCCAGCGAACGCGTCATCGAGCAGGGCAAGCAGGCGGCGGCGCATATTCTCGAGGCGGCGGTCGCCGACATCGAGTTCGTCAACGGCCGCTTCGTAATCGCCGGCACGGACCGCTCGATCGCCCTGATGGATCTGGCGGAACGCCTGCGCTCCGGCCGCGCCTTGCCCGAAGGGGTTTCGGCGTCGCTCGACGTCGCGCTGGTCGAGGACACGCCGCCCTCGGCCTTCCCGAACGGCTGCCACGTCGCCGAGGTCGAGGTCGATCCCGAGACCGGCGCCGTCGAGGTCGTCCGCTACGCCATGGTCAACGACTTCGGCGTCATCATCAACCCGCTGATGGCCGAAGGCCAGGCGCATGGCGGGGTCGTGCAAGGCATCGGCCAGGCGCTGATGGAGCGCACGCTGTACGACGCGGAAGGCCAGCTCCTGACAGGCTCCTACATGGATTACGCGCTGCCGCGGGCCGGCGACGCGCCCAGCTTCGGCTTCGGCAGCCATCCCGCGCCGGCGACGACCAACCCACTCGGCGTCAAGGGCTGCGGCGAGGCCGGTTGCGCCGGCTCGCTGCCGTCGCTGATGAACGCCGTGGTCGACGCACTCTCGGTCTATGGGATCCGGCACATCGACATGCCGGCGACGCCGGAACGCGTGTGGAGTGCGATCCAGAACGCGAAGCGGGCCGCTGCGGCATAGCCGATTGCAGCAAGCTCGTCCGGAGGGCGAAACCGTAGCCGTCCCATGCCGGGATGGCTACGTGCTGGTCGGGCATCTTTGGCGGCCGCGGCACGACCGCGAGCTCGGAATGGTAATCGTAAATCCGGCGACCGGCGTGCTGGCGCGGTATTATCACTACTTCGCGCACTTCCTCACCGAGCAGGGCTTCGCGGTCCTCACCTACGACTATCGCGGCATCGGGGCGTCGCGGCCGAAGCGCCTGCGCGGCAGCGGCATTCGCTGGCGCGATTGGGGCGAGCTCGACTTCGACGCCGCCGTGAGCTGGGCGCGGCGGCGCGATCCCGACGGGTTGCTCGTCGTCGTCGGGCACAGTATCGGCGGCTTCCTTCCAGGCTTCGCGCCGAATGCGACGCAAATCGACCGGATCTTCACAGTCGGTGCGCAATACGCCTATTGGCGGGACTACGCCGCCACGCATCGCCGATCGCTGTTCCTCAAATGGCATTTGCTGATGCCGGCCTTGACGGTCGCGTTCGGTTTCTTTCCCGGCCGCCGGCTGGGCTGGCTCGAGGATCTGCCGGCCGGCGTCGCAAACGAGTGGAGTTTTCGCCGCGCCCGCATGGAGCTGAGCTACCCGGCAGCCGAGCGGGAAGCCATCCTCGCCCGCTTCGCGGCGGTGCGGGCGCCGATCCTTGCGGTCGGGGTCAGCGACGACGAGTTCGGCACGCCGCAGGCGATCCGCCGCGCGCTGGAATATTACCGCGGGAGCGCGCGGCGCCAGGTCTCGCTGACGCCGGGCGACCTCGGCTTTCCGGCGATCGGGCACTTCGACCTGTTCCATTCGCGCCATACGACCGGTTTCTGGGGCCACGCCTGCGATTTTCTCCGCGACGGCGTCGACCCGTGGCCCGGCGGCACTCTGTTGCCGGCCGAGGCGACGAGCCCCCGACCATAGGCGCTCACTCCGCCAGGTCTCGCATGACCTTGATCAAATCCGACTTGCCTTCGAAGCCGATGCCCGGCAGCTCCGGCATGACGATTTGGCTATCCGCCACCGTCACCCCATCGGGAAAACCGCCATAGGGTTGGAAGAGGTCGGGATAGCTCTCGTTGCCGCCGAGCCCGAGCCCGGCGGCGATGTTCAGCGACATCTGGTGGCCGCCGTGCGGGATGCAGCGGCTCGGCGACCAGCCGGCGACATTTAGGGTCGCCA
>JAQGID010000279.1 GCA_028291405.1 Rhodospirillales bacterium | reverse complement strand
CGCGCCGGCACCGTATTCGAAGGCGTGAAAGGCGCTGAGCTCGTGATCGCGCTTTTCTTCGCTCGCCGTGGCGCGCGCCAATAATTCCCGGCGGCCTTCGCCCGTCGCCGGCTCGGATTCGTAGCGGTCGGCGGTCGCCTTCCATGCGGCGATCTGCTTGTCGCGTGCCGCGGGGTCGCCGGCCGGCTGCAGCGCCGCGCTCTCGCTCGCGGTGCGCAGCGTTGTCTGACGAATCGTCTTCGCCTGATAGAAAGACCAGGTATCCGACGCCTTGATGTTGTTGATCACCGATGCGTTCTGGGCGTGCTTGGCCGCCATCTCGGTGATCGCCAGCATCGCTGCCAGCGCCGCGATCAGCAGTGCGGCGCGGCGATTGCTGAGATGATGCGCCTGCTCGATCTGTTCCTGGGTCTCGTGCGCGTCCATCCCGTCCCCCCTCGCTATGCGATCGACAAGTGCCCGTTTTCCGGGCACTTGTCGAGTCGCCGCTGTTAATACAGGCCGGATACAGGCGAAAGCGGCAGCGAGCGAGCGTTCGCGGCCGATGCAGGCCAGGGTTTTCCATTGTTTCGTCGCCGCGACGCATCAGCTTTGCATCCGCCTTGTATCAAATCGGATATATAATAACCAAAAAATACAACGTGTCAATCCAGATCAAGGTCATCGCAGTCATCGTCATCGTCGTATGCGCTGCCGCCTAGCCATGCGTCATCGTTCGGCGATCGTCCTTGCGCATGGCAGCGCGAGATTCGATGCTGCTCCGCGGGGTTTGCGGGGGATCGCCACGGATGCTTCTGCTCCTTCACGGCGCAGTCGTCGACGGCTCATTGCTGGTATGGGGAGAGACGGGCAGCGCTGGCCGACGGCGCGTCACGCGCAAGCGGGTTCGTTCTGCTGCGGAGCCGCCGGTGTCGCCGTTCGACCCCGGCGCAGAGGCGCTCGCCGCCGGCGCCATGGCGGGCGGTCTCGCCGTTGCGGATGCGCCGGTGGCGCAGATCGCTCTCGTCCTGCCGTCGCTCGACGGGCGGCCCTTGGCGTCGAGCGCGCTGATTGAGGTGGCGGCCGAGCACAGCAGCGGGGCCTCGCTGCAAGCTTGGCGCGTCGCGGCGCTGATGCTCTCGCCGGCGCTGGCGATCGAGGCGCTATGCGCTTGCCAGGGCAGGCGGCTGCTGTCGCCGGGGATCGTCGTCGCCGACGATCTCGCGTTCTGGGCGGCGGCGCTGCGCTTTGCCGGAGGGCTGGTGGCGCGGCACGCCTACCTGCCCGACCTCATCGAGGCCGCCGACGGCTTTGCGTCCCGTTGGCGGCCGGTGCTGGGTGGATCCGACGCCGCGGAGATGGCGCGGCTGGCCGCAGCAATGCCGGCCGCCTGTCGCGCCGTCGCGTCGAGGGACGGCATCCCGGCTCGCGCGGTCCCGGCAGGCGTATTGCTCGGCAGCTTTATCGAGGCGATGATCGACGCGCTGGTGCGGGGCGCGCAGGCGCAGCCGGATGTTGCGCCGGCCGAGGCAAGGCGGTCGCGCAAGGCACGCGGCGACCCCGGCGCTGCCGTCGACCAGCGTTGGCTGGCCGCGTTGCGTGCGCCGGATCCACGGGTTGACGGCAATCGCACGGAGCTGTCGCAACTGGCCGCGCGGGTGCGCGACTGGCGGCACCCGATCACGACCGCGCTCGCCAGCCCATTCCGCTTGTGCTTCCGCATCGAGGAGCCGGTAGAGGATGCGTCCGGCGACGACCCGCGCGATGCGACGAGCCGAGAGTCCGGCTGGTTCGTCCGCTATCTGCTGCAGGCGAGCCACGACCCCAGCCTGATGATTCCCGCGACGGCGGCGTGGGCACGGTCCGGGCCGGGCAAGGCACTGCTTCGCGCCGACGGATTCGACCCCCGCGGCTTTCTGCTGCTCACGCTGGGCCAGGCCGGACGGCTCGATCCGGCGATCCGCGACAGTCTCGGCGCCGGCGTCCCCGACGGGTACCGCACCGATGCGACCGGAGCGGTCGCTTTCCTGACCCACGGCGCGGCGGCGCTCCAAGAGGCTGGCTTCGGCGTGATGCTCCCGGCATGGTGGACCGGACGCGGCACGGCGACGCGGCTGACCTCGCGGGCGAAGGTCCGCAGCCCGGCGATGCAGGGCGGCGGCGGTCTGTCCCTCGCCGAGGTCATGGATTTCGAATGGCAGATCGCCCTCGGCGAGCAGGCGATCTCGCGCGCCGAGCTCGATGCGCTGGTGCGGTTCAAGACGCCGCTGGTGCGGCTGCGCGGTCGATGGGTACTGGTCGATCCACAGGAGATCCGCCGCGCCCTGCAGCATCTCGATCGCCGCGGCTCCTTGTCGGCGCGCGACATCCTGCGGCTGGCGCTCGACCCTGATCCAGATACCGCCGACGGCGGGCCGGGCGGCGTCGACGCGGACGGCTGGATCGCCGAGCTGCTCGAGCGGCTGACCCGCCGCGAGACCATCGCCCAAGTTCCCGCGCCCCGCTCGTTCGCCGGCACGCTGCGGCCATACCAGATGCGCGGCTATGGCTGGCTGCGGTTTCTCCGGCGATGGGGGCTCGGCGCCTGCCTCGCCGACGACATGGGCCTCGGCAAGACGATCCAGACGCTGGCGCATTTGCAGCAGGACAAGGACGAGGCGCGGAAGGCGCGGCGGAAGCGGCCGGTGACGCTGCTCGTCTGCCCGACCTCGGTCATCGGCAACTGGCAGCGTGAAGCGGCGCGGTTTACCCCCGGCCTCACGGTGATGGTGCATCACGGCGGCGCGCGAGCGCGCGGCGAGTCGCTGCGCGACGCGGTGCCGGGGCATGACCTGGTGATCACCAGCTACAGCCTGCTGCAGTGCGACGCCGCGGCGCTGGGTGACGTCAAATGGAGCGGCGTCATCCTGGATGAGGCGCAAAACATCAAGAACCCGGCGACGAAACAGGCGCGGGCGGCGCGCGGGCTCGATTCCGAGTACCGCATCGCCCTGACCGGCACGCCGGTCGAGAACAATGTCGGCGAGCTGTGGTCGCTCATGCATTTCCTGAACCCGGGTCTCCTCGGCGGCGAGAGCGATTTCAAGCGCGGCTTCTTCGTCCCGATTCAGGCGAGCCGCGACGCCAGGGCGATCGAGCGGCTCCGGGCGATGACCGGACCCTTCATCCTGCGCCGGCTGAAGACCGATCCGAGCGTCATCACAGACCTACCGGCGAAGCTGGAGATGAAGGTGGCCTGCACGCTGACGCGCGAGCAGGCCACGCTGTACGCGGCCGTCGTCGAGGAGGCCGCCGACGCGATCGAGACGGCGGACGGCATCAGGCGTCGCGGCCTGGTGCTGGCGACGCTCGCGAAGCTGAAACAGGTGTGCAACCATCCGGCACAGTTCCTTGGCGACAACTCGGCGGTTGCCGGCCGGTCGGGCAAGCTCGCGCGGCTGACCGAGATGATCGAGGAGATCCTCGAGGTGGGCGAACGCACGCTGGTCTTCACCCAGTTCACCGAGATGGGCGAGATCATCAAGGCCCATCTGGAGCAGATGTTCGGAGAGGAGGTCGTGTTCCTGCATGGCGGCGTAGCAAAGCAGAAGCGCGACGGGATGGTGCAGCGGTTCCAGGGGAACGGCTCGGCTGACGGGAGTCGCGGGCCGAGGATCTTCCTGCTGTCGCTGAAAGCAGGCGGCACCGGGCTCAATCTGACCGCCGCCAATCACGTTTTCCACTTCGACCGCTGGTGGAACCCCGCCGTCGAGGACCAGGCGACGGACCGTGCCTTCCGGATCGGGCAGACCCGCCAGGTCCAGGTCCACAAGTTTCTCTGCGCCGGCACCGTGGAGGAGAAGATCGACGACATGATCGAACGGAAGAAGGATCTTGCCGGCGCCCTGGTGGGCACCGGCGAGGATTGGCTGACGAGCTTGTCGACTGCCGAGTTGCGCGATCTGTTCGTGCTGCGCGACAACGCCGTGAGCGCGTGATGCCGAGGCTGACGCGACGACAGATCGCCGAGGAGGACCGGCGGATGCTCGATCGGCAGGCGCATTTCCGCTTGGCCGCCGATGCGGTGACGGCGGCGCTCGCCGGCTTTCCGGAAGTGGAAAGGGTGGCGCTGATCGGCTCGGTCGCGCGGACGTTGTGGCGCGAGGTTCCGCGCTTCGCGCCTTTCAAGCAGCTGGGTGTCCGGATTTGGCACGAATGCAAGGATGTCGATCTCGCCGTGTGGCTCGACGATTTGCGCAAGTTGCAGATGCTGAACCGCGCACGCAGCCGCGCGGTGCGACGTCTCTACGACGAGACCGGCGTCGGCGTCGCGCACCATCAGGTCGAGATCTTCGTCCTGCGGGCCAGCGCCGGCGACTATCTCGGTCGGCTCTGCACCTTCGGCGAATGTCCCAAGGGCAAGCGGGAATGTCTGGTGCCCGGTTGTGGCCGCGATGCATTTCTCCGCCAGCACGTCGACTTCGTCTTCTGGCGCCAGACGCTGGACGAGGACCGGATCATGCTTCTGTACGATCGGCGCGAAGGTATCGTGAGACGGGCCGCCGACACGCCGGCGGAGGGACGGAACGACGATGCCGAGTTGGAATGACGAATGGTGGCGGCACGCGCCGTCGAAGCCGCGCGAGGCCCGCGGCGGGATCAAGGCGCGCTCCAAGGGCG
>JAQGID010000241.1 GCA_028291405.1 Rhodospirillales bacterium | reverse complement strand
TTCCAGGGCGCCCGCCTCGTCGTCCTCGAGGGTCGCTCGGCGGCGCAACTCGTCTACACCGCCGACAACAAGACCGTCGGCAAGGCGATCGGTCCGCTGACCGTGCTGATCGGCGCGACCAAGCGTCCCGACATCAGCCCGACTTTCGAGCACCGCCAGGACGTCAACATGCTGTATTGGCGGCATAAGGGCCACGTCTATGCCATCGTCGGCCAGGCCGACAGCGGCTACATGTGGGGTCTCGCCAACGACATTGAATGGCAGCTCAACGCCATCTGATCGGCGCTGCCGCGATCGTTTACCCGACTGGAGAAGGCTCGACCGCGGCGCTAGGCTCCGGCAACGGCGCGAAAGCGTCCAAAGTGCGGGGAGCGAAAATGGCCGGATTACCCTTCGGACGGCGGGCACTCATCGGCGGCATCGGGGCCGCCGGCCTCGCAGCGCTGACGCGCCCGGCCTTTGCGCAACGGGCCGAGCCGGCGAAGCGCCGCGCACGCGGCGCGAGCAAGCTGCCGGCGCGCGGCAATTTCGTCATCCGCAACGCATATGTCATGACGATGGATGCGACGCTCGGCGATATCCCCCGCGGCGATATCCATGTCCGCGACGGCGCGATCGTCTCGGTCGGCGCGCGGCTTCCCGCCTCGGGGGCGACGAGCATCGAGGGCGGCGGGACGATCGTCCTGCCGGGCCTCGTCGAGACGCACTGGCATATGTGGAGCGCGCTGATCCGCAGCATGTCGGGAGACAAGCCAGAAGCCGCCTATTTCCGCACCTCGGTAGAGCTCGGCAATGCGTATCAGGTCGAGGACATGTACGCCGACACCCTGCTCGCCGCCGCCGAGGCGCTGCATAGCGGGATCACCTACGTCCAAGACTGGTGCCATAACCTGCGCAGTCCGGATTATGCCAGGGGCGATCTCCGCGCCCTCGCCGACGCCGGAATCCGCGGGCGCTTCTCCTACGCCCATGCGATGGGCATGCAAGCCGGACAGGCGATGAACCTCGCCGACATCGAGGTCCTGCACGGCGACTGAGCGAGCTTCTCGAACGACGGGCTGCTGTCGCTCGGCCTCGGTTGGCGCGGGACCCGCGTTCTCGGCAATGTCCGGCCGCCGGAACTGGCGCGTCGCGAGTTCGACACGGCGCGCCGCCTCGGCCTGCCGTTGACCGCGCACGTCAACATCTATCGCGGCAAGAGCGACGGCGAGATCGCCGACCTCGCCAAGGAGAACATGCTCGGCAAGGACGTCCAGCTTGTCCATGCGACGCATGTGACGCCCGAGGAGATCAAGGCGGTTGCCGATTCGGGCGCCTCGGTCAGCTTCTCGCCCTATACCGAGTTGCGGATCGGCTTCGGCATCGCGCCGACCGGCGATTTCCTCGCCACCGGCGTCCCGGTCGGGCTCTCGATCGACACGACGGCGCTGTCGGGCAACGCCGACATGTTCGCGATCATGAAGACGATCGAGAACATGGAGGACGGGCGCAGCGAGAACGAGTTCAAGCTACCGGCGCGACGCGTCCTCGAGCTGGCGACGATCGAAGGCGCTCGCGCGATGGGGGTGGACGACCGCATCGGCTCGCTGAGACCGGGAAAGCGCGCGGATCTGATTATGGTCTCGACCCGGGCGCTCGACACCGCACCCTTTACCGACGCGGCACATCTCATCGTCGAGGCGGCGCAGCCGGCGAACGTCGACACCGTCGTCGTCGACGGCCGCATTCTGAAGCATCATGGCAAGCTGACGGCGCTCGATACGCGCCAGATCATCGGCAACGCCGCCGCAGCATTGGCCGGGGTCCGCAAGCGCGCCAACTGGGCGTGATAGCCCGGCGCCGTTGCGCCCTTAGATGTCGGCTTGCTTCAAGAGGTTGCGCAGGACCGCGTCGGCGTCGAAATACTCATGCGCCAGCTCACGCGCGGCATGGCATTGGTTCATGTAATCGCCGTTGATCTGCCAGATCGCCTCGCGGACCTCCTCGATCGTCGAGAAGGCGAACAGCCCGGCGCCGTTCGGAATGTTCTTGGAGAAGCCAGTGTCCTGCGTGACCACAGGCCGGCCCGCGGCGAGGTAGCAGACGCTGCGGTCGCTGAACCAGCCGGTGCGCGCGCGGACGTAGATGTCCTTGGCGACGGTGAATTCGGCGCGCGAGGTGACGATGAAGTCGCGATAGGGCTGCATGTCGGCCGAGACCGGCACCGGATCGACGATGTCCCAGCCGGCGTCGCGCACGCGCTGCTCGACCTCATCGGTCGGCGACCACATAGCGAGGCGGCAGGGCTGCAAGGCGAGCCGCGGCAGGTCGAGGAAATCCAGGAAATTCACGTGTTTCGACCAGCGGTAGGTCTCGCCGGCGATGACGATGTCCTTGCCCTTGTTCTCCCAGGTTGCGACCGAGGTGAAGAACGGGCCGGCGGCGACGCAGCCGGCATCCCACAAATCCAGCAGCACCGGCGGACGCGTCGGACGCCAGGTGAAATCGACGATCGGAATCGCGCAATCCGCCTGACCGAGGTTCTCGCCATAGGTGAAGTGATGCGTGTGGGCGCCGAGATAGCGCTGCACGCCGACATCGCCCTCGGCGAGGCGCGCCTGCTCGTAGCCGGGGTCGGTATCGACGAAGACGCGGACTGGGCAGGCCATGTGCTCGTCGCGCAGATGCGTCGCACCCGAGAGGTTGATCATGGCGTCCGCTGCGGCGTAAAGCTCGGCGACGCGGGTTCCCGGCAGGCCGTGCCAGGTATCGGAGATACCGTCCCAATAAGCCCAGCGGTCGCCGAGGTCGAAGCGCTCCATCATGTTGCGCAGGAAGGCAACGTTATAGGAGCAGTCGTCGGCGAAAGTCTGACTCCGCGGATCGTAAGGCCGCGCGCCGGAATCTTCGATGTACCAGACGTCGTGGCCGAGGCGGCGCAGCCCGAGTACGTGGTGCAGTGCCTGCCAGGCAACACCGGCGAGAGGGATCTGTCCGGCGACGTGGAGCACAAGGATCGTCTTACGGCTCGCCAAGAATGGGTTCCTCGACTCGAAACTGGGTGTTGTAGTAGTCGGCGAACACGCCTTTTTGGGCGATCAACTCGGCGACGCCGCCCTTCTCGACGATGATCCCGTCGCGCAAGACGAGAACCAGGTCGCAGGAACGCACGGTCGACAAACGGTGCGCGATGATGAAGGTCGTGCGGCCGGTGGTCAACCGCTCGATCCCCTGCATTACGACGGCCTCGGTCTCGACGTCGAGCGCCGAGGTCGGCTCGTCGAGGATGAGGATCGGCGCGTCGCGCAGCAGCGCCCGCGCGATCGTGAGGCGCTGCTTCTCGCCCTCCGATAGCGTCGCGCCGGATTCGCCGATCACCGTGTCGTAGCCCTGCGGCAGCGAAACGACCAGATCATGGATGCGGGCGAGACGTGCTGCCGCCTCGACCTCCTCGGCGCTCGCCTCCGGCCTGCCATACGCGATGTTCTCGCGAACCGAGATCGGGAAGATGAGCGGCGGCTGCAGCACCATGGCAATCTGTTGCCGCAGAGATTTCAGGGTGAACTCGCGGACGTCGACGCCATCGATGGTGATGATTCCGGTCGAAGGGTCGAAGAAGCGCGGCAGCAGCCCGAGCAGCGTCGACTTGCCGGCGCCGGTCGGGCCGACGAGGGCGACCTTCATGCCAGCCTTGATCTCGAGGTCGACGGCGCGCAACACCGGCGTGTCGGCGCGGTAGTTGAAGCTGATGCCCTGCCAGGCGATGTCGCCGCGCGCGCCCTCGGGCGGGAACTCGCGCGCGCCGTCCTTGAGATCGGCCTCGGTATCGAGGATCTCGAAGACGCGTCCGGCGCCGATGCGGGCGCCGGCAATCAGGCCCCAGCTCTGGGTGATCTGGTTCACCGGCTGGTAGAGCTGCGCGAGATACGAGATGAAGACGATGAGCTGGCCGACGGTCAGCGTCCCGTCGATCACCGCGCGGCCGCCGGCATAGAGGACGATCGCGGTGCCGGCGGCGATGACGACGTTGACGACGCCGGAATACAAAGTCTGCCAGTTATAGAGCTTGAGCGTCGCGCCGAGGCTGGCGCGGCTGGCGACCATGAAGCGGCGATACTCCGCTTCCTCCTTGGTGAAGGCCTGCACGACCTTGACCGAGGAGATCGCCCATTGGACGAGCGAGTAGACGACGCCGTCCGCGTCGCGGACTTGTCCGGCGACGGTCGTGATCTTGCGGTTGAAGATCGCGATCAGCACGAAAAGCGCCGGAACGATGGTCAGCGACAGCAGCGTCAATGTCGGATCGAGCGGCACGAGGATGAACAGCATCCCGCCCAGGAGGACGACGGCCGAGATGATGGGCAGCAGCCCATTCATGATCATCGTCTGCACCGCGAAGCTGTCGGCGGTGACGCGATACATCAGGTCGCCGACCTTCTGGCGGCTGTGAAAGGCGAGCGAGAGCCGCTGAAGATGCGCGTAAAGCGCGCCGCGCAGGTCGTTGACCATGCGCTGCCCGACGCCGATCGTGGTGTAGTTGTGCAGCAGCGTCAGGGCGCCGGAGGCGATCTGGACGGCGACGATCGCGACGCAGGCAATGACCAGCAGGCCGACCGCAGAGAAGCCGGCCAGCTGGCCGGCCATCGGCTTGCCGCCGAGGGCATGATCGATGACGATCTGCAATGGCCACGGCTTGAGTAGCTCGAATCCCGCGATCGCAAAGACCTGCAGCAGTGCCCAGACGAACTGCAACCGATACGGCCGGAGATATGGGAGCAGCTTACGGCCGAGCTTGTTCACGAGGTCGCGCGGTTCATGCCGTGCGCGGCGAGCCGATCGCCACGGGTTGCCGCGTCGCCGCCTCGATCGGCTTCAGCTTCGCCTGGAGGGCGACGGCGTCGATGATGCCGTGCATGAGGCCGCCGAAGGTCCAGGTTTGATAGGCGATCAGACCGAAATGCGCGATGCCCACAGCGCCGATCACCGAGGCGACGACCGGCACGTCGGTGATCAGCGCCACCGCCGCGGCGACAGCGTAGGATCGCAGCACGAAGGCCGAAAGCCGCGACAACCGCATCGCGCATTTGACGCGGAGCAGCCGTTTGACACCGCCGTGGTTCTCGGCGCAGACCAGTACATAGGCACGGCTCCATAGGCCACGCGCGATCTTGAGGTCCCAGCCGCTCCATCCCTGGTCGGGAACGATGAAGTATTTCTGCGGCGCCAGGAACGCCATCAGCCCGCCGATCAAAACCTCCTTCTCGTCGCTCTCCTCGCTCCAGTAAGCGAGGTAGAGCGAGCGGTCGAGCCAATCGACGCGGGCCTTCTGCTCGGCGGCCCCAAGGCGCATCTGGTCGTTCGTCTTCATCAGCCGGACGCGCCATTTCAGCCGCTCCCAGCCGCGCAGGATGGGGCCGAGATAGATCAGCAGCGCGATCAGGGCGCGCGCCTTGACGCCGCGGAAGCGCTTGTCGACGGGCGCCTTCATCGCGCCGTTGACGCACATCGTCCAGGTGACCAGCAACGGCACGGTCAAGAGCCAGAACCAGCCGCCGGCGAGGACGCCCGCCACCGCCAGGATCACCGCCGCGACGTTCCATTCGAACGTCAGCGGCAGAAAGGCCGCAAGCGACGAGGGCGGCTCGTACATCGTCTGGAAGAGGCCGCGGCCGAAGACGCCGGAATAGATCACTGGCCGGCGCGACAGCAGCAGCGACGCCGAGAGATCACCGTAGATCCGGCCCAGCCATTTCGCCTGACCGAACAGGTTGAAGCGGAACGGGTGCTTGCCGTAGACGAGCGCCTCGGCCTTGCCGTAGCCCTTCTGCTGGCCGAGGTAGGCCTTTACGGTATTGCGCCGGAAATGCCAGACCACCGCCGACGGGCTGAAGCCGATCGTATATCCGGCGTCCTGGAACCGCCAGCAGATGTCGACGTCGTCGCCCGCGGCGCGGTACAACGGATCGAACCCGCCGAGCTGCAGCAGCACGTCGCGGCGGAAGGCCATGTTGCAGCCGGCGATGTGCTCGGCGACGTCGTCGCTGACCAGCACATGTGTCGGACCGCCGGGCGAGACAGCGACCGCCGCCGGTATCAGATTGTCCTCGGGCGGCGGGAAGTTCGGGCCGCCGCAGGCCGCGAGCCCGGAGAACAGCATCTTGCCGACGAGATAGGTCAACCAGTCGGGGTCGGCGACGCAATCGCTGTCGGTATAAGCCACGAT
>JAQGID010000216.1 GCA_028291405.1 Rhodospirillales bacterium | reverse complement strand
GACACGGCTGTCCTTGGGCGACACGATGCTGGTTTCAGCGCCGGCCCGATCGAGGGCCTTGCGCGGCTCGAGCAGCTCGACCTGCTCGGTGACCAGGATTGCGACCTTCATTCCCTTGAGAGTGCTGTCTGCCGTGCTGCGATCTCCTGTGATTTCGTTGCGAGTCCGTCCGGCGTCACGCCGGCGGCGCGAGCCAGAATGCAAGGTTGCTGACGTATTGCTTGATGTCGGGCAATGCGCGTGCCTCGGTCTTCATGCTCGACCCTTCCATCTCGGTGACGAACGAGGGCGCCCCGCGACGGGTGTCCCAGTTGTAATCGACAAAATGATGGAAGCTCGACTCGGCGACGCCGCGCCCGAGGAGGCTCCCGTCGGGCCCAGGCGAGCGCTCGAAGGCGACGACGAGGTTGAAGTCGCGGCCGGTCGTCCGGCTCACGCCGCGCGCCACGACGCGCGCGCTCGGGTCGCCCGGCGGCGGGCCGACCGATCCCTCGTGCGGATGGGCTGGGAAGAACGTGATCGGATCGGCGGCGTCGGGGTTCCGGAGCAACGCGTGGCCCGGCGCCGTAACGATGATCCGCTGGCAGTCGCCGTTGCGCCCGGAATGGTAGTTGGGCCAGGTGATCAAGGGCGTCTCGACATCGTCCCGCGCACAGCGCTCGGGATCCGACTCGGGATTGCGGCTGTGGAAGTGGTGGGCGGCACCGATGCCGCCCAAGGCGCACAGCGACAGTCCCATGTCCTGGTGGTCGCGCGTCGAGAGAATGCCGCCGCCGCGTTGCCGGAACCGCGAGATCGCGCCGCATTCGTCGCCGCTGAGCCCGCCGCCGGTGTCGAACGCGAAGAGCCAGAGCTCGTCGAAGGGCGAGCGGTCGAGCGAGGCCAGCACCGAATCGCTGCCGTCGGGCCCGGCCTCGCGGTTGCGCGCGGTCACGTCGACGCGAGTCTCGTCACCGAGCGTCGCGAGATGCGAGGTCAGTAGCGACAAGCGCTCGACCGACCAATCGTCCGCGGCGTAAGGCGTCGTCGTCTGAACCAGGATGCGGAGCGTCCGCGCCATGTCAAACCACCGCCTCGTGGACGTAGCACCAGCGCCAGTCCTCGCCCGGCTCGAAGGACTGGACGATCGGATGGTCGGTCGCATGGAAATGCGCCCGCGCATGCCGCATCGGCGAGGAATCGCAGCAGCCGAGATGGCCGCAGGTCAGGCACAGCCGCAAATGCACCCACGGCGTGCCGAGCCTCAGGCAATCCTCGCAGCCGTCGGCGCTCGGCACGACGTCGCGGATTTCGGCGAGATGTGGATCGACCATGATTTCGCCTTCTGCCGTGACACAAACGGGAACATGCGCAATCAGAGAACATGCTAACGCACGCGCAGCACGATCTTGCCGAGCACGTGCCCGGCGGCGAGGCGCTCATGCGCCTTGGCGGCGTCGGCCAGCGGATACGCCGCGGCGATCACGACCTCGAGTTTCGACTCCTCGATGGCGCGGTTGAGGCGCTCGAACTCGGCGACCCCGGCAACCGCGTCATAGGGCGTAATGGTGATTCCGCGCCGGGGCTTCGGCGCGGGCTCGACCCCATTGGGATAGGCGAGCCGGCCGCCCTCGCGCAGCGCATCGAGGCAACGCTCGAGGGCATCGCCGCCGGCGAAGGCCAGCACCGCATCGACGCCGTTGGGCGCGAAGCCGCGCGCCGCAACCGCGATGCCGTCGCGCCGCCCGTCCACGGCGTGGTCGGCGCCGAGGCGGCGGACCAGTGCTAGACCGTCCTCGCCGGCGGCCGTGGCGAGCACGCGGGCTTCTCGCAGCTTCGCGAACTGCACCGCGACGGTTCCGACGCCCCCGCTCGCACCGTGAATGATCACGGTTTCGGCCGCCGTCAGATGCAGGTGATCGTCGATCCCTTGCAATGCGGTGAGGCCGCTGACCGGCGCCGCGCCGGCATGCTCGAGGTCGAGGCATCCGGGCACGCCCGCGACGGTGTGCGACAGGACGGCGACGTACTCGGCATAGAAGCCGCCCTTGGGATTGTCCCAAGCGAAGGAATAGACCTCATCGCCGACGGCGAACCGGTCGACGCTCGCGCCGAGCGCGGCGATGGTGCCGGAGCCGTCGGAGCCGAGCACGAGCGGGAACTGCACCCGGCCGCTGGGCGACCAGCCTTCGCGAATATCGGCATCCCACACCCCGACACTCGCGGTATGCACTGCAATCAAGACCTCGTCGGCGTCAGGGACCGGCACCGGCAGGGTGTGCAGCGTCAGCACCTCCGGTCCGCCGAAGCGATCGAGCGCCGCCGCGCGCATAGTCCTTGGAATTGTCGGCACCGTCAGCCTCCCTCGGGCGCAATCGTCCGTCTCGTGGCAGCTAATCGGGGCTACGACGCGAGGCGCGGCTCTGCCGTGATGACCGTCAATTTCCGGTGATTTCTTCCGTACGGACCCGCGTCAAAGCCGATTGCGCAGGCGGACGGCATTGTGACGAGAAGTAGCGGGCGGCTGTGGCAGCCCATAGGATCGGCTAATGCCGCCGATCTCGTACGCTCGCCACCAGTTCCCGTCCGTCGTCATCCAGCACGCGGTCTGGCTATATCTGCGCTTCACGCTGAGCTATCGGGACGTAGAGGACCTGCTTGCCGAGCGCGGGCTGGATGTGTCCTACGAGTCGACGCCGGTGGGTGCTGAAGTTCGGCCCCGCCATCGCTCGGCACCTTCGTCAGCATCGACCCAAGCCGACCGTGCGGTGGCATCTGGACGAGATGGTGGTGGGGATCGCCGGCGAGCATCTGTACCTATGGCGCGCCGTGGAGATGAGGGCGAGTTCCTCGACGTCCTCGTGCAACGGCGGCGGGACAAGGCGGCGGCCAGGAAGCTGATGCGCAAGCTGCTCAAGAAGCAGGGCTTCGCACCTGCCGTCATCACGACCGACAAGCTGGGCTCCTATCGAGCGGCCTTCGCCGAGCTGGGTCTCACGGCGCGGCACGAGCAAGGACTGCGGCAAAATAATCGGGCGGAGCTCTCGCACCAACCGGTCCGACGACGAGAACGGAAGATGCAGCGTTTCAAGTCAGCCGGATCCGCTCAGCGCTTCGTCTCGATGCATTCCGCCGCCTACAACAACTTCAATCTTCAGCGTCATCTGATCTCCCGCCGCACCTTGCGCCTGTGCCGGGCGGAAGCTATCGGAGGACGCGCGCCGTGGGAGATAGTCGCTTCGCGAAAGACGCTCTCCGAGATCGGTGAGACGCCCGACCTTGCCGTGCGAGATCGCCTTCTCGACTACGCCTGCGAGCTCGTAGACCCGCCTACGGAAGACGTTGTGTACGCGGCCAGCCTTGGACGGCGACTTATCGATGCGCCATTCACGGAAGCGTTGCCAGACCCGGCCGACCGCGAGCTGATCGGGAACGCCATCGGCTTGGGCTGTGACGTATTCTGCACATGCGATAGGCGCACCGTCGTGCGTAAGCGTGAGCAGTTGCGCCAGCTCCCGATCCGCATCCTTACGCCCGCCGAATGGTGGGCACACATCAAACCCTGGGCGGCGCTGTGGGGCTGATAGCGGGACTAGCGGCCGCGGCCCTTCCTCAATGTCCGTTTTCGGGACCGAAGCCAACGTCCGCCCGTGGCGCGAAGGCGCTCCTAGTCGCGGTCAGCCCAATGACCGCTTTCGAGATTCTCCGCGCTGCGGTTGGCCGGCTGAGTTGGGTCGACAGCCGCCATTAAGCTGTGCGAATTCGAATGTCCGCTTAGGCTTGCCGATCGTCTAAAGCCGCCGTTCCGCTATCGGCCAGTTCGAGCTGAACCGATGGCCGCTTTCGGTGGGTGGAGGGGAGCGCCTCATCGACCGACTTGGGTCGATTTCTGCCGGTCTGTGCTGCGACCGCGAGACCAAGAAGCGGACCTTCGTCCGTGGCTCGATCAGGGCCGTGAGCCGACTGGCAGTTTTTCGACGCATAACTCGACAAGCAGACATTGGTGGGCGCCAGCCGCTGCTGCCTCACTCGATTGACGCGGCTCGCTGGTGATCAGCTCTTCCGCAGCTCTGCCGTGATCGCGAGAGCTGCCGATTTGACAGCTACAATCATCGCAGGAAGGCTTTTCGTCGCGAGCCCGGACTGGGTACTGGGACCGCCAGGGTGACGCGGCATTCATTTCGCCGGAGGATTGGCGCTGCAATGCCGCGCACGTCCGCCCGAGTTCCTCGGTGCCGACGGCATGGCGCTGAGCATCTAATGTCCGGCCACGGCAAGCCCGTACTCGCGCCTTGCGAATAATGTGTGCGAGATTCTCGAGTTCCTCGCGCCTATAACCCACAGCACACTAATTCATCCATCTTTGCTAGTCAGATCTGGAGGTAAAGATGAAAACCACGTAAGCAAGTGGCGGTGCATGTAAGCAACTGGCGGTGACCGGTGGCTGTTGCGCGGTGGCATCGGCGCAGATCGTGCAACTCCGATACACATTGAGGGAGGCGGAAATGACGACGACCAGCGATTCGAACGTTCAGCTTGACCGTACGGTCGAACAGATCGACTTCGTGCACACGGGTCCGGGCACAGTGGCCGGGCGATATCTTCGCCGCTACTGGCAACCCGTTTACGTCTCCCAGAAGCTCCCAAAGGGAAAGATCATTCCGATCCGGATCCTCGGCGAGGATCTAGCGCTCTACCGTGGTGAAAGCGGAAAAGCGCACGTCATTACCAATGAGTGTCCGCATCGACTGACCCGTTTGCACATCGGTTGGATCGAAGGGGAAACGATTCGCTGCCGGTATCACGGCTGGCGTTTCGACGAGTCCGGACAATGTGTCGAGCAACCGGCCGAGCCGAAACCTTTCTGCGACAGCGTGCGGAAACTCGCCTCCTACCCCACGCACGAAGCTCACGGCTTCATCTTCGCTTATCTCGGCGAAGGCGAGGCTCCGGCCTTTCGTCCACTGCCAGGGTTGGAAGACGGGGCTCGCGAGGGCTGGACGGTCGACGCGTCCGCTGAAATGATCCCGTGCAACTATTTTCAGAGCGCGGAGAACATCATGGACGACGTCCATGTGAACTTCGCGCACCAAGGTCACCTCGTGAATACCGCCGCGAGGCCGTACGTTCCCACGCTGACGACGGCGCAAGAAACATCATTCGGGATGACGCAATTCCAGGAGCGCGGAGGGAAGACCGATCAGATTCATTTCATCATGCCGAACCAGTGCTACCTGGGCCACCAGCTGCACTCAGCACGGGACCACAAGCCGTTCTGGTTCAAGGCTCTCTTCTGGTACGTGCCCATCGATGACGAGAGTCATCTTCACTTTCTCATCATGGTCTACCACACGAAGAGACGGGAGCGTCCTGAAGGCACTCCAGTCCATGAGGAGATCGAGGCGATCCTTTCCGGTCGCAAGAGTTGGGAAGACGTCGTGAGCCACCCGAATATCGTCCGCATTCAGGACGGCGTGTCGATCTGCGCGCAAGGAAAGATCGAGGATCGTTCAAGGGAACGTTTGGGCAGAACGGACGCTGCGGTGGTGATGCTTCGCAGGCTGTGGCGGCGGGAGGTGGAATTGCTTGCCACCGGAAAACCCGTGACACAATTTGGCACGCTGGACCCGCAAACCCTGCGGCAGGAGGAACTCGACGCAATGGGATTCAACGCCTGAATACGTTCCGCTCGGTCATCAACTCCGTAGCTGTTTCGCATATCGGGCGAGGTGAAGCTCGCGCGGGCACCGTTCGCATTGGTTGATTTTTCGCATTGATGGCGTTTCTGGCGTAAATTAGAGCATTTGCTCCGGCGCCGCGGCGCGAAGCGGGAGTTGGCTGATGAGCTGCTGCGACGAGACGCTCGCTCGAGTCCCGGTCACGCGCAGCACGCTGATCCGCGGCGCGGCCGCCGCAGCCGGCATCCTGGCGACCACGGTTCCGGCATCGGCCGGGCGCAGGGCAGGAAGATCGAGGTCGCCTTCTGCAGCCAGCTCCTCTGCATCGTCCCCTACGAGGTCGCCCGCGCCAACGGGCATTTCGCCAAGCATGGGCTCGACGCCGAGCTGGTCTATACGCGCGGCGGCAACGCGGCGATGCAGGCGCTGGTCGGCGGCGCCGTCGAGTACGGCGCGACCTCGCTCGGCGTCGCGTTGCAGGCCTATGCCCATGGCGCCGAGATCCGCCGCTTCGCGACGACCGGCCGGCTGCCGCTGTTCGCCGTCGCGACGGCGCCGGGCAAGGCGGATCAGATCCGCGAGATCAAGGACCTCGCCGACCGCACCGTCTGAGTCTCGGCGCTCGGCAATGCTGACCATGCCCTGCTGCTCTTCCTGCTGCCTCAGGCCGGGGCCGACGGGATATTTCGGTCTTCCGCTACATCTACCGCGGCGACCATCTCGACCAAGTGCTGGCGACCTTCGAAATCACGCTGATCCTCAACAACGCCGTGCGCTTCATCTGGGGGCCGGGAGCGCTCTTCGCGAAGATGCCGTCCGTACTCGCCGGCCAGGTCTCGATCGGCGGGGTCTTCTCCTACCGCTATGGGGCCGGAAGCGGAATGGGGCTTTAGAAAACAGAGATCGCGGAAAGCCGCCGTTCGCGCAGGATCGATCGGACCAACCTATTTCGTCCCGTTTCGCACGTTCAGATCCGGCCGAGTTTCGCCAAGAGCTGCCATCGCGACCGGGGTCGATGGTCGGCTTCGTCTCGATCCAGGACACGCGGCCGAGTACTGCCCTTTTGGCGTTCGACATAGGACCCTCGTCGAGCGCGGGGCAGTGCGCGGCCGCGTGCGGCGAACCGATCAGACCGGGAGGCCGCCACCGTCGATCACCAGAGTCTGGCCGGTCACGAATGTCTGTCGCATCAGGTAGAGATAGCCCTCGGCAATCTCCTGCGCGTCGGCGACATGCCCCACAGGTAGGCGGCGAGCTTCGGAAGCATAGAGCGACACCCGCGCCTCCTCCGGCATCTCACGCCAAAGCGGTGTCTTGACGACGCCCGGGGAGACGATGTTGACGCGTACCGGCGCCAACTCTACCGCCAAGGCTCGTGTCAGCCCCTCCATCGCCCCGCAGATACTCGCCGCGACAGACCAGCCCGGTCCTGGCCTTGCCCCCGCAACGCCGGATGTGAACACGATCGAGCCGCCCGTCCGGATCTGGCGGTGCCACACCGCGCCGAAAAAGAGAATCCCCTTTCGCGAATCAGCCTTTCCGGCTACCGCTCTAGTCTCCTCGCCGACGCCGGCCTCGATCCGATCAAGTAGTCGCGCAGGATCGAGGAGGCCCTCCATAAAATCGACCTGTTCGACGCAGGTTTGGAGGAAGAACGCGCAGAAGTCGACGAGACCCGTTGTGGTGCGGCTACCGCGACCGGCGAGATCACCGCGGCGGGGTCCGTCGGTTGCGGCGAGAAGCAATTTGTACTCGCCCACTCTCCGGGCGAGTCCGCGCGTCACTGACCATAGGCTTGTGCCGATGCCAACTTCGCGCAGTTGCGCATCCAAAAGGCGCCGCGCGACCCGGCCGTTACCGTCAGTGAACGGATGAATCCACATTAAGCGATGATGCGCCGAAGGAATGGCGATGATCCGACGCAGGCGCGATAGCGATCGGGACGGTAGGCTTCCGCGAAGCGGACGAGAAACCGCGGCACCGCACCTGGGCTTACGGCGACATGGTCGCCGACGATTACCTCCCGGTCGCGCCATGCTCCGGGGACGACGCGGACTCTGTCCACTTTGCCATCGGCCAAATAGTCGGACCACAGCATCTCCTCCGGAAGCCGCCGGGAGTCCGCCAGTGCGACTGAACCAACGCAGCATGAACGTCGGACCGTGCTCATGATGAGTGGCCGAAGATTCAGGCCATGCACTTAACGGCTTGGGAGATAAACGACGCCCACAAGGCCGTTCCCGAACGCGTCACCTCTATGTTGGTGGTCAGCGCTTCGCTTGCGCCGATATCTTTACCAGACTGTCTAAAGCAGCCGCCGTGCGGCCAACCCCAGCTTTTAGCGCGGCTGATGCCGCCGCCATTTGGAGCCGCTCTAATGCGGCGGCGACATTGCCTCCGGCTTGACTCAACATCGAGCCGGCGCTTGCCACCAGGGTGGCGACCTGTGCCTGCGTGACATCGACCATCGGCGCGACCTGCGAAACTGGACCGGCTTTCCGGTAGGTGCCTTTCGCAATTCTCTTGAGGTTGGGCGTGCCATCTGCGTTCAGACCATCGACAAAGTTCGCGGGGTCGGAAATCAAATAAAACGAACTTCCAACGAGGGCGTCGATCGTCATGTCAAGCGGGTCTGAAATTAAAAACTTAAAGAAAACGACGGAAATATTGTTGTCATGCCAGTGATCGACGAAGTTCAGAAATTTCCCAGGATTCAACATTACCGCTATACCCGCCGTATGTGAGTCCATCGGCATCTTGGCGTTGCCGGCAGCATCGCTCCACATAGCGACCGTTCGAAACCATTCGAATCGGCTAGCCCTGCGAGCGTTGATCGTGATGGTCTGATAACCCGCGTCCATGCTGATTGTCATATGCATCACGCAATTCTCCTAGCTGTAGTCGCGAAACTTACCATAGTCTATCTGCAATATCCACTTCACATTGACATGCGCTTTGTCTTTGCAACCGCAGGCCCGGCATTTCGCGTCTCTCGATTGAAAGCACTCTAGCACAAAGCTTTAATCCAAGGCGCAGCGTGAAGTCGGCTGTAAGCACGCCGAGCACTCGCATTGCACAAAATCGCGGGACCCAAGGTCTTCGAACCGACAGGCTTTGAGTCCAGAATAGTTCACCGCGAGCGCAGATCAGCCGGCGCGCGTGCCATTGGCAAATTTGATCCAGACTGGGGCGTGATCGCTCGATCCGTCTCGACCTCTGACATCGCGGTAGACTCCGGCGGCGACGACACGATCGGCGATAGATGGGCTCAGGAGCAAATGATCGATGCGAAGCCCGGCGTCACGGGTAGCCTCCGACCCCGAATCGGACTTTCAATGCGCGAAGCGGTTGTCCGAGATGTGGCAGCAGCACTCGTCGCCCGATGCCACGCAAGAACTCCGATTGCAGGCACTCGGATGCCGGGCGACCGGATGACCTGTCGGCGACCTTGTGGCCGAGAACGGGTCGCCGCTTCGATGGTGCATTCTGCGCGCATGTTCCCCTTCCGTATGACGTGCAACGCTGGTTGCCGGGGCTGCCAGCCCATGTGACGCTGCGGATAGGGGGCTCACCGCCCAAATGGAGGTTACGCATCATGGCTGACCGGGAGGCCGAGCATGACAAGCATACTTGGATGGCTGGGCAAAAACTTCGCCAGCGGCGTCGTCGGCGCGATCGGGGGCGAGGCGTACAGCGAGATCCTAGCTCTCGCGTCTTTGCAGCAGGATACGGTGGCGATCCAGCTCGAGCAGATCAGTGGCCAGTTGAATCAGATCAACCTGTCGATAGATGCGCTGCGAAACTCCCTGGAGGCTCTCCACGCCGAGTTGTCCTACACAACGGAGGAGATCAAGGTCCAGATCACCGAATCGCAGTGCGCTCCTGCCGCTCAACAATTGCACTGGGATTTCGGGGTCGTCGACAACGCCGCCGGACTGAGTCCAGCAAGCCTTCTGGGACTCGCGGTCTCCGCCCAGCAGGGGGCGCAGCAACAGGCGGCGACGACCCTCAAGCGAAACATAGACCACCATACGCTCGCGAACATCACGACCCTCAGAAATGCCCTCACGCCTCAGACGTTCGGCACGACAAAATCCTTACTGGAAAAATGGACTGACCTACTGATCGTCCGGATGCGTTCGCAGCCGGACGAGCGGATGAACTTCTACAAGTATTACCTCCTCCTCGAAGGCTACTTCATGGACGCCGTCACGGCCCAGTTCAAGGGTTATGCGCTGCTGGCGAACTCGTACGGCGTGAATGCCCCCCAGGGGCAGACAGGCGTGTCGTTGGCGCACCCGATCATCGTCCCGGTGATCGCCGCTGAGACGAGCCATTTCCTGGATTGCGTCGAGCGGCTCGCGCTCAGCCAGCACGAAATCTGCTTCAACACTTGGGGAGATCATCTCGGCCGTCCGTGGTTCTGGACGCAAGTCGGATCCGCCTTTGTGCGCGCCGATCTGCTGTGCGCCGGGCTCGTAAGGCTCGCGCAGGGCGAAGGGCCGCTGAAGGAGGTGCTCGGTGGTGTTTACGGGCGCTATGTCTGCGCGCAGAGCATCTCTTTCAACTATGGTTACGACGGGTCCCGTGACACGCCGCAGACCTTGCGCATGAGCGACATTAGGAGATGGAACCTTCCAACAGTAATCATCCCGAACATTGACGTCGTCCGGCCGAGTTGCGACAGCGGTGCGCGCATCGTGGATTGGCTGCCGTCCGATGATCTGTTCGGGATGGTGGCTCCCATCGACAAGTGCGGCGTGTACGTAGTTCGGGCGCACGCCAGTCAGATGGGTTCGCAAATGGATGCGCTCTGGTTGGCGCGTTCCGTCGGCGGGGGCGGGTTCCCACTGATTGCAGCCGAGAACCAGGGCCAGTTCGACCTTCAGACGCTCGACTGGGTCGACGCTCCTTCGGAAGACAGCGTCCCGGTCCGGTTCTTCCTCAATCTTAACTTCGCCAAGCTGGGGCCGGTTTTCAGACAGGTGTGGTCCTCCTTCCTTCAAAAATCAGAATCGCTCGAACAGGCGGGCTCACTCCGGATCACGGACGTGGTGGAAGTCGTCCGTTTCGGCCAGAGCTCCATCCTCCATCCGCTCATGGGGGTGGTGGTCATGGGGACGGTGGGCGTCGGAACGTTGGCCACCCAAGCATACATGACACAGTTCACGGTGCGGCGGGCGAACCAGCATCATGGAACGTCATCGGATTCGTGGGGAAGGGAAAGGATTGTAAAGTCGGTCAAGGCGCCTCTCTTCAAGACCAGCGAGAGCGAAAGACTCACGGTCAGGATTCAGGGTAGCTCTTACATGAGAGTGCCGAACCTCACGCCGGAAAGGCTGGCGTGGGTGGCCAACGGCGTAAGAGTCAGGCACCAAATCCAGATGTTCCTCGTCGGAAGCGACAATACGTCCATCATGCACGACCTCGAGAGCGACTGCGACTGGACGCACGATGCGCCGCAACCAACCGGCGGGCCTTTCGACGTGTCACTCCCGATCACGGCCGCCGGGTCGTACTCATTGCAAATCGTCCAAACGTCGGAGTCGCAGTTTCCCGGCAGCGCTTTCCAATCGGACTTGGAGGACTGCCTCTCTGTCTCTTTCTCTATAGACGCCATTGCGATCACACGGCCGCTTGAAGACGGGATCAGCGTATGAACTACCGCCACCAAAGCCGCATGTCGGCGACCATGGAAGCGGTTCTTAGACGCTGCCTCTGATGGCAGCGTCGCGCCGGCCCAACGCGGCGATCGCCTCGGGTAGGGAGATCTGCTGCATAAGCCGTTCATGGGCGGATCGCGCTGGCGCCATCCAGCAGCTGCTTGCGCAGCGGACCAACGCCAGCGACATGATTTTTCCGGTCGCCAAGATGGTCAGCTATTTCTCGCATCTAATGAGGCTGCTGTCTGGCGACCTGATCCTGACCGGTACGTCCGAAGGGATCGGCCGGATGAAAATCGGTGAAACCGTCCGCGCCGCACGGCGGCCTACCGGCAGGGATCGCGACTGCCTAACCCCGGCGCGATCCCTATTGACGCCAGTCCCCAGTGACCCCAGACGCCAGTGATATTCGCCCTGGATCGCTCGAGCGAACGTCCGCTATTGAGCAGGGCACCAAGGCGTCGGAATGGCGGCTATGGGTATCCGTCCGCGGAGGGCCGTCTTCCACAACTTCCCCATTTCGTCGAGTCTGCCGTGGTCTTTGGCGGGGTGAGAGTGAGAAGTGTCCACAAACGCGGTTATGGACACAACCGGGACCGGGCGGCGACGTAATCGCTCGTGGCCGGAGGCTCTGAAGCGCGAGATTGTCACGGCGTCGTTTGCGCCAGGTGCGTCGGTTTCAGTGATTGCCAGACGTTACGACGTGAACGCGAACCAGGTGTTCCGTTGGCGGAAGCTCTTTT
>JAQGID010000199.1 GCA_028291405.1 Rhodospirillales bacterium | reverse complement strand
ATCTTCCGACCGAGGTGGCGCGCACCACGATCGTGCCGGCGTTGCCGGATTTCATGGCGACTCATCCCGAGTTGGAGCTGGAGGTGTCGAGTACGGATCGCCAAGTTGATCTGGTTCAAGAGGGGTTTGACTGCGTATTGCGACTTGGTCCCATCGGGGACGAGACGCTGGTTGCCCGCCCGCTGGGCAAGTTACGCATGGTCAACGCCGCCAGTCCTGCCTACCTGGCGCGCTATGGCGTCCCTCGATCGCTAGAAGATCTCCAGCGTCAGGAACATCGGACAATTCATTTTTCGACGATGCTGGGCGCAAGACCCATTGGATGGGAATATCCGGACGGCGACAGCTACGCGACGCTTCAGTTGCCAGGTGCGCTACACGTCAACAGCGCGCAGACCTACGAAGCCGCTGCCCTCGCCGGCCTTGGCCTGATTCAGGCGCCACTCTTGGGGATTGGCCGATACTTGGAGAGTGGAGCGCTTGTGGAGATCATACCCGATTCTCGTCGCCGGGCGCTCGCCGTGTCCCTCGTCGTAGCACATCGGAGCAATCTGTCGCGCCGAGTCCGCGCATTCATGAAATGGATCGAAGATGTGCTGACGCCGTATCTGGAATAGCGAGACGAACATCTTCGTCCGGCCCTCGAAATCAACATTCTGAAGTTATTTCTGCCGGTCTGCGGTCGGCGGCCCGGCGGTCCAACAGAATGCGACACTGAAACCGGCGACCTTTGAAATCCGACATGAGATATCCTCAAACTTTTCCGCCTTCTGTCTCCCCAACGCCGTGCCAATGCAACAGAACCATTCCGTATCAGGTTCGGAGATATCCGGCTGCTCGCAACCTTATCCGGGGCCGCCCGTCGATCTCCGTAAGGCAGCAAACGGGCAATCGGAACGAATGGCCGCTTTCGGGACGGCTCACTTTGCCCGGGAACGGCGAGGATGGGCGCAAATGGGGCCGCAAAGAGACGGTCCGCTTTCGGCGATTATCGCCCAGGAGCGGATGTTCGCTGACCGGTCGGAAGCGGGGACCAGCCATGCACAGAACAGTAAAAGCCCGTGCTTTTCGGCGCGCGGGCTTTTTGTATTTGGTTGCGGGGAATACCCGATTCTTGCGATTGATCGAACGAACCAGCCGAAATTAGCGGCATAAACGTTATAGGCAAGCAGTAAGATCGTGCGGCCGGCCCTCTGTATGTTCAGGCAAACCCAGCGGGCAAGAACTTGAACCGTCTCCTCCGGACAACAGAACCATGTTCGGCAGCCGTTGCTGTTCGCACTTCCAGTTCCCCCGTCGAATCGGATGGCTCATGGACGTTATCAGCAGTCGGCTTGATCCGGAACCACCCGGCATAGAGCGCAGGAAGGAAGAGCAGGATCAGCACCGTGCCGACCGCTGTGCCGCCGATCAGCGTATAGGCCATCGATCCCCAGAAGACGGAGTGCGTGAGGGGGATGAAGGCAAGCACGGCAGCAAGTGCGGTCAGGATCACGGGCCTCGTGCGTTGCACCGTGGCCTCGATGACGGCGTGATAGTCGTCAAGGCCGGCAGCTCGGTTTTCCTTGATTTGTTCGGTCAGGATCAGCGTATTGCGCATCAGGATGCCGGCCAGTCCTATCAGCCCCAGAATGGCGTTGAATCCGAAGGGCTGGTTGAAGGTGAGCAACATCGGCACGACGCCGACGAGGCCAAGCGGTGCCGTCAGCATGACCATGGCCATCATCGAGAAGGATCGCACCTGCAGCATGATGACGATCAGCATGGCGGCGGTCATGGCGGGAAAGACCTTCGCCAACGCGGTGTTGGCTTTGGTCGCCTCCTCGATCGATCCACCCAATTCGATGCGATAGCCGGCCGGAAGGGATGCGATCAGCGGCTGAAGGGCCGTCATGATCTGCTTGGAAACCTCTGGAGGCTGGATCGCCTCATTGATGTCCGAGCGGATCGTGATGACGGGGGTGCGATCGCGGCGCTTCAGGATCGGCTCCTCCAGACGGACTTCCGAATGCCCGATCTGGTCGAGCGGAATCGGGCGACCGTCCCGGCTCATCAGTGAGAAATCCGCCAGATGTGCCGGGTCCAGCCGTTCGCCGCCGGCGCTGCGTGCCACGATGGGGACATTGCGGATGTCCTAGCGGACCTGCGTTACGGCGATGCCGGTAAGGAGGAGCTGGAGCTGCTGGCCCACCTCCGCTGGCGAGAGGCCGATGAGATTCAGTCGATCCTGATCCGGGATGAAGCGGAGTATGGGCGTGCGATTGGTCCAATCGCGGTTGGCCTGCCGCACGTCCGGGACGCCCCGCATGATATCGAGGGCTTTTTCAGAGATAGCGTACAGTTGCGCGGGATCAGGTCCCATCACCCGAAACTCGACCGGGAACGGCGTGTAGGGTCCGAACACGAGCTGCGTGACGCGCACATAGGCCTCGGGTGCAAGCCCCTGGGAAACCGCCTCTCGAAGCCGGTGCTTCAAAGCCTCGCGCGCCTGGGCGTCCGGGGTCAGCACGACGATCTTGGCGAAGGCCGGATCAGGCAGTTCCGGCGCCATCGCGAAGAAGAAGCGGGGAGCGCCCTGACCGACATAGCTCGTGACGATCTTGGCCTCGGGCTGGCCGTCCAGCCAGTGTTCGAGCTTCTCGACTGTGGCGGTCGTCGTCTCAATGCTGGTGCCTTCGGGCAGGCGAACCTCCACCAGCACTTCGGGGCGGTCGGATGTCGGGAAGAACTGTTGTTTGAGGGCGCCCATGCCGACGCCGGTAAGCGCGAACGCGATGCCAACGATACCGCAGGTTACGAACTTGTGGCGCACGGCGAAGGTGATGAGCCGTCGCAGACGCCGATAGTTGGGTGTGTCGTAGATCGCGTGGTGACCGCCTTCGATCGGTTTGATTGCGGGCAGCATCTTGACGCCAAGATAGGGTGTGAAGACCACTGCGACGATCCAGGAGACGATGAGGGCGAACCCCACGACCCAGAAGATATTGCCGGCGTATTCGCCGGCCGTCGAGCGCGCGAAGCCCACCGGCAGGAAGCCGGCGATCGTCACGAGTGTTCCGGACAGCATCGGCGCCGCAGTGTGGCTCCACGCATGGGCGGCCGCCTTGATGCGGTCCATGCCCTCTTCCATTTTCACCACCATCACCTCGATGGCGATGATGGCGTCGTCCACGAGAAGGCCAAGCGCCAGGATCAGGGCACCGAGCGTGATGCGGTCGAAGAACCGGCCGGTTTCCAGCATGATGAGGAACACGACAGTAAGCGTCAGAGGGACGGCAGCCGCCACGACGATGCCGACGCGCCAGCCGAGGCTGAGCAGGCTCACCAGCAGCACCACGCCGAGCGCCATAGCGAACTTCATCATGAATTCGTCAACCGCCGAGGTGATGTTGACGGCCTGATCGGTCACCTTGGCGAGCGTCATCCCGAGTGGCAGTGTCTGTGCGATGGCCGCAGCCCTGTCCTTCAGCGCCTTGCCGAGCGCGAGACCATCCCAGCCCTCCTGCATAACTGCCGCGAGCACGATGGTGGGCTCACCCTGGTGTCGGATTATGTAGCTGGGAGGATCCTCGTAGCCGCGGCGGACCTCGGCGATGTCGGAGAGCTTCAGCATCCGCCCGGCAGCGACGATCGGCGTGTCGGCGATCGCCTGGACGCTGTCATAAGCGCCGTCGAGCCGAATGAAGACCCGCGGCCCCTGGGTGTCAATCGAGCCTGCCGGTGTGACGGTGTTCTGCCGCTGCAAGGCGGCGACAATATCCTGTGCCGACACGCCGAGGGTTGCCAGCTTGGCGTAGGAAAACTCGACGAATATCTGTTCGGGACGTTCACCGAGGATGTTGATCTTCTTGACGCCGGGCACATGCAGGAGGTCCTGGCGGATCACCTCGGCCTGCCGAACCAGCTCACGCATCGGCATTCCCCTGGCCTTGAGTGCATAAAGGGCGAAGCTCACGTCCGAATATTCGTCGTTCACGAAGGGGCCGAGCACGCCGGACGGCAGGTTGCGGGCTTCGTCCCCGAGCTTTTTGCGGGCCTGGTAGAACTCCTCCTGCACGACAGATGGCGGTGTGCTGTCCTTCAGCGTAACCGTCATATACGCATAACCTGGTCGTGTGGTCGTCTCCACGCGGTCGTACCAGGTCAGCTCCTGCAGCCGCTTCTCCAACGGTTCGGCGACGAGGTCCTGCATCTCGCGCGCCGTCGCGCCCGGCCATACCGTCGTGACGGTCAGGGTCTTGATGGTGAAGGAGGGATCCTCGGCGCGCCCGAGCATGAGGAAGGCGTAGGCGCCGGCGGCCGCCAGCAGGAGGATGAAGAACAGGGTGACGGCCCGTTCGCGAACGGCGATGGCGGAAAGATTGAGGCTCATGAGTCGCCCCTGCTTTCAGACGCAGTCCTGACGCGAGCGCCCTCCTGAAGGAGATGAGCGCCGAGCGAAACAATCGGATCACCAGAGCTCAGTCCGGAGACCACGGCACTTTCGCCGCTCACCCGAACAAGCTTCACGGGCCCAAAGCGTACGGTCGAGGTGACGCGGTCCAAGACCCAAACCCCGGTCTTCCGGCCGTCATCGAGCAGGGCTCCCAACGGCACCCGGACTTCCGGTTCATTCGCCTGGCTGGCCAGCCGAATGGTTACCGTTGCGCCAAGCGGTGCTGCCGCGGCCTCACCATCGAGCACATAACGAGCCTCATAGGTACGGGTCTGGGCATCGGCGGAGTCCGACAACTGCCGCAGATGTGCCGTATAGCGGCGCCCATCGCCGCCATAGACGCTGGCCTCGGCCACGGAGCCGATCGCCGGCCGGATTGTTTCGGGAAGCGCGACCACGGCTTCGCGGGGGCCGGCCTTGGCAAGCCGAACCACGGTCTGGCCGGCAGAGACGACCTGCCCCGGCTCGCTAAGCGTTTCGACCACCGTTCCATCCGCGTCGGCCGCCAGGACCGAGTAGGTCGCCTCATTCTCGGCGACCCGCGCCTCGGCTTCTGCGGCGGCGAGTTGCGCTTCGGCCGTATCCGACGCGGCCTTCGCTTGCTCGTAGCGCTGTCGGGAGGCCCATCCGTTGCTGACCAAGTTGGCGTATCGCCGCACGTCCGCGTCCGTCTGAACGACAGACGCATGGGCTGCGCCAACGGCGTTGCGCTTCGCCGTCAGCGCAAGGCGAAGGTCGGTTTCATCGATCCGCATCAGCGACTGACCGGCTTTGACCTGCTGACCGGCATTCACAAGCCGCTCCACGATCTTGCCGGCGACGCGAAAACCGAGATTGCTCTGCACCCTCGCCCCGATGATGCCCGTGAAGCCGCGTTCGGATCCGGTCACCCGCTCTGCCATCACCAGCCTGACGATCGGTGGTTCCTGCCTCGGATCGCTCACGGCAGAGGCTGCCTGCGTGTGAATGGAAATTGCGACGAATGCGGCCACCCCTAACACTGCGATCAGGGAGCCCCCAAACACCATAACGGGTCTGTTTTTCATGGCCATCGCCTCATCGAAAATAGATTGCGTTCGCACTCTATATCTGATATAGATTCCGAACGCAATCTAAAAAAGGAGATTGACGATGCGCGTGAGTCGCATTCAGGCCGCGGAAAACCGCCAAACCGTGATCAATGTGGCAAGTCGCCTTTTTCGGGAGCGCGGCTTTGATGGCATCGGCCTTAAGGATCTGATGAAGGGGGCCGGGCTGACCCAAGGCGCGTTCTACAAGCAGTTCGCGTCAAAGGAGGACTTAGCGGCGCAGGCGTCCAGGCGGGCTTTGGAGAGCGCCACCCTCCGATGGTCGGCCGCGACCGCAGCGAAACCTAAGGATCCGCTTGGCGCGGTCATCGCGTTCTACCTCAGCACGGAGCATCGCGAAGAAAAGATGGGCGGCTGCCCGATCGTGGCGCTCGGCTCGGATGCCGCCAGACAGGGCAGCGACGTGAAAGCGTCATTCGAAGCCGGGATCAAGGCGCATCTCGAAATCCTCGGCCGTATGATTGCCGAGACAGACGGCGAGGAGCCCAAGGGCAAGGCCATGGCCATTCTCTCGACGATGATCGGTGCGCTCACGCTGTCGCGCGTCGTCAACGACCCCGACCTCGCTCAGGCCTTTCTGGATGCGGCGGCCCGACAAATTCGCGAAGCCGCCGCCGCTTGAAAGGATGGGCCGATGTTCTGATCGAGGATGTGGCCGCGCCCCATTCGCTGATCAATTAGTTGACGGAGAGAACGATGTCGAAAGAATCGATCAGCTCAGGAACGGGAGCTCTCGGCGCAACCGTTGGAACGATGAACAGCTTCGCCGGAAAACGGGCGCTGATCACGGGGGCATCGAGTGGCCTCGGCCTTGAATTTGCAGACCTACTGGCGGCGCAGAAGGTCAATCTCGTATTAGCGGCCCGCCGGCAGGAGTCGATGGAAAAGCTTGCCTCCGATCTCCGCCGCAAATACGGGGTGGATGTGCTGGTCGAGGCTATCGATCTTGCCTCGCCCGGCGCGGCCAGCCGCCTGAAAAGCAGTCTCGACGCAAGCGCGCTGACGATCGACATCTTGGTGAACAATGCCGGATACGGCTTGCACGGCGATTTTCTGGAAACGCCGAGCGAGCGCACCGTGGATATGATCCAGCTCAACATCACGGCGCTCACCGAGCTGACCTATCTCTTCGGCCGCGGCATGGCCACGCGGCGATCTGGACATATCCTTCTCGTCGCCAGCCTCCTGGCCTTCCAGGCCGTTCCCAGCTACGCCGCCTATGCGGCGACCAAGGCTTATGTGCTCGCCCTTGGCGAGGCCCTGCACGACGAGCTCCGCCCGCACGGCGTGGTCGTGACCAGCCTCTGCCCGGGGCACACCGCGACGGGTTTCGATGCGGCAGCCGGCGCAACCGCCTCGTCCTTGCTGCATCTCCTCACGATGAAGCCGCGTCCGGTCGCCGCGAGCGGTATCCGGGCGCTCTTACAGGGAAAGGCCATGGTGGTCGCGGGCCTGTCGAACAAGTTGGCCGCCTTCTCAAATCGTCTGACGCCGCGATCGATGCAAAGGGCCACGATGAGAAGAATAATGGGGGCTTAGAGACGTTCTCGGCCGAAGCTCGCAGCGTCACCGACAGAAGTCGGCTGCTGATCCAGCATTCTCAAATGCTGTCCTAAGCAGTGGCACTACCATTTCCTCTGGATCGAGCAACAGTTGTGTGCGCCAAGTTCAGCAAATCGCCGGCTGGTGATGATGAGCGGATGGGGCTTCGCCAAAACAGGCCGAGACAATGTCTGGTTTCTGGCCTTGCCTTTTGCGCCTATGAATGACGGACATGGGCGCCTAGCGGAAGTTGCGAGGTTTGACCTTGATGCCCTCGGTCGGCTTGCCTGGAATGATGCCCGATCCCAAGCGAAGATCAGGAATGTAGATATCGCGCGTTCGTAGCCCCTTGGGAGACA
>JAQGID010000196.1 GCA_028291405.1 Rhodospirillales bacterium | reverse complement strand
CGGGTTCACGATCTTGTTGTAATCGGCATAGCTGTAGCTCGACGCGACCCAGGTGACGAGCGCCGAGGCGATCAGGAACCCGAGAACGAATTTCGGGAAGCGCCACCAGATCTCCGCGGCTTCCGGCTTGCGGCCGGTCTCCTGCGCCTCCCAGCGCGTCGTGGCGACGATCGCCAGGATGAAGGCCCAGATGCCGATCCAGACGTCGCGGCCGACGACCTTCATCAGGGTGAAGGCGAAGACCGCCTGGTCGGAGGTCCCGGCGATGCCCTCGTGGCCGGCGAGATCGCCATAAGCCTGCGCCGCGGCGAGGCCGGCAGCGTCGGCGAACTCCGAGGTGCCGATCCAGGCGCCGGCGACGCCGGCCGGCAGGTGCAGCGCGCGCGACGCCAGCGGCAGGGCAAAGATCATGACGATCGCCCAGACGATGACGGTCGTGATCGCGATCGGCGCATGCTCCTTCTTGGCGCCGACCGCGCCGGCGATGGCGATCGCCGCCGAGACGCCACAGACCGCGCCGCCGGCGCCCAGCGTCGCGGCGAGACGGCGATCGAGGCCGATCTTGATGGCGACCCAGTAGATCACCAGGAAGGTCACGATCGAGACGATCGAGGCCTGCAGAATGGCGATCGGACCGGCCCAGACGATCAGGGTGAAGGGCAGCGTCGCGCCGAGTAGGACGATGCCGGTCTTGATGTAGAACTCGACGCGGAACCCGGCATCGAGCCAGCGCGGCAGGCCGATGACGTTCGAGATGACGAGGCCGACGACGAGCGCCACCAGCGGCGGCTCGAGGTTGTAATAGTTGGCGCGGTCCCATTGGCCGAGCGCGAAGATCACGACCGAGAGGATGTAGAGGAAGACGAAGGCGGGGACGAACTCGCGTGCCTTGTGGCCGAGAGCGGTCAGCGCGATGCTGAAGGCCGCGAGCCAGAGCAGGAACTGCACGAGGTAGCGGAAGCCGTTGTCGGCGAAATGTTGGGAGAGCTGCGCGAAATTCGACCATTTCGCCGGCGTGACGGCGATCCACTTCAGGCTCGAACCCTCGGCGAAGAGGATGTAGCCGACGAGGACGATCCCGAGACCGAGCCAGATCGCCCACCAGTCTTCCTTGAGCCACAGCTCGTGCCAGCCGGAGCTGCGCTGCCGCTCGAGCGCGACGCCGCGCCCCGCTTCGATATCGCTCATCTCATTCCCCCGTACGACTCTCGTGCCTGTCGACCGCGCGGCGCGCCGTCTTCCGGGCGTCGCCGAGCGGGGTTATCGGATGTCGATCACGCGGCGCAGCGACAGCAGGGATCGCCCCGCAGGCAGGCCTGCGCCCGTGCGATGACGCCGCGCAGCTGCGCCTGGCTGACGCCGTCGCGCCGCATCACCGCGTGGACAATAGGGTCCGCGAAAATCTCGTGCAGCTTCGGCTCGGCCCCGGGGACCAGCCAATCCGTGGCGGGACGGCTGGGATTATCGCGGTATGAGCCGGCGAAGTTGATCGTCATGCGCGGACCCTCCTGATCAGGCCATTATTTTTTATCACCGCACAGGTTTTGTCAAATCTATATTTGAACATGGTAAATATGTAAAACATTGCCGAGATCACCGGCTACCCGCGCGACGGCTCCCGATCCGGACGGTTTCTCGTGGAGAGGCGAACGACGAACCGGCTGCCGCCCGCCACGTCGGCATCGCAGGAGACGACGCCGCCGTGACGTGCCGCGATCTGGCGCACGAGGGAAAGCCCGAGTCCCCATCCGCCGGATGATTCGCCGTGGCCGGCGGGCCGGTAGAACGGCTCGAACACCCGCTCCCGCTCCGCCGGCGCGATCCCGGGCCCGTGGTCGGAGACGACGAGGCATGCCGCGTCGTCGCCGCCCGTCACGGCGATGTGGATCGGCGCCTGCCCATGTTTGACCGCGTTCTCCAGGAGATTGCGGATCAGCCGGCGCAGCAGCGTTGCGTCGCCGTCGACCTCGACCGGCGTACCCTCGACGCTGGCGTCGACGCGCACCGCCTCCTCGGCCGCGAGCCCCAGGAGATCGACGCTTTCGGTGCGCTCGTGCGCCGTGGCGGGATGGTCGAGACGGCTGGCGAGCAGGATCTCTCCGACCAGCTGATCGACCTCGGCGAGATTGCGCTCGATCTCGGCATGGATCGCCGCCGTCGGCTGATCGATCCAGAGCTCGATCGCCATACGGAGGCGGGCGAGCGGCGAGCGAAGCTCGTGGCTGGCATCGGCGAGCGACGCCTTTTGCGAGGCCAGCAGCGCCTCGACGTGCGCGGCGGCGGCGTTGAAGGTGCGCGCGACGACCGCGACCTCGTCATCGCCGCTGTCGTCGACGCGCATGGCGAGCGCACCCGCCCCCCAGCGCTCGACGCCTGAACGGAGCTTTTCAAGCCGCCGCGTCAGCCGTGCCGTCACCGGCAGGGCGGCGAGCCCGACGCCGCCCGCCACGACGAGCACGACGGCCAGGATGAAGAACCCGGCCTCGGGCATCGGGCGCCGCACCAGCACGGCGCGTCCGTCCGGCAAATCGACCCGGACGATGCGGCGCGGGCCGCCGCGCGGCTCCTCACCCGTCGCCGCCAGCGCGATCGGCGGCCCCCGCGCGGCGATCAGCGCACCGTCGGCACCGTAGACCGAAATGTCGGCGCCGAGCTCGGCGCCGAGCCGCGCCGTCGCCTCGGCGATGGCGCTGCCGGGGCCGTCGCGCTCGAGGGCGATCGCGTCGTTCACCCGGACGTGCATGGCAACCCAGCGCTCGCGGGGACCCTCGCCCATCAGCCACCACAACGCGCCCATCAGCACCGCGACGGACACGAGGCTCGCCAGCAGCGTCAGATAGACCTTCCAGAACAACCGGCGACGGACGACGCTCATGTCGCGTCGTCCTGCTTCCTGGCGAAGACGTAGCCGCTGCCGCGCACCGTGAGGATGCGGCGTGGATGCTTCGGGTCGTCTTCGATCGCCGATCGGATGCGCGAGATATGAACGTCGATCGAGCGGTCGAAGGCTTCCAGCTCCTCGCCCTTGACGAGATCCATCAGCCGCTCGCGATTCAGTACGCGACCGACGTTGTTGGCCAGCGCGACGAGAAGGTCGAACTGGTGGCTGGTGAGAGTCTTCTCTTCGCCGTCGACGCGGACCGTGCGTGAGCCGCGGTCGATCTCGAGCCGGCCGAAGCAAAGCGCCGCGTCCTCCGTCTGAACGGAACCGCGCCGCCGCCGGAGAATCGCCCGGATGCGGGCGAGAAGCTCGCGCGGATTGAACGGCTTGGGCAGGTAGTCGTCGGCCCCGATCTCGAGACCGACGATCCGGTCGGTGTCGTCGCCGCGGGCCGTCAGCATCAGCACCGGTACCTCCGAGCGCGCCCGGATCCGGCGGCAAACCTCGAATCCGTCGAGATCCGGCAGCATCACGTCCAGGATGACGGCGTCGAAATCGACGCGGTCGACGGCGTCGAGGCCCTCACGGCCGGTGGAACGGCGGTCGACCGCAAAGCCGGCCGCCGTCAGGTAGTCCGACACCATGGCCGCCAGGCGCGCATCATCGTCGATGATGAGAAGCCGCTCGGTCACGATGCCGCCTGGTCTGGCCTCACCGCCCGTTCGGACCGTTGCCCGGTCCGGCGCCGTCGCCGGGACCGCGTCCGTCGAACATCGGGTGATGCCATGGGCCACCCATCGGGCCGCCGTGGGGGCCGCCCCAGGGGCCGCCCATCGGACCCTGCTGCGCCATCGCGTCGGCGCGGTCCGCCAGCTTGGCGCGCTGCTCGGGGGTTAGCTGGTCCGCGATGTCGAGCACGGCGGCGACGAGTTTTTTCGACGTCGCGTCGATTTTCGCAACCTGGTCGGCACGCAGCTTCTCGACGGCGGCACGATCAACCGTCGGGGCACGCAACAGATCCAGCACCTGCTTGCGAATGGCATCGCGGTTCTTCGGATCGGGGGCGACTTCGGCAAAGGTGGCGGCGATGATGTCGTGAACCTTGGCCTCCTGCGCCGACGCCGCGCCAACGGAGTCTAGGACGCGCAGCGCGATTTGCTGGATGCGCTCGATCTGCGGCCCTTGCCGCCAGCCGAAAGCCTGCGGCCCCGCCGCCATCGCGAGGCCGGCGCCGAAAGCGACGGCGCCGGTCAGGATGCCGGCCATCACGAGCGATCGTTTCCACCCGAGCAGGCGGAATTTTCCACTAGGCTGCGGCGGGTTCGGCAAGGAGGGTTGAAGCGTCGATTGCGTAGCCCCGGCATCGGTCATGACGATCTCCTGCATCGACGGCGTGAAGTGCCGTGTCGATGGAGACGTTACCGGGCGAAGGTTTCGCGCAATCCGGCCCAATGTAAAGAAGCGTAAAGAAGGCCCGGCAGCTCGGTTCGCCATGGCCGTATCGAAGAAGGCCATGGCGCGCGATTTGCGCCGGTCCCGGCGCCGGCACCGAGACGCTTAGCGGTCGGGCTCGAACATCAGCAGATTGGTGCCGTTCGGCAGCGGCGCCCAGAACGGCTTGACGCGCATGCCGACCTTGATGTCCTCGAGCGCGCAATGGACGAAATCGCCCATCACGTTGACGCCCTCGTCGAGGGTCACGACGGCCATCAGATAGGGCTCGTGGCCGCGGAACGGCTCCGGGCCGCGGCGGGCGATCGTGTACGAGAAGACCGCGCCCTTGCCCGAGACCTCGCGCCATTCGAGGTCGCTGTGGCGGCCGGTGAAGATGCTGGTCGGGCGCGGGAAGAACTGAAACTGCTGGGTCTTCCTGCAGTACTGGATCAGCAGCTTCTTCTCGCGCGTCGCCTCCCAATAGGAACGCGAGAAGCTGCGCGGGGTCGGGGCCTGGCGCTCTACGCTCAGCGTATCGTTGGGCATCGTCGACATGTCTGGCCTCATGCGTCCGGAGTGAGGATCATCACCGTACTCGTCCCCCAGTTGCGGGCATAGGGGATGCCGCCGATGCCGGTGACGACGGCGTTCGAGATATTCTTGACCTGCCGCTTGCCGCCCTCGCCGAACAGCTGGCGCACCGCCTCGACGAGGTTGGTGCCGCCGCCGGCGAGCCCGGCCTGGCCGGCCGAGATCTGGCCGCCGCCGGTGTTGAGCGGCAGATCGCCGCTCCAGGTGAAGCCGTGCTCCTGGATGAAGGACGAGCCCTGGCCGTGCTTGCAGAAGCCGAGCATCTCGAGCTGCAGCATGATGGCGATGATGAAATCGTCGTAAGGGTGGAACGAGCCGACGTCCTTCGCCGCGAGCCCGGCCTGCTTGAAGGCGCGCTCGCCGGCGACGGAATGGCCGGAGACGGTGACGTCGACGACGTTTTCCGACGATTTGAAGTTGGTCCGCTCGCCGTAGCCGATCGGCGAGACCCAGCGGTCGATGCCCTTGGCTTTCGCGCGCGATTTGCTGGTGACTAGCAGCCCGCTGGCGCCGTCGCAGACCATGACGCAGTCGAGCAGCCGCACCGGATCGGCGATCATCCGCGAGCTCATGTAGTCGGCGACGGTGATCTGCTTCCTCAGCTTCTCGCAGGCGTTGTCGTTGAGCACGGCGTTGTCGCGCTGCGCGACCGCGAGCTTGCCGAGCGATTCGTAGTTGAGGCCGAACTGGTGCTCATAGCGCTTCGACAGGAAGCCGAAGGCGGCCGGCGGCCCGAGCAGCCCCTGCGGCTGCGTCCATTCGTTGGCGAAGGAGCGCAGCCGCGAGTTGTTCTCGCGCGACTGGGTATCGGCGAAGAGCAGAAAGACGGTCGTCGCGAGACCGGCGTCGATCGCCGCCGCGGCGCGGGCCAGGGCGCCGTTCGGCGAGCTGCCGCCGACGTCGACGGTCTGGCTGAAGTCGACCTCGAGGCCGAGATAGTCCGCCGTCGTCTGCGACCAGAAGCAATTGCCGGCGCCGGTCATCGACGAGCTGAGGATAAGACCGTCGATCTCGCCCTTCTCGAAGCCGGTCTTGTCGAGCAGCGTCTCGAGGATCTGGGCCCCTAGCGCCCAGACGTCGTGCTCGCTCTTCTCGACGATCTTCGTCTCGGCATAGCCGATGATGGCCGTATCACGCAGCGCCATGTTCACCTCCCCGACGGACGGTCTTTCTGACGGTCGTCAGGGGCCCTGTCAAGGCTGACCCGGCGTCCCGCCCCGTTTGACTTTTGCCGGAAGCCGCTCGCATAGTTGGCGATAAAATCTTTTCTCGGGAGGACGGCATGGACGGTTTGGAAACCCGGATGAAGGGCGATTTCACCAACCTGCCGACGCGCGTCGACATCGCCAAGATCATCTCCGCCGAGTATTACGCGATCGAGCGCGAGAAGGTCTTCCGTCGCGGCTGGCTATGCATCGGCCACACGACGGAGCTGCCGCAGAAGGGCAGCTATTACGTCTACGAAATGCCGACCTTCGAGACGTCGCTGCTGGTCGTGCGCGGCCAGGACGACAAGGTCCGCGTCTTCCACAACGCCTGCCGCCACCGCGGCAACAAGATCGTCCGCGAGGGCAGCGGCTGCAAACCCAATTTCATGTGCAGCTTCCACGGCTGGGTCTTCTCCTCCGAGGGCGAGCTGCGGGCCATCACCGACGAGCATCAGTTCGAGGACGTCAACAAGGCCGAGCTCGGCCTCGTCGCGGTGACGAGCGAGGTCTGGGAGACGCTGATCTTCGTCAATTTCGATACGACGCCGCGGGAGTCGCTGAAGGACTACCTCGGACCGATGTTCGACCAATACGCCAATTACTTCGAGAACCACGTCAAGGTCGGGGCGCAGCGCGTCGTGCTCGACTGCAACTGGCACCTCGTCGTCAATTCCTTCACGGAGGGCTATCACACGCTTTACATCCACAAGGATACGGCGCGCGACTATCAGGGCGGCAAGACCAATCCGCAGCGCCACCGGCCGTGGATGGAGCTGTTCGAGCGCCATCACCGCTATTCGGCGCCGGGGAATCCCGACCACGTGATCCTGCCGTCCGAGGCGCTGGCGATCAAGCACGGCCGCAAGCTCTTGCCCGCCTTCGACTTCGACTCGACCGACCTGCCGCCCGGCGTCAACCCGTCGCGTTTCGACAAATGGGCCTTCGACGTCGTCGAGTTCTTCCCCAACCTCGTCATCCTCACCGGCAAGAACTTCCGCGCCCAGATCTTCTCCTGGCCGATCAGCGCCGGGCAGACCCTCGTGATCTTCCAGAACTGGCTCTACAAGCCGAAGAATTTCGGCGAGCGGATCAGCCAGGGCTATTTCCGCTCGCGCGGCCGCGACGTCGTCCGCGAGGACCTCAACACGATGGAGGCGCAGCAGCAGGGGCTGAGCTCCGGCGCCATCAAGGAGATCGTCCTGTCGAAACAGGAGATGGCGCTGCGGCATCATTACAAGGTTCTCGAAGAGACGATGGCGCGGCCGTAGAGAGGGGCTCGGGGACTTATACCAAGTCCCTGTGAGCGAGACTCACATGGGGGATTCCCAAACCGGTCGGGATATGATTCACCAGGGCAACCACCTGCAGGAGGTTCGCCATGGCAGCTCCGGTCCCGCTCCGAGCGG
>JAQGID010000187.1 GCA_028291405.1 Rhodospirillales bacterium | reverse complement strand
TGGCACGATTCCAAAATCATCGCGCGAGGGACGACATGGCACAGCTCTCGTTCACGGAACACCCGGCCTCGGTCGGCGAGACCTACGGCGAGCATTTCGCGACGGCGAGCTATTTCGCCGGACGCATGATCCTCGGCGGCCTCGCCTGCCTGGTCCATGCCGCGCTTCCCTTCGTCTTCACGACGACCGGTTCACGCACCATCGCGCAGCTCCACACGCGGATGGTCAGCCACCGCCGGGTCGTTCGCACGCCTCAGGGCGGCTTCTACCAGCCGAATTTCGAGATCTGACCGGGTTCAGCGCCGCGCGAAGCGGACCGCTTCCTCGGCGGCGCGGATCAGGGCGCGGGCCTTGTTGACGCATTCCTGGTACTCGGTCGCCGGGTCGCTGTCGGCGACGATGCCGGCGCCCGCCTGAACGATCATCTTGCCATCCTTGACCATCGCAGTGCGCAGCGCGATGCAATTGTCCATGCTGCCGTCGCCGGCGAAATAGCCGATCATCCCGGCATAGACGTTGCGCCGCTCGGGCTCGAGCTCGTCGATGATCTCCATCGCCCGCACCTTGGGCGCGCCGGAGACGGTGCCGGCGGGAAAGCCGGCGACGAGCACCGCCATCGCGTCGTATTGCGGGTCGAGCTTGCCCTCGACGACCGAGCAGATGTGCATGACGTGGCTGTAGCGCTCGATCATCATCTGTTCGGTGACCTTGACCGTGCCGATCCGGGCGACGCGGCCGACGTCGTTGCGCGCGAGGTCGAGCAGCATGAGATGCTCGGCGATCTCCTTGGGATCGGCGAGCAGCTCGGCGGCGAGCGCCTGGTCCTCCTCGGGCGTCGCACCGCGTGGCCGAGTCCCGGCGAGCGGCCTTATCGTCACCGTACCGTCGCGCAGCCGCACCAGGATCTCGGGGCTCGAGCCGACGATCGAAAAGCTGCCGAAATCGAGGAAGAACAGGAAGGGCGACGGGTTGAGCCGGCGCAGCGCGCGGTAGAGCGCGAGCGGCGGCAGGCGGAAGGGCACGGTGAAGCGCAGCGATGGCACCACCTGGAAGATCTCGCCGGCGCGGATGTATTCCTTCGCCGTCTCGACGGTCTCGCAGAACGCGGCGCCGCTCATGTTCGCTTCCGGCGGCGGCAGCTCGGCGACCGTCTCCGCCGTCTCGCGCCGGTAGGGCAGGTTGCGCTCGAACTCGGCGAGCGTGTCGGCGAGGCGCTCGCAGGCTAGCGCATAGGCGGCAGGGGCGGCGATGTCGGCATCGGGCCAGACCGGCGTGATGATGGTGACGCGGTCGGCGATGTTGTCGAAGACGCAGATCACCGTCGGCCGGACGAACAGCCCGTCGGGCACGCCCAGCCGATCGGGATTGGCGTCCGGCAGCTTCTCCATCAACGCGACCATGCCGTAGCCCATGTAGCCGAAGAGCCCGGCCGCCATCGGCGGCAGCGGCTCCGGCGTCTCGACCCGGCACTCGGCGATGATTGCGCGCAGGCTGGCGAGCGCGCCCGGCTCGGCGCTCTCGTGCGGCACGAAGGCATCGGCATCGCTGCGCGCCCGGCGGTTGATCTCGGGGCGGTCGCCGAAGCAGCGCCAGATCAGGTCGGGCTTGAGGCCGATGAAGGAATAGCGGCCGCGCGTCGCGCCGCCTTCGACCGATTCGAAGAGAAAGCTGTTCGGCCTGCCGTCGGCAAGCTTGAGCATCGCCGAGACCGGCGTCTCGAGATCGCTGACCATACTCGTCCAGACGAGGACGGGATGCCCGTCGGCGTAGCGCGATGCGAAGGCCGATAGGTCGGGGATCGCCTGCATCGCCGGCTACAGGACCTTGTCGACCAGATCCTGATGGATCTCGACCGGGAAGCGGTTGCGCAGCGCCTTGTCGAATTCGGCGAGGAGATCGGCCCGCACGGTTCCCGTCAGCTCGCTGCCGAGCTTGGCGACGCCGTCCTTGTCGGAAGCGGGATCGGGAATTTCGACCGATTTCAGCTGCGCCACATACCAGCCCTTCGGCCCCGAGGCGACGGCGGTCTGGCCGGGCTTGATCTCGAAGATTCGCGCGACGAGCGCGGCCGGCAGCCCGCTGTCGCCACCGGTGCGCGGCACGTCGGCGATCGTCTCCGCCCTGGCCTGCTTGGTGGCCGCGATGTCCTCGAGCGTCTTGCCGTCGGTCACCGCCGCCTCGATCGCCTTGGCATTCGCCTCGGCGGCGGCGTTGCGCTTGTCGGTAAGCCAGGCCTGCTTCGCCTGGTCCTTGACCTCGTCAAGCGGCCGGACGACCGACGGCGTCACGCTGTCGGTATGCAGCACGAAATAACTGTTGTCGTGCGTCTCGTTCAGCCGCGTCGTCTGGCCTTGGGCGGTCTCGAAGGCGGATTTCAGCACGTCCGCCGACGCCGGGATCGCGACAGCCGTGCCCTTCGGATCCTTGCCGTCGGGATCGACCGCGCCGACTGCTGTCAGCTTCAGCTTGAACTGCTCGGCCAGCTGCGCCAGCGTCGAGCCGCCGGCCAGCGAGTCTTCGACCTGGTTGGCCAGCTGATACAGCTTCTCCGATGCCATCTCGTGCGCGACGTCGCCCGCGATCTGGGCGCGCACTTCGTCGAACGGCTTGGTGCCGCCGGTCTCGACGCCGGTCACCTTGAAGATGTGCCAGCCCAGCGGGCTTTCGATCGGCTTGCCGATCTCGCCGTCCTTGAGAGCGAAGGCGGCGTCGGCGAGGGCAGGGAGCATCTCGTCGCGCTTGACCCAGCCGAGGTCGATTGCGTCGCCCTCCTGGTGCGCGACCTCCTTGGCAACGTCCTCGAAGGACTTGCCGGCGGCGATCGCCGCCGCTGCCTCGTCCGCCTTCGCTTGGTCGGGCAGGACCATCTGCTCGAGCTTGCGGCGGTCGGGCGTCGAGAACTCGTCGGTCCGCGACTGATACTCCGACTTGAGCTTGTCCTCGGGCACGTCGATCGAGCTCGCGACGTCGTCCGGCGTCAGGATCAGGGCGGTGAAGCCACGGTACTCGGGGGCGCGGAACATGCTCTGGTGCTGGGCGTAGTAATCGGCGATCTCGGCGTCGCTTGGATCGGCAATGCCGGCGACGCCATCGGCCGAGATCAGCACGCTCGCGATGCTGCGCTTCTCGTTGCGGAACTTGTAGAGCGTCTCGCCGAGGATCGGCGGCGCCGCCGCGCCGGCGCCCAGCGCGTCGGTCAGCTCGGAGCGCGCGAGATCGCGCCGCATCAGGGTGACGTAGCGATCCTCGGTGAGGCGGTTGGCGCCGAGGATGTTGTTGAAGAGGTTGCGGTCGAAGACGCCCTTGCTGTCGTGGAAATGCGGATCGGCGACGATCGCGTCGCGCACCACGGCATCGTCGATGACCATGCCGAGCCGCTGCTGCTCGAGGGTCAGGAGATCGCTCTGCACCAGGCTGTCGAGGACGCCGTCGACGATGCCGAGCTGCTTTGCCTGCTCCATCCCGAAATCGGCGCCGAACATGCCGCGGAACTGCTCCATGCGCTGACGCACGGCGTTCGACAGCTCGTCGGCCTGGATCTTCAGGCTGCCGACCGAGGCGACGGTGGTCTCGGCGGCGGTGCGCTCGCGGAAGATATCGCCGATGCCCCAGACCGCGAAGCTGGCGATCAGCAGGGCAAAGAGGATCTTGACGATGAGCGAGCCGGCTTTGGACCGGATGAACTGCAACATGAGCGCGCGACCAGGGACCGAAGACGAGGGAAATGGCCGCGGATAATAGGGATGGCGGGGGCCAGCTGCAATACGGGCTGATGGGCGGCTGACAAAACCCGCCGCCATGTGTTAGAGGCGGAAGCGCGGTGCAGGGCAGGAGCGACGGATGGCGCAGGGCAGGCGGAAGCTGATCGCCGGGAATTGGAAGATGAACGGGCTGCACCAGGACGGGCTCGACCTGGCGCGCGAGCTGTCGCATCGCTCGGTCGCGGCGCATCGCGCCTCCGGTCAGCATCTTCCCTGCGATCTCCTCATCTGCCCCCCGGCGACGCTGCTGATCACGCTGGCCGAGGCTTTGACCGGCGCCGCGATCCTGCTCGGCGGCCAGGATTGCCATGCCGAGGTGAAGGGCGCCCACACCGGCGACCTCAGCGCCGAGATGCTCAGGGACGCGGGCTGCAGCCACGTCATCGTCGGCCATTCGGAACGCCGCATCGATCACGGCGAGAACGATGCGATCGTGCACGGCAAGGCGGCGGCGGCGATGCGCGCCGGCCTCGTCGCGGTCGTCTGTGTCGGGGAAAGCGAGGCGGAACGCAACGCCGGACGGGCCCTGGACGTCGTCGCCGGCCAGCTGGCCGGATCGATCCCCGACGGGATGGGCGCGGGGACCCTCGTCGTCGCCTACGAGCCGGTATGGGCGATCGGCACCGGCAAGACGCCGACCGTCGCCGACGTCGCCGAGATGCATGCGCATATCCGCAACCGCCTGGACGGTCAGGTCGCCGCGGCCGAGCAGCTGCGCATCCTCTACGGCGGCTCGGTCAAGCCGAGCAACGCGGTCGAGCTGCTCGCGGTCGACAACGTCGACGGTGCGCTAGTCGGCGGCGCCAGCCTCGCCGCCAGCGACTTCTGGGACATCGCCCGCGCCTGCCGCTGACCTTAGTTCGCGTTTGCCTGTTGGAGATCCGGTCTGGCACCCCTCTCCGTCATGGCCGGGCTTGACCCGGCCATCCACGTAGAGCAACCGCTTCCGTCTGAAGACTGTGGATGCTATCGCGGCTTCTTCGAGACCGCTGGCGGCAGCAGGAACGAAGTTCCTGCGAGAGCCCGGTCAAGCCCGGGCGTCACGAAACTAGCAAAATAAGCAATTAAATCGGGTGTTTGGTGTCAGACCTTGCCCCCATCAGCGCCGCCGTCTCCGGCATGAACGACAGATCGGTATCGCCGACATCGGCGGCTAAGGCGGTGCGTGTTTTAGCCATTTGTCCAATCTATGCGCATTGACACGCCCATGAGTGGTCAACATATTCATGCATCGAGAACTGGAGGTAAACATGTCGTCAGCGACGCGATATGATTCTGCAGCGCCGAAGCGGGCGACAAACGTCTCCCTCAACGAGTCTCTTCTGGCCGAAGCACGCGAGCTTCAGATCAATGTGTCGCGGGCGGCGGAGCGTGGCGTAGCGCAGGCGATCCTGGAGAAGCGGGCCGAGCTCTGGCTCGTCGAGAACAAGGCGGCGCTCGACAGCTCGAACGAATACGTCGAGAAACACGGCTTGCCGCTTGCGCGATACCGGCAGTTCTGATGGCGCGGTTCGACGTCTATCGAAACCCCGACGGGACCGGATATCTCCTCGACGTCCAAGCCAATCTCTTGAGCCATCTGAACACCCGTACCGTCGTGCCGCTCTTGCCGCCCCACGAGGCACCGCGCCCGGCCCAGCATCTAAACCCGCGCTTCCGCGTCGGTACGGACGAATTGATAATGGTGACCCAGTTCATCGCGGCGGTGCCGAGCTCGATGCTGAAGTCGCCGGCGGGAACCCTATCGGACCACCACGGGACCATCGTCGGCGCTCTCGATTTTCTAATGCAGGGTTTCTGAACCTTTACCACCGCGCCGCAGCAACGTGCTGGCATTGTCGGCGCGAAGCGGCTAAAACACCGCCGATTCGTCTATCTTCGGCGACTTTACGATCGCTCCCGACGGGGGCAGCGCAGGGATCATGTCGGCTATCCTTCTCGTCATCCACCTCCTCATCGCGCTTGCGATGATCGGCGTCATCCTCCTGCAGAAGAGCGAGGGCGGCGGGCTCGGCATGAGCGGCGGCGGCATGTCGGGCTTCATGACGGGGCGCTCGACCGCCAACCTGCTGACGCGGACGACGGCGATCCTCGCTGCCTGCTTCTTCGTCACCAGCATCGCCCTCGCCTTCATCGCCGGCCACCGCAGCGCGCCGCGTTCGATCATCGAGTCGGCGCCGACGCAGACCGCGCCGGCCCCGGCGGCGCCTGCCGAGCCCGCCGCGCCCAGCGTCCCGCTCTCCAAGTGAGGCGCGGTTGCGGCCGCCGCGGCGGCTGCTGACCTCGCGCGACTCGGTGCCGTCGCGACGGGCGGGCGCGGCAAGTCGCGGCTGCGTTCTTTTCCCTGTGCTTTCTTCACCCGCTTCCTTACACTGAAGGTCCATGACGCGGTTTATCTTCATCACCGGCGGCGTGGTCTCCTCCCTCGGCAAGGGTCTTTCGGCAGCGGCGCTCGGTGCGCTGCTGCAGGCGCGCGGCTTCAAGGTCCGCTTGCGCAAGCTCGACCCCTATCTCAATGTCGATCCGGGGACCATGAGCCCTTACCAGCACGGCGAGGTCTTCGTCACCGACGACGGCGCCGAGACCGACCTCGACCTTGGCCATTACGAGCGCTACACCGGCGTTTCGGCGCGGCGCAGCGACAGCGTCACGACCGGGCGGATTTATTCGACGGTGATCGGCCGCGAGCGGCGCGGCGAGTATCTCGGCGCCACGGTCCAGGTGATCCCGCACGTCACCGACGCGATCAAGGAGTTCATCCAGGCCGACGTCACCGACGAGGATTTCGTGCTCTGCGAGATCGGCGGCACGGTCGGCGACATCGAGAGCCTGCCCTTCCTCGAGGCGATCCGTCAGCTCGGCAACGAGCTTGGCCGCGAGCGTACGCTCTTCGTCCATCTGACGTTGGTGCCGTGGATTCCCTCGGCCGGCGAGCTCAAGACCAAGCCAACGCAGCATTCCGTCAAGGAGCTGCTCGGTCTCGGCATCCAGCCCGACATCCTGCTCTGTCGCTGCGACCGGCCGATCCCGGAGAGCGCCCGCAAGAAGATCGCGCTGTTCTGCAATCTGCGCGAATCGCGGGTCATCCCGGCGCTCGACGTCGACACGATCTACGCCGTCCCGCAGGCCTATCACGACGAGGGCTTCGACGAGCAGGTCTGCGACCATTTCGGCCTGACGCCGGGCGCGCCGCACCTCGATTCCTGGCACGAGACCGTCAACCGCATCCGCAAGCCCGAGGGTGAGGTCAAGATCGCCATCGTCGGCAAGTACACGCATCTCCTCGACAGCTACAAATCGCTGGCCGAGGCGCTGACGCACGGCGGCATCGCCAACAACGTCCGGGTCAAGCTCGACTGGATCGATTCCGAGATCTTCGAGCGCGAGGACGCGGTGCAGCACCTCGAGGGCGTCCACGGCATCCTGGTGCCCGGCGGCTTCGGAGAGCGCGGCGCCGAGGGCAAGATCGAGGCGGTCAGTTTCGCGCGCACTAAGCTTGTGCCCTATTTCGGCATCTGCTTCGGCATGCAGATGGCGGTGATCGAGGCGGCGCGCCATCTCGCGAATCTGCCTCAGGCCGGCAGCACCGAGTTCGGTCCCTGCCCGGAGCCGGTGATCGGGCTGATGACGGAGTGGATGCGCGGCAACCAGCTCGAGCGCCGCAACGAAAGCGGCGACCTCGGCGGCACGATGCGGCTCGGCTCCTATCAGGCGCATCTGAAGCCGGGGAGCCGCGTCGCCGAGATCTACGGCACGACGGAGATCGCCGAGCGCCACCGCCATCGCTACGAGGTCAACATCAACTACAAGGGCCGGCTCGAGGATGCCGGGCTACGCTTCTCCGGCATGTCGCCCGACGGCGAGCTGCCGGAGATCGTCGAGATCCCGGATCATCCCTGGTTCATCGGCGTCCAGTTCCACCCCGAGCTGAAGTCCAAGCCCTTCGAGCCGCATCCGCTCTTCACCTCCTTCATCCGCGCCGCGCTCCACCAGTCCCGCCTGGTCTGAGCGGCGGGAGCAGCGCATGATCCAGCCCGTCTCGACGAAAATCGTCCCCCGGCAGATTCATGTCGGAAACGTAACGATCGCCAACGACCGGCCGCTGGCGCTGATCGCGGGTCCCTGCCAGATCGAGAGCCGGGCGCATGCCTTCGAGACGGCGCATGCGCTGGTCGAGCTGACCGGCAAGCTCGGCATCGGCCTCATCTACAAGAGCTCCTACGACAAGGCGAACCGCAGCTCGATCGAGACGCCGCGCGGTGTCGGCATCGCCGAAGGCCTGGCGATCCTCGTCGCGGTGCGCGAGCGCTACGGCTGCCCGGTGCTGACCGACGTCCACACCGCCGAGCAATGCACCGCCGCCGCCGAGGCGGTCGACGTGCTGCAGATCCCGGCCTTCCTCTGTCGCCAGACCGATCTGATCGTCGCCGCCGCCGCGACCGGAAGGCCGATGAACATCAAGAAAGGCCAGTTCCTCGCGCCCTGGGACATGAAGAACGTCGTCCGCAAGGCGGAGGAATCCGGCAACCGCAACGTGATGGTCTGCGAGCGCGGCGTCAGCTTCGGCTACAACACGCTGGTCTCCGACATGCGCGCCCTGCCGGTGCTCGCCGAGACCGGCTGCCCGGTAGTCTTCGACGCGACCCACTCGGTGCAGCAGCCGGGCGGGCAGGGCAAGGTCAGCGGCGGCGAGCGCCGCTTCGTCTCCGTCCTCGCCAGGGCCGCCGTCGCCGTCGGCGTCGCCGCCGTCTTCATGGAAACCCACGAGGACCCCGACAACGCGCCCTCCGACGGGCCGAACATGGTCCATCTCAAGGATATGCCGGCGCTGCTCGCGACGCTGATGGCGTTCGACCGGCTGGCGAAGGATCGGCCCGTCGCGGCCGGTTGACTTATCCTCCCCCCTTGAGGGGGAAATCGGCAACGCGTCGGCGTTGACGGGTGGGGGGTAGTGTCGGCCGCAAGCATATTGCTCGAGAGTCTTGGTGCGCTTCGCGCCAGTCCCCACCTGACCGAAGCTTCGGCTTCGGCCATCCTCCCCTCAAGGGGGGAGGAAAATATCCAGCGCTTTCCGTATGGCTTGTCCCGGTTGCCGACGTAGGGTAGTTGCTCGGCGAGAAGATGTGGATGCCCCTTAGAATCACAGCAGGACTGATCCCATGACCGCCATCATCGACATCACCGCCCGCGAGATCCTCGACAGCCGCGGCAATCCGACCGTCGAGGTCGATGTCACGCTCGACAGTGGCGCCTTCGGCCGGGCCGCGGTGCCCTCGGGGGCGTCGACCGGCGCGCATGAGGCGGTCGAACTGCGCGACGGCGATCCGGCGCGCTACGGCGGCAAGGGCGTCCTCAAGGCGGTCGACGCGGTCAACGGCGAGATCCTCGACGCGCTCTCCGGTTTCGACGCCGACGACCAGGTGGCGCTCGACGCGTTGCTGATCGACCTCGACGGCACCGAGAACAAGTCGCGCCTCGGCGCCAATGCAACGCTCGGCGTCAGCCTCGCCTGCGCCAAGGCGGCGGCGGACGAGGTCGACCAGCCGCTCTTCCGCTACGTCGGCGGCGTCTTCGCCCGCACCCTGCCGGTGCCGATGATGAACATCGTCAATGGTGGCGCGCATGCCGATAACCCGATCGACATCCAGGAATTCATGATCATGCCGGTCGGCGCTGAGACGGTCGCCGACGCGATCCGCATCGGCGCCGAGATCTTCCATGCGCTGAAAAAGCAGCTGAAGGACGCCGGGCACAACACCAACGTCGGCGACGAGGGCGGCTTCGCCCCGAACCTTGCCTCGGCGGATGCGGCGCTGGGCTTCATCTCCAAGGCGATCGAGAGCGCCGGCTACCGGCCGGGCGAGGACGTCTACCTCGCCCTCGATGCCGCCGCGACCGAGTTCTACAAGAACGGCAAATACGTCATGGCGGGCGAGGGCAAGACGCTCGATTCAGTCGGGATGGTGAAGTACCTCGCCGATCTCGCGTCGCGCTATCCGATCATCTCAATCGAGGACGGCATGGCCGAGGACGATTGGGACGGCTGGGCCGCGCTGACCGCGGAGCTCGGCGCGAAGGTGCAGCTCGTCGGCGACGATCTCTTCGTCACCAATCCCAAGCGCCTCGCCGAGGGCATCCGGCGCGGCGTCGCCAACTCGATCCTTGTCAAGGTCAACCAGATCGGGACGCTGTCGGAGACGCTCGAGGCGGTCGAGCTGGCGCATCGCGCCGCCTATACCGCCGTCATGTCGCACCGCTCGGGCGAGACCGAGGATGCGACGATCGCCGATCTCGCGGTCGCGACGAATTGCGGGCAGATCAAGACCGGCTCGTTGTCGCGGTCCGACCGGCTCGCCAAGTACAATCAGCTGATCCGCATCGAGGAGCGTCTCGGCGTCGCGGCGCGCTATGCCGGTCGCGACGTGCTGCGTCGGCGCTGAGGAACCGCGACTGGCGCCGTCGTTGCGAGGCGCAGAGGAAGCCATGCGGCGACGCGGCATCAACGTTGGATTGCCGCGTTGCCGGGCTCTTCGCATCGACGAGTTAGGGCTCGCGCGGGGTCAATGAATCTTTGGGGTCAATAAGTATTGACCACGCGACTCCCGCATGATTCTCTGACTCGATGATGGTCCTACAGGAAATCCGCAAGCGCGCAGGCTTCATTGCCGGGCCGGTCCTCGGCATCAGCCTGATGTGCTACTTCGGATACCATCTCGTGCAGGGCGAGCGGGGATTGCTCGCCTGGCTTCGCCTGACGCAGGAGATCAAGGTCGCGCAAGTGAAGCTCGGCGTACTCGACGCCGAGCGCACCCGGCTCGACCGGCGCGCCAATCTGTTGCGGCCCGAGCACCTCGACCGCGACATGCTCGACGAGCAGGCGCGCGCGACGCTCAATCTCGCGGGTCCCAACGAGGTCGTGATCCTGCGAAACGGCAAGCAGCCCTAAGGACCATCGCGGAGCGGAGCCGCCTCGGCGCGTTCTCCGCGGCCAGGCTGCAGTAAAGATCTGGGCGATCAGAAATCGTGACGCGGTGCTGCCGCGACTGCGCGGTGATGCCCTCGCCGGAGTTGAGCGCACCGATCTGGCAAGGATCCGCCGGGCCGCGACACTTGGATCCCTGTCATCGCGATTGCTCCGGCTGGCGCGCCTGCATGCTCTGCTCGACCTGATCGCCGAGCCGGTGGCATATCGACGCATCGGACGGCGCGGAACCTCCTCGAGCCCGCGTAACTTTCGCAAACATATCCGCGGCGTTCGGTAACGTCGTGACGCTTTGCCCGCTCCATGGGCAAGTTTGCGCTGACGAATATTTCCCCCGTTCGAGTGTCTCGCAGCGAAATCAGTGATGTTAACCAAATTACAGTTAAACAGTTATTTTGCATTGCAAAACAACGAGTTAATCGGATTTATTTTCGCGCAACCCATTGCATTCGCGTCGCGTCCACGCCATTTTACGGCCAAGCGCAATCCACCGCGTCGCGCTGGGACAGACGCGGCTTCAGGTGCCTCGAGGGGGGAGCCATGGCGACCGCACGACGTAAACCGAGAGTGGTGGAGGTCGAGGAGGCAGAGGTCCCAGCGGCCCAGCTTCTCCAACTTTACCGCGACATGCTGCTGATCCGCCGCTTCGAGGAGAAGGCGGGGCAGATGTACGGCATGGGGCTGATCGGCGGTTTCTGCCATCTCTACATCGGCCAGGAAGCGGTCGTGGTCGGCATGCAGTCCGAGACGATCGAGGGCGACAGCGTCGTCACCTCCTACCGAGACCACGGCCATATGCTCGCCTGCGGCATGGACCCGAAGGGCGTCATGGCCGAGCTTACCGGTCGCCGCACCGGCTACTCTAAGGGCAAGGGCGGCTCGATGCACATGTTCAGCCGCGAGAAGCGCTTTTACGGCGGCCACGGCATCGTCGCGGCGCAGGTGCCGATCGGCACCGGCCTCGCCTTTTCGCACCGCTACAACGAGGACGGCCATGTCTGCCTGACCTATCTCGGGGACGGCGCGATCAACCAGGGCCAGGTCTACGAGAGCTTCAACATGGCGGCGCTCTGGAAGCTGCCGGTCGTCTACGTCATCGAGAACAATCGCTACGGCATGGGGACCTCGGTGGCGCGCGCCTCCGCGAGCCAGGATCTCTTCACCCGCGCCCAGCCCTACGGCATTCCGGCGCAGCAGGTCGACGGCATGAACATCCTCGCCGTCAAGGCCGCGGCCGAGGTCGCGATCAAGCATGCGCGCTCGGGCGCCGGACCCTACGTCCTCGAGATGATGACCTACCGCTATCGCGGCCACTCGATGTCCGACCCGGCGAAATATCGCAGCAAGGACGAGGTCAACCGCATGCGTGCCGAGCACGACTGCATCGACCAGGCGCGCAAGCGGCTGATCGACGGCAACATGTCGGACGAGAACGCGCTGAAGGCAATCGACAAGGAAGTGAAGGACATCGTCGCCGCGGCGGCGCAGTTCGCCCAGGACAGCCCGGAGCCCGATCCGAGCGAGCTGTGGACCGACATTCTGAAATAAAAACCCGCGGGGAAAGACGATGCCCGTCGAAATTCTGATGCCTGCCCTGTCGCCAACCATGACCGAGGGCAAAATTTCGAAATGGTTGAAGCAGGAAGGCGATAGCGTCAAATCAGGCGATGTCCTTGCCGAGATCGAGACCGACAAGGCGACGATGGAGGTCGAGGCCGTCGACGAAGGCATCCTCGCCAAGATCGTCGTACCGGAGGGCACCGACCACGTCGCGGTGAACACGCCGATCGGCCTCATCGCCGGCGAAGACGAGGACGCTGCCGAGGTCGCGAGATCCGGCGCGAGCCCAACCCAGCCGAAATCGACCCCGGCGCAGGAAGCGCCGGTCGAGCAGGTCGCCGCGACCAAGCCGCAGACCAAGGCGCCCGCCGCGCCGGCCTCGCCGCATGTCGCGCCCGAGCCCGAGCTCGAATGGACCGGCAAGACCGAGATGATGACGGTCCGCGAGGCCTTGCGCGACGCGATGGCCGAGGAGATGCGCCGCGACAAATCCGTCTTCCTGATGGGCGAGGAGGTCGGCGAGTACCAGGGCGCCTACAAGGTCAGCCAGGGGCTGCTGCAGGAGTTCGGCAACCGCCGCGTCGTCGACACGCCGATCACCGAGCACGGCTTCGCCGGCCTCGGCGTCGGCGCCGGTTTCGGCGGCCTCAAGCCCATCGTCGAGTTCATGACCTTCAACTTCGCCATGCAGGCGATGGACCAGATCATCAACTCGGCGGCCAAGACGCTCTACATGTCGGGCGGCCAGATGGGCTGCCCGATCGTCTTCCGCGGCCCCAACGGCATCGCCTCGCGCGTCGCCGCCCAGCATTCGCAATGCTATGCCAGCTGGTACGCGCATGTCCCCGGCCTCAAGGTCGTCGCGCCCTATACCGGCGCCGACTTCAAGGGCCTGCTGAAATCGGCGATCCGCGATCCCAACCCGGTGATCTTCCTCGAGCACGAGCTGCTCTACGGCAGCAGCTTCGAGGTGCCGGTCGACGGCGACTACATCGTCCCGATCGGCAAGGCGCGCGTCGCGCGCAAGGGCGACGCCGTCACCATCGTCGCCTTCTCGCGCAGCGTCATGCTCGCGATGGAGGCGGCCGAGGCGCTGGCGGCGGACGGGATCTCGGCCGAGGTCATCGACCTCCGCTCGATCCGCCCGCTCGACATCGAGACGATCGTCGCCTCGGTCAAGAAGACCAACCGCATCGTGACGATCGAGGAAGGCTGGGCGGCGATGGGCATCGGCTCCGAGATTGCAGCGCTCATCATGGAGAACGCCTTCGACTGGCTCGACGCGCCGCTCCGCCGCGTCGCCGGCAAGGACGTGCCGCTGCCCTATGCCGCCAATCTCGAGCAGCTCGCGATCCCGCAAGTCGCCGATGTCGTCGCGGCCGTCAAGGAAGTGACCTACCGCTGAGCGGCCTCTAGCGCCGTCAGCCGGTCGTACCGGGGGAAGAACCATGCCGATCGAGGTCCTGATGCCCGCCCTGTCGCCGACGATGACGGAGGGCAATCTCGTCAAATGGCACAAGAAGGAAGGCGATAGCGTCGCCTCCGGCGACGTGCTCGCCGAGATCGAGACCGACAAGGCGACGATGGAGGTCGAGGCGGTCGAGGAGGGGACGCTCGGCAAGATCGTCGTTCCCGAAGGGACGGAGGCCGTCAAGGTGAACGAGGTGATCGCCCTCATCCTCGAAGAAGGCGAGGACAAGTCGTCGCTCGCCGGCGCCGGCAAGCCCGCCGCGAAGCCGGCGCCAGCCGCCGCGCCGCCGGCCGAGGCGAAGGCCGCGCCGCAACCCGCCGCGCCGCAGCCGCAGCCGCAGGCTGCGAAACCGGCGGCTCCCGCACCGCAGCCGGCAAGCAACGGTCACGCGTCCGGCGAGCGCGTCTTCGCCAGCCCGCTCGCCCGCCGTCTCGCCGAGCAGCAGGGTCTCGACCTCGGCCAGATCAAGGGCTCGGGGCCGCAGGGCCGCATCGTCAAGGCCGACATCGAGGCGGCCAAGGGCCAGCCGCAGGCTGCGAAAGCGGCGCCCGCCGCCGCTGTGCCGCAAGCCGCTGCCGCACCGCGTCCGGCTCCGGCTCCGGTTGCGGCCGGCGCGTCGAAGGAGCAGATCGTCGCGCTCGCCGGCAACCCGCCCTATACCGAGGTGCCGCATACCGCGATGCGCCGCGTCATCGCCCGCCGCCTCGCCGAATCGAAGCAGACGGTGCCGCATTTCTACCTGACCGTCGATTGCGAGATCGACGCGCTGCTGAAGATCCGCGGCGAGGTCAATGCCAAGCTCGAGGGCGGCAAGGTCTCGGTGAACGACTTCGTCATCCGGGCCGTCGCGCTGGCGCTGAGGAAGGTGCCGGCGGCGAACGCCTCGTGGAGCGACGAGGCGATCCTGCGCTGGAACTCGATCGACATCGCCGTCGCCGTCGCGATCGACGCCGGGCTCATCACCCCGATCGTCAAGAACGCCGACCAGAAGGGCCTCGCCGTCATCGCCGCCGAGATGAAGGATCTCGCCGGCCGCGCCAAGGAAGGCAAGCTCAAGCTCGAGGAGTTCCAGGGCGGCACGATCTCGATCTCCAACCTCGGGATGTTCGGCATCAAGGACTTCGCCGCCGTGATCAACCCGCCGCAGGGCTGCATCATCGCGGTCGGCGCCGGCGAGCAGCGGCCGGTCGTCAAGAACGGCGCGCTGGCGATCGCGACGATGATGAGCCTGACGCTCTCGGCGGATCACCGCGTCGTCGACGGGGCGGTCGGCGCGCAATTCATCTCCGAGGTCAAGAAGCTGCTCGAAGACCCGCTTCTGATGCTGCTGTAGGAGCGCCTTGATGGCCGATACCAGTTTCGATCTCGTCGTCATCGGCGGCGGCCCCGGCGGCTACGTCGCGGCGATCCGCGCCGCGCAGCTCGGCATGAAGACCGCCGTCGTCGAGCGCGAGAACCTCGGCGGCATCTGCCTCAACTGGGGCTGCATCCCGACCAAGGCGCTGCTGCGCTCGTCGGAGATCAGCCACCTGCTGAAGCATCTCGACGCCTACGGCTTCTCCGCCAAGGAGATCGCCTACGACGCCAAGAAGATCGTCGAGCGCTCGCGCAAGGTGGCAAAGCAGCTCTCGAACGGCGTCGCCTTCCTGATGAAGAAGCACAAGATCACGGTCTTCGACGGCGAGGCGAAGCTCGCCGGCAAGGGCAAGGTCGCGGTCGCCAGGGCCGGCAAGAGCGTCGCGGATCTGACGGCGAAGAACATCATCATCGCGACCGGCGCCCGCGCCCGCGCGCTGCCGGGGATGGAGCCCGACGGCAAGCTGGTCTGGACCTATCGCGAGGCGATGGTGCCCGACGCGATGCCCAAGTCGGTGCTGGTCGTCGGCTCCGGCGCGATCGGCATCGAGTTCGCCAGCTTCTACCGCAATATGGGCGCCGAGGTGACGGTGGTCGAGGTGCTCGACCGCGTCGTCCCCGTCGAGGACGAGGAGGTCTCGGCCTTTGCCCGCAAATCCTTCGAGAAGCAGGGGATGAAGATCCACACCGGCGCGACGGTGAAGGGGCTGAAGAAGGCGGCCAACTCGGTGACGGCGTCGGTCTCCGCCGGCGACAAGAATTTCGAGATCACCGCCGAGCGCGTCATCCTTGCCGTCGGCATCGTCGGCAATTTCGAGAACCTCGGGCTCGAAGGCACCAAGATCAAGGTCGACCGCTCGCATATCGTCGTCGACCAATGGCTGGCGACCGGCGAGCCCGGCGTCTATGCGATCGGCGACATCGTCGGCGCGCCCTGGCTCGCGCATAAGGCGATGCACGAGGGCGTCATCTGCGTCGAGAAGATCGCCGGGCTCAACGACGTCCATCCGCTCGACGTCACCAACATCCCGGGCTGCACCTATTGCATGCCGCAGATCGCCAGCGTCGGCCTCACCGAGACAAAGGCGCGCGAGGGCGGCCGCGAGATCAAGGTCGGCCGCTTCCCTTATATCGGGAACGGCAAGGCCATCGCGATGGGCGAGACCGAGGGTTTCATCAAGACGGTGTTCGATGCCAAGACCGGCGAGTTGCTCGGCGCCCATATGATCGGCGCCGAGGTCACCGAGCTGATCCAGGGCTATACGATCGCCAAGACGCTCGAGACCACCGAGGCCGAGCTGAAGCGCACCATCTTCCCGCATCCCACCTTGTCCGAGATGATGCACGAATCCGTGCTTGACGCTTATGGCGAGGCCCTCCACATCTAGATTCGTGGTTCTGGCGTCCGGCTCCCATTTTTCTCGTCATGCCCGGCTCGAGCCGGGCATGACGATATTGTGTAGCTGATATCAGAGCCAGGTCCGCCCAGAGCCGCCATGACAGACTCCCCGCTTCGCCACCCCGAGAAGGCGCATCGCCCGGATAATCCGATCCAGCGCAAGCCGGAGTGGATCCGCGTCAAGGCGCCGAACTCGCCGGAATACGCCGAGACGCGCCGGCTGATCCGCGAGCACGGGCTGACCACGGTCTGCGAGGAAGCCGCCTGCCCGAACATCGGCGAGTGCTGGAAGCAGCGCCACGCGACGATCATGATCCTCGGCAGCGTCTGCACCCGCGCCTGCAGCTTCTGCAACATCGCGACCGGCCGTCCCGACCTCCTCGATCCGCACGAGCCGGAGCGCGTCGCCGATGCGCTCGCCGGCCTCGGGCTCGAGCATGTCGTCGTGACCTCGGTCGATCGCGACGATCTCGACGACGGCGGCGCGCTGCATTTCGCCCGCACCATCAAGGCGATCCGCGCCCGCTCGCCGCAGACCACGATCGAGGTGCTGACGCCCGATTTCCTGCGCAAGGAGGGCGCGCTCGAGATCGTCGTCGAGGCGCGGCCCGACGTCTTCAATCACAATCTCGAGACCGTGCCGCGGCTCTACACCGAGGTTCGGCCCGGCGCGCGCTATTTCCATTCGCTGCGCCTGCTCGACCGCGTCAAGCAGCTCGACCCGTCGATGTTCACCAAATCCGGCATCATGGTCGGGCTCGGCGAGGGCAAGGGCGAGGTGCTGCAGGTGATGGACGATCTGCGCGCCGCGGACGTCGACTTCATGACGATCGGCCAGTATCTCCAGCCGACCGTCAAGCACCACGCGGTCGACCGTTTCGTGACGCCGGACGAGTTCGAGACCTATCGCACTCTGGCGCTCGGCAAGGGGTTCCTGATGGTCTCGGCGACGCCGCTGACGCGCTCCTCCTACCATGCCGCCGCCGATTTCGCGGCGCTGCGGGCGGCGCGGACCGCGCTTCTCGCCGCCGCCGGCTGAGGGCTCGTTTTGCCGACGCACGCCGAGAAACGCATTTTGCCCTATTCGCCGGAACAGCTCTTCGCGTTGGTCGCCGATGTCGAACGCTATCCCGAGTTCCTGCCATGGTGCCTCGGCGTCAGGATCCGCGAAAAGACGCCCGAGACGATCACCGCCGACCTCCTGATCGGCTTCAAGATGGTGCGCGAGCGCTTCACTTCGAAGGTCAAGCTCGACCGGCCGCATCGCATCGACGTCGCCTATACCGACGGCCCCTTCCGCTACCTCAACAACCACTGGATCTTCGAGCCGACCGAGGACGGCGGCTGCCGCATCGATTTCTACGTCGATTTCGAGTTCCGCTCGCGCATGCTGCAGACGCTGATCGGCATGCTTTTCAACGAGGCCGTCCGCCGCATGGTCGCCGCCTTCGAGACCCGCGCCCGCGCCCTCTACGGCGCGCCCCCGCCGCGGAACGCGCCGATCGGCGAGGTGCCGACGTAACTCGCGGCGAAGTGAACCGCCGCGTAGTTGGCATATAAGCTGCATCTCAATTCTCCCGCCACGGCCGCGCAGCGCCGTCAATCGCCGGGAGAATTCAGATGGCCGTTGCCGAGACCGTCTCCACGTCTACCGCGCAATCGTCGCGTTGGATCCAGCTTTTGCTTGGCCTCATCGCAATGATGGCGATGTCGAGCCCGCAATACGTCTGGACCCTCTTCGTCAAGCCCTTCCAGACGGCGACCGGCGGGGCTTTGCCGGCGATCCAGATCACCTTCTCGCTGCTCGTGGTGCTGCAGACCTGGCTGTCGCCGCTGCAGGGCTGGTTGATCGAGCGCCTCGGCGGTCGTTTTCTGATCACCCTTGGCTGTATTTTGAGCGGATTGGGCTGGGTCCTCTCGGCGCAGATCACCAGCGTCAGCGGCCTCTACCTGACCTACGGCTTGTTCTGCGGCGTCGGCACCGGCTTCGTCTACATCGGGATCGTCGGGCTGATGCTGAAATGGTTTCCCGACCGGCGCGGCCTCGCGGTCGGCGTCGTCGCGGCAGGCTACGGTTTCGGCGCCATCGCGACGACCTTCCCGATCGATTCGATGATCCGCTCCGCCGGCTACCAGTCGACCCTCGTCACCTTCGGCATCATCCTCGGCGGCATCGGCGCCCTCGCTGGGCTCTTCATGCGGCAGCCGCCCGACACCTACGTCCGGATCGTGCCGCGCGCCGTCGCGTCGCTCGTCGCGACGGCCGAGGTGCGCGAGGTCAGGCCCGGCGAGATGCTGAAGACGCCGATCTTCTGGCTGCTCTTCGTCATGATGACGATGATGTCGACCGGCGGCCTCATGGTGACCTCGCAATTCGCCCCCTTCATGCGCGAGTTCGGCGTCGCCGACGTCGTCATCTTCGGCATGGCGGCGCTGCCTTTCGCGCTCACCCTCGATCGCATCACCAACGGTCTGACGCGTCCCTTCTTCGGCTGGGTCTCCGACATGATCGGCCGCGAGAGCACCATGCTCATCGCCTTCGCACTCGAGGCGGTCGCCGTCTTCGCGATGCTCGGCGTGCGCGACAACGCGCTGCTCTTCGCACTGATGTCGGGCGTCGTCTTCTTCGGCTGGGGCGAGATCTTCTCGCTCTTCCCCTCGACCCTGACCGATACCTTCGGCGCCAAGAACGCGACGACCAACTACGGCTTCCTCTACATGGCGCAGGGCATCGGCTCGGTGCTCGGCGGCCCGGCCGCGGCGGCGCTGCACGATTGGACCGGCAGCTGGGTCCCGGTCTTCTACTGCGTCGTTGCGGCGGATGCGCTGACCGCGGTGCTGGCGTTTTTCGTGCTGAAGCCGATGCGCCGGGCCTATCTTGCGCGTCCGGCCTATTGAACCGCCTCTCGCCTCCCATCGCGCCTTGCCCAAGCCTCGAGAAATTGCGTAGTCTCAGGCGAGGGTGAGGGCGCGCCTGAGCGGGCATTCGTCCGGAGCGAATGCCGGCGACAACGGCATCGCGAGGCGCCAGGCGGGGAGGAAAGAGACAGACATGAGGCACACATCGATTCGCGGCCGGTTGCTCGTTGGCGCCGCGCTTGCCATGACGCTGACGGCGACGGCCGCCTCGGCGCAGACCATCAAGATCGGGCTGATCCTCAGCTACACCGGCTTCCTGGCACAGGCCGGCGATTCGATCGACAAGGCCGTCGCGCTCTACGTCAAGACGCACGCCGCCGACCTGCCGCCCGGCGTCAAGATCGAGCTGATTCGCCGAGACGACACCAGTGACGCGCCCGACGTCGGCAAGCGCCTGGCGCAGGAGCTGGTGACCCGCGAGCACGTCCAGCTCCTCGCCGGTGTCGTCTCCTCGCCGATCGCCGCGGCGATCGCGCCGTTGACCGCCGAGGCCAAGATCCCCTTCGTCATCATGAACGCCGCGGGCACAGCGATCCCGCGCATCTCGCCCTATGTCGTGCGCTTCTCCTTCACCCTCTGGCAGGAGGGCTATCCGATGGGGCAATGGGCAGCGAAGCAGGGCTGGAAGCGCGGCTATACCGCGACCAGCGACTACATCCCCGGCCACGACGCGGAGGACGCCTTTACCAAAGGCTTCACCGACGGCGGCGGCACCATGATCGGCACGGTTCGCTTCCCGCCCGCCGGCACCGATTTCGCGCCCTATATCCAGCGCATCAAGGACGCCAAGCCGGACACCGTCTTCGTCTTCCTGCCGGGGGGCAAGCAGACGACCTCGTTCATGAAGACATGGACCGACGCCGGCATGAACGCGACGGGCATCAAGCTCGTCTCGACCCAGGATCTCGTGACCGACGACGAGCTCCCCAACATGGGCGAGGCGCCGCTCGGCATCGTCTCCGCCGGCAATTATTCGGTCGCCGCTAAGCGGCCGCAAAACGACGCTTTCCTCGCCGCCTGGCGCAAGGAGTACGGCGACAAGGTCATCGCCAACTACATGAGCGTCGCCGGCTACGACGGGATGAACGCGATCTACGCGATGATCAAGGAGACCAAGGGCAAGTTTGACGGCGACCAGGCGATGGCCTTCTTCAAGAACTACAAGGACGCGAACAGCCCGCGCGGCCCCATCGCGATCGACCCCGCCACGCGCGACATCGTCCAGAACATCTATATCCGCAAGGTCGAGAAGCAGAACGGCGAGATGGCCAACGTCGAGTTCGACACCATCCCGCAGGTCAAGGACCCCTGGAAGGAGCTCAACCCGCCGAAATAGGGACGGGCGGTGCCGCGAGGTCCGGGCCCATCTTTGCCGGATCGCGTGGCACGGGGCCGTTCCGACGTGTTACAATGCGAGATGACCAAGCTTCTCGATCGAGCCCTCGAGGCAGCGCGTGGCCTCTCACCGGACGCTCAGGACGACATCGCGCGCGTCGTTCTTCGGCTTGTCGGCACCGACGATGAGGCATCGCCGGTGCCGCTGACGCCCGAAGAACGCGCCGCTGTCGCGAGATCCAAGGAGGCTGCCGCGCGCGGCGAATTCGCGACCGACGAGCAAGTTCGGGAAACGTGGGCGAAGCATCGCTTGTGAGGCTCCGCTATACGTTCCAGCCCTTGCCGATCTCGCCTCGCTTCTCGATCACATCGCTACTGCGTCGCCGCAAGGAGCCCGGAGCGTTCAAGCCTGTATTCAGACCCTCATCGATCTTCTCTTGCTTCATCCTCACATCGGGACGCGCACGGACGATCCGACGATTCGTCGCCTGGTGATGCTGCCGTACCCTTATCTCGTGTTCTACGAGGCGACCGATGCAGAGATCATCATCCATGCCGTCCGGCACGCGGCGCGAGATCCCTCGGGAATGCCGGGAACGAGCTGACCGGCCGCCAGCTGTACAGTCGCTATAACGCGTCGGCGAAGAACTCGCGCATCGCCGCGTAGGAGCGCCTGGAGACCTGGGGATCGTAGCGCTGCACCCTGGCGGTGGTCGGGTCGGTCGCGGTAACGTCGGTGAAGGAATGCACCG
>JAQGID010000178.1 GCA_028291405.1 Rhodospirillales bacterium | reverse complement strand
CGGGGATCGCGACGATCCGGTTGGCGAGGGCATCGGAGACGTAGAGCGTCCCGTCTTTCGCGAGGGCGAGGCCGGTCGGACCGATCAGGAAAACGTCCTTGTCGGCGCGGTGGCCGAAGCCATCGGCGATCACCGTCTGGCTGGCGATCTCCGGCGGCTTGCCCTCGACGATCGTCAGCGCGATGCGCAGCACCGTCGCCTTGTTCAGCGTCACCGGAAAGCCGCTGGCGGGATCGCGTACCTCGGAGCCCTGCACGTCGAAACCGGCCATGCTGACGAACAGCGTCGCGGTCGCGCCCTCGTCGATCACGGCGATGTTGCCCCAGGGGCCGTTGATGTTCGGTCCCGTCCAGGTCGCCGCCAGCTGGCCGTTCGCGTCGAGGACGAGGAGGCAGCCATCGCCGCGCGTGCGCGTCGTGCCGTCCGTGCTCGGCGTGCTGCCGACGATGGCACCGGCGGGTCGATCGTCGACTACAATCCGACGACCAAGAAGACGTTCGTCCTTGCGAAGCTGCCGCAGCACTTGCCGCAGTGTCCCGGCGGCATCGGGCTGACCGCGGCGATGACGATGCTGAAGAGCGGTTGGCTCGCCGAATTTCGACGTATTCGTGAGCGCCTCGTCCTCGGTGACGAGTTTTTTCAGACGAGATCTAAATCTCGATCACGGAACTCGAACTCAATCCCACCTGTGAGACGCGCGACCAGATTGTAAATCGCGCAGATAATGAGCGTCATAAAATAGCCCATGACCAAATAAACGAGTGGAAACAGTAAAAAGACGAAGCCCGGTGGCCCGATATGCTCCCCATTCGGGGCCACCGGCGGGGATATCGTGAACATCACGCCGATTGGAATTACGAGAAATAGTGACATCACCGCCATTATTACGGCGAAGACTTTTGCGGACTGGTGCGGGGAAACGCGGGTGACCTGAATCTTCATTTTGGTTTTGCTCCCCTATAATTCAGGGACTTCGCCTTGACGCTCCAGAAAAATGCTGCCGGAAAACCCGCCGGGACGCAACCTGAGCGCGCCTCGCGGTGGATTGCTTCGTCCTTAGCTCGCAATGACGGGAAGGCCGAGAGGTACGCGATGCCTCTCGTTCTCCGCACATCGAAGCCTCGGCATCATTGCGAGCGCCGGGCGAAGCAATTCCAGTACGACCTTCTCAAAAGGTAGAGGCGTAAGGGTCTCCTATCCCCACAGCTCCTTCGTCGCGAGCCTCGCGCCCTCGGCGAGGCTGTGGAATTTCGCCCAGACGATCTCGGGCTCGATCTCCGGCGGCAGGCCGGGGGCGAGGGTCGAGGCGAAGCCGCAGTCGGTGCTGGCGACGACGCGCTCGCGGCCGACGATCCGGGCGAAGCGGACGAGACGTTCGGCGACCAGCTCGGGATGCTCGACGAGCAGCGAGGCATGGGTGACGACGCCGGGCATCAGCACCTTGCCTTCGGGCAGCTTGACCGTCTCCCAGATCTTCCACTCGTGCTCGTGGCGCGGGTTCGCCGCCTCGAAGGAGTAGAAGCCGGCGCGGATCGTCACGATGAGATCGGCGAGGTGCTTCATTTCCATGTCGCTGGTGCGCGGCCCCATGTTGATGCCGTAGCAGGTATGGTGGCGGACCCGCTCCGGCGCGATGTTGCGCAGCGCGTGGTTGAGGATCTCGATGCGCTTGCGGGCCCAGCTGCGCGCCTGGTCGATCGTCTCGTCGGGCGTCAGCATGTAATGCATGGCAAGGCGCGGATCGTCGATCTGCAGCTGGAACCCGGCGGCGACGATCGCCTCGTATTCGACGCGCATCGCCTCGGCCACGGCGAGGACGTGCTCGTCGTCGGTCTTGTAATAGCGGTTCTCCATCAGCCCGGCGCAGCTCGACGGCGACACCGAGGGGACGAAGACGCCGAGCGGGCTGCGGCCGGCGAGGGCGGCCTTGAGATTGTCGAGATCATGCTGCAGCGGCGCCTGTCCGACATAGGTGATCGGGCCGGTGCAGGCCCAGCGCGCCCGCGCCGAGCCGGAATGCGCGCCGCCGCGGTAGAAGGCGGGGAAGGCGACGTTCTCGCGGGTACGGCGCTCGCCGGGCTGCGGCGTGATCCGCTCGATGCCGGCGAGGCGCTCGGTCGCGTAGATCTGGAAGCTGGCCTTCGATTGCTCGCCGTCGCTGACGATGTCGATGCCGCAATCGATCTGCTTGCCGACGATCGCCTTCACCGCCTCGCGCGTCTCGCCGGCGAGCGTGGTGGAATCGACGCGCTCGCCGTTCATCTTCGCGAACAGCAGGTTCGAGAGCGCATCCGGCCGTGGCAGGCTGCCGGTATGCGTCGTCACGATGCGTCGATTGCTTTCGTCCAACAATGCCATCAGTCGGTCCTCGATCGGGGGGAAGGCGGCCGCCGCGCTTAGGCGGAGGCCGAGCGGGAAACGGGGTGGCGCGCGTCCGCCGAGAGCGGCGCCTCGGCGGCGCCGGCGCGGTTGCGGTTTCGGTATAGCAGGCCGAGCGCCAGGCAGGTACAGGTGACGACGACATAGGGCGCGGCGATCAGCTCGAGCACCTGCTTCGTCGGCAGATGCGCCGCGAGCAGATAGCCGGTGATCAGCGGCCCGAGCGTCAGCGAGACGCGGCCGCAGCCGCTCGCCCAGCCGACGCCCTTGGCGCGCATGTTCGTCGGGTAGAACGAGGCGACGGTCGCGTTGAGCGAGTTGTGCGTCACCTGGCAGACGGCATAGGTCAGCACCGCGATCATGACGCGTGTCTCGTTGGAGAGATCCGAGCCCAGAGTCAGGATGCCGGCGCAGCCGAGAACGGCGGTCATCACCGTCGCCATCTGGCCGAAGCGGTCGATCAGCCGCGCCAGCAGCAGCATGGCGCAGATGCCGCCCAGCGCGCCCCAGGAATAGGCCAGCGCGGCCTGGGTCTGCGGCACGCCGGCGTCGGTCAGCAGCGTCGTGAACCAGCTGATGAGCGTCATATAGGTCAGAGATTCGGCGAAATAGCCGAGCCAGAGCAGCGGCGTCACGAGGCGCCGGTCGTCGGCGAAAAGCTCCTTGATCGAGTATTTGCCGGCCGGCGGCACGATGATGACGAAACGCGTCTCCGGCGTCATCGCGAGATCGGGGGCGATGCGGCGAACAACGCTGCGGGTGCGCGCCGACAGCGGCTCGCGCAGCGTCAGGAAGCGGACCGATTCCGGCAGGATGAAGCAGAGGATGGTCGCCAGCGTCACCCCGGTCAGCCCGGCGACGACGAAATTGACTTGCCAGCCGTAGATCGGCAGCAGCCAGGCGCCGATCGTGCCGCTGATCGAGCTGCCGAGCGAATAGCCGACGAAGCCGAGCAGGACGAAGGTAGCGCGGAATTTCTTCGGGGCGGTCTCGTTGAGCAGCGCGACGACATTGGGCACGACGCCGCCGATGCCGAGACCGGCGAAGAATCGCAAAACCATCAGATGGTCGATCGTCGAGGCGAAGATCACCGCCACCGCCGGCAGGCTATAGGCGAAGACGCCGCAGATCGCGCCGACCTTGCGGCCGTAGATGTCGCCGATGAAGCCGAAGAGCAGGCTGCCAACGAGGATGCCGAAATTGCCGTAGGCGAAGACCTGGCCCATCGCGGCGCGATTGGTGCCGAGCGCCTTGATGATCTGCGGCGCCGCGACGTTGGCGGCGGCGAAATCCATCCCGTCGACCAGCAGGATCAGAAGACCGAGGAAGACCATGTAGATGTGGAAGCGGTTGAGCTTGCGCGTCTCGACCAAGCGGCCGATGTCGATCGTGTTTCCGTCCATCGCCTCGACCTCCCGGGTATCTTGTCGGTGGCGCAGCCGCCTGTCGGGCGGGTCCGCCATTGCGTTCCCGATCTGCATATCATCTCGGGAGATGCGCTTCCCCCACATTCTGTGGGACGCTGCCGTGCGCCGCCTAGGGCTTCGTCAGCGCCGCGCAGCCGCCGTCCGCCATCGGGCGGAAGACCTTGTCGCCGGGCAGGGTCGCGACGGTCGTGACGTAGTCGAACTCGCTTTTCGATTCCGCCGGGGACTTGACCCGCAGCAGGTAGATGTCGTGCACCATGCGGCCGTCCGGCCGCAGCTTGCCGTTGTCGGTGAAGGCGTCGTCGACCTTCATCTCGCGCATCTTGGCGAGCACCGTCTTGGTGTCGATGGAGTTGGTCGCCTCGACCGCCTTGAGATACTGGCGCACCACCGAATAGGTCCCGACCTGGAAGTCGCCCGGTACGTTGCCGGTGCGCTTGACGAAATCCTTGAAGAACTTCATCGACTGTTCCGAGATGTCGGGGCGCCAGTAGGCGACGAAGATGAGCCCCTGCGCCGCGGGCAGGCCCATGGCGCGCACCGAGGTCAGGTCGACGCCGGGAAACAGCTTCTGGCCGCCGGCGAGGATGCCGAACTCGTTCGCCGCCTTGATCGCGTTCATCGTGTCCTGGCCGCCGTTGGCGAGGGCGATGACCTCGGCCTTGGAGGATTGAGCCTGCAGCATGAACGAGGAGAAATCGGCGGTGCCGACCGGATGCAGCACGCCGCCGAGGACGGTGCCGCCGCGCGCCGTGACGGCCCGGGTCGTCCCTTCCTGGACACCCTTGCCGTAGACATAGTCGGCGGTGACGAAGAACCAGGTCTTGCCGAGATAAGGCATTGCCTCGCCGGCGGCGTTGCCGGCCGCATAGGAGTCGTAGACCCACTGCACCAGCGTATCCGGGGCGCAGGCCTTGCCGGTGAAATCGGCCGAGCCGGCGCTGGTCAGCAGGATCGTCTTGCCGCGCTGCTTGGCGAGGTTGACGACCGCGCCGGCGACGCCCGAGTTGATCAGGTCGGTGATGACGTCGACGCCGTCCTGGTCGAACCATTGCGCGGCGATCGAGGCGCCGACGTCGGGCTTGTTCTGGTGATCGGCGGCGACGATCTCGATCGCCTTGCCGTTGACCTTGTTGCCGAAATCCTCGGCGGCCATTTTCGCCGCTTCGACCGAGCCGTGGCCGCCGTTCGCCTCATAGGGTCCGGAGAGGTCGGTCAGGACGCCGATCTTGACCTTACCGTTGGGGATCTCGGCATGCGCGACGCCGGCGAGCGCCAATGCCGTCGCCAAGATGACGGCAGTCCTTCCCACTCGTCCCATCTCGCGTCCTCCCTGTCGGTGTTTTTTGATTAGGCGACTGCGGTCCCTCCCGCGCTTCGTTGCGGCAAGTCTTGCAGTTCCGCGGGGCTTTGCAAATCTCCTTTTCAGGCGCGCGCCGGCACCTCGCTCGGCGTCGCGACCGGGTCGCCCTCCTGCCTGCCGCGGCCGATGCGGAGGACGAAGCCGGCGGCGATCAGGCAGGCGACGCCCGAGACCAGGAACGCGTCGACGTAATCGCCGGCATAGGTGCGCAGCAGCCCGGCGCCGAAGGCGGCGGTCGCGGCGCCGAGCTGGTGCCCGGCGACGATCCAGCCGAACATCATCGCGCCGCGCTGCCTGCCGAAGATGTCGGTGGCGAGCCGCACCGTCGGCGGCACCGTCGCGATCCAGTCGAGCCCGTAGAAGATCGCGAAGGCGGTGAGGCCGAAGCCGACCGTCGAGGTGCTCAGCGCCCAGGGCAGGAAGAGCAGCGAGAGGCCGCGCAGCCCGTAGTACCAGCTGAGGAGATAGCGGTTGTTGAAACGGTCGGAGAGCCAGCCCGAGCCGGTCGTGCCGATGAAGTCGCAGATCCCCATCATCGCGAGCAGGCTCGCCGCCATGACCTCGGGAATGCCGTGGTCGAAGCAGGCGGCGATGAGATGCGTGCCGATCAGCCCGTTGGTCGAGAGGCCGCAGACGAAGAAGCTCATCGCCAGCAGCCAGAAGTCGCGCGAGCGGATGCCCTCGCCGAGGGCGCCGAACGCGGCGGTGAACGGGTTCTCGGTCGAGCGCGGCCGCTCGGGCTCGGCGTCGCGCTGGCCGAACGGCTTGAGGCCGAGCTGCGAGGGCAGGTCGCGCATCAGGAAGGCCAGCATCGGCACCGCGACGAGGGCGACGGCCGCGACGGTGAGGACGGCGGCGCGCCAGCCGAAATGCTCGACCAGCGCGGCGAGCAGCGGCAGGAAGACGAGCTGGCCCGTCGCCGTGCTGGCGGTGATGAGACCCATGACGAGGCCGCGATGCTCGCTGAACCAGCGATTGACGATCGCTGCGCCGATCGCCAGCGCGACCATGCCGGAGCCGCAGCCGACCAGGATGCCCCAGAGAAGGACGAGCTGCCAGGAATGCGTCATCAGCGTCGTCAGCCCGACGGCGACGGCGAGGACGGCCATTGCGATCGACATCGTCAGCCGCGGCCCGAGCCGCTCGGAGATCGCCGCCGAGAACGGCCCCATCAGCCCGTAGAGCAGGAGGTTGACCGAGACGGCCAGCGAGATCGTCGCGCGGCTCCAGCCGAACTCCTGCTCGAGCGGCACCATCAGCACGCTCGGCGTCGCGCGGATGCCGGCCGCCGCGAGCAGCGTCAGGAACGTGACGGCGGCGACGATCCAGCCATAGTGCAGGCGCCCCTTCGCAATGCGCTGGATCAACCCCATGAACCTTGCCTCCGCGACATTTCTCGCCGCGGTTTGACGCGCGGGCCGTCGTATGATAGAGACAGGTCTGTCTCACACGCAAGGCGCGTGCGACGTCCATTTCGGCAGGCATCCCATGCAAAAACGCGCGGCGTCATCGGCGAGGCGGCGAAGCGGTCCCGTAGCGGGCGGCGGAAAATCGGCGCGCGAGCGCGTCCTCGCGAAGGCGACGGAACTGTTCTATCGCGACGGCATCCGCGCCGTCGGGATCGACACGATCATCGCTGAATCCGGCGTCGCGAAGATGTCGCTCTATCGCAACTTCGCCTCGAAGGACGCACTCGCGGCGGCCTATCTGGCGCAGCAGAACGCGGCCTATTGGGAGCGCTGGGACCGCGTCGTCGCGGCCTATCCGGGCAATCCGCCGGCGCAGCTCCGCGCCATCGTCGCGACGATCGAGCAGCGCGTGACGCAACCCTTCTATCGCGGCTGCCCCTTCAGCAACGCCGTCACCGAATTCCCCGAGCCCGACCATCCCGGCCGCGCCGTCGCCCTCGCCAACAAGGCGGAGCTGCGGGCCCGGCTCCGGGCGCTGGCGGCGGCGGTGGGCGCGCGCGATCCGGCGCTGCTTGGCGACCAGCTCATGCTGCTGATCGAGGGCGCCTATGCGGCGGCGATCTCCGTCGGCGGCAGTGCGGTCCGGGGCCTGACCGAAGCGGCCGACGCGCTCGTCGCCGCCGCGACGCCGCATGCCGCCGATCCTGCCGCCAAGATTACGCGCCGCGCCTGACGCGCCCACTGTTGCGCGGGACGGCGACGCGCTAGAATCGTTTCATGCGGGTTCTCTATCATCTCTGGTTGTCGCCGTTTTGCCGCACGATCCGAATCGTGCTGAAGGAGAAGGCGCTCGATTTCACCCTCAAATCCGAGAAGACCTGGGAGCGGCGACCCGAGTTCCTCGCCCTCAACCCCGCCGCCGAGGTGCCGGTGCTGATCGAGCCGGACGGCACGGTGATCGCCGACATCCACGCCATCTCCGAGTATCTCGACGAGGTCTACCGCGACAAGATCCTGATCGGCATCAACCCGGTCGACCGCGCCGAGGTGCGCCGCCTCGTCGCCTGGTTCGACGTCAAGATGAACCACGAGGTCACCGAGAATCTCGTCGGCGAGAAGATGATGAAGCGCTTCCTCGGCGTCGGCCAGCCGAACTCCAGCGCGATCCGCGCCGGCCATGCGAATCTCGTTCATCACCTCGCCTATATCGGCTATCTGACCGAGCGGCGGCGCTGGCTCGCCGGCGAGAATTTCTCGCTCGCCGACATCACCGCTGCGGCGCATCTCTCGGCGCTCGACTATCTCGGCGACGTGCCGTGGGACGATCACGAGGCGGCCAAGGAATGGTACGCCCGCATCAAGTCGCGCCCGAGCTTCCGCCCCATCCTCGCCGATCACGTCCCGGGCGCTCCGCCGCCGGCGCATTATACCGATCTCGATTTCTGAGACGGCGGAACCTGCATGACGACGGTTGAGGAATTTCGGCAGTTCGCGTTCGGCACCTTACTGCCGCTCTGCCGCGACCGCTTCGCCGATCCGGTGCATGGCGGCTTCCACGAACGGCTCGACGCGGAGCTCCGACCGCTGCCGCTGGGCACCAAGCGACTGGTGGTGCAGTGCCGGCAGCTCTACGTGCTCAGCCATGCGGCGCTGCTCGGCGACCGCAGCGGCACCGCCGCGGCCGAGGTGGGCTATGCGTTTCTGCGGCGCTGCTACCATGACGAGCGCCACGGCGGCTGGTACTTCCAGGTCGCGGCGGACGGGCAGCCCGCCGACCGCCGCAAGGATTTCTACGGCCACGCCTTCGTCCTGCTGGCTCTTGGCTACCTGCACCGCGCCTTCGCCGCGCCGGGCGCGCTCGATCTCGCGGCGCAGACGATGGCGGTGCTGGACGAGCGGCTGACGGCACCCAACGGAGGCTTCTGGGAGGCGGCGAGCGAGGATTGGCAGCCGAACCGCGAGCGGCGCCGGCAGAACCCCCACATGCATTTGCTCGAGGCCTTGCTGGTATTGTTCGAGGCGACGGCCGACCGCGCCTGGCTCGACCGGGCGGCGGCCATCGTCGAGCTTTTCGCGACGCGTCTCTACGACCCTGGATCGCGGACGCTGCGCGAGCATTTCGCCGCCGACTGGACCCCTCATCCGCAGGACGGCGACATCGTCGAGCCCGGCCACCATTTCGAATGGACTTGGCTGCTGCACCGCTACGCGGCGCTCGCCGGCCGGCCTGAAGTGCTCGCCGCCGCGGACGCGCTCTATGGCACCGCGATCGCCCACGGCTTCGATCCGACGCACGGCGGCATCCACGACCAGATCGACCCCAGCGGCAGAATCCTCCTGCCGACGCGCCGCATCTGGCCGGTGACGGAGGCGATCAAGGCCGCGGTCGTAGTCGTGGAAGGCGGCCGCGCGGCGGAGGCCGAGCGCGGGATATCGCTGATCCGGCATCTCTTCGATTCTTTCATCCCGCCGGCGGGCGACCGCTGGTTCGAGACCCTGTCGCGCGACGGCACCCCAACCCTGACGGAGCTCCCCGGCACCACCCCCTACCACCTCTTCCTCGCCGCCGCCGAAGCGACGCGCGTGCTCGGCGGCGGCTGAGCCGGCCGCGGGGCGGACACCGGATCAGAGCCGGCACTCGAAGCTCGTGGCGTCCTCCGGGTCGCCGTGGCCCCTGAATTGCGCATGCGATATGACGCACGAAGGACGCGCGGTCCGTCGCAGCACGCAAATCTCGGATTGAACGACGACGGAAATGAACGTAAAAATTGTACCGTTCGGAGGCTGCGCCACGCGACGAGGTTCAGGGTGCGATATAGACATCTCCTGCTATTGGCGCTCGCAGCCTTGCCCGCGTCCTGCGCTTCCGAACCGGCACCGGCGGTTCCCCACAAGGAAGCCGGCGCGATTCAGATTTTCGAGAGCGACGTCACCGATCGAAAGTATCATTCCCTGGGCGATCTGTCGGTCAGCGCGTCGAAATTCTACATCTGGCAAATGGACCCGACACGCGAGCAGGTCAACATGGAGCTGCAGAAGAAGGCAGCGAAGCTCGGCGCGGATGCCGTCATCCTGGTGCGTTACGGGACGATCG
>JAQGID010000075.1 GCA_028291405.1 Rhodospirillales bacterium | reverse complement strand
TTTTTGGCTGGCGATGCGAAAAGCGGCTACAACCTGCCTGGCTCGATCTTCGATAGGGAGTTCCGCTGCGCTTTGGATCTGCTCGGAAAGATCCCCACTCAAGCTTACTCCAATATCAATGTTGCAGAGCAATTCCTCACTTTCAATAAAGAACACCCGTTTGTCGACCAAACTCATATCGTCGATCGGAACCTCCGCCGCATGCATGACCGGCGGTATGGGCTGAACCTTGGCGACGGCCTCCGTCTCGCGAAACTTTCGCTCACCCGCGAAGCGTCGTTGGACGGTCAGCTCATCAAAGACTGGTTTTCCCCAAGGTTCTTCGCAACGGAATTTTGGTTACTCTGGTCGACCTTGATGGGTTCGCTGCCACAGCACACCATCATCGAGTTCCGGCGATACCTGAACCGCTTCGTCTATTTATTTCCCGACCTATCGACCATGGCAAATGTTCTGCGCTCGCAATTCAACCAGCATGAAGCTTTCGTCGAACCGCTGGTCACTTGGCTTGAAAGGCAGCAGGTGAACTTCTTGAAAGGCGCCTTTGTCAGCGACATCGAGTTCACCGAAACACCTGGCCGCATGACCGTCAATCGACTTAAATACGTACGCGGAGGCGCTTCGACGTCGGTCGACATCGCCTCGAACGACATCGTGCTCGTGACCACCGGCTCGCAAGCCGCCGATCTCTCGGCCGGGACGATGGACACGCCACCGGGGCCTCCGCCTAACCCCGAACGGTCATGGGCGCTGTGGAAGAAGTTGGCCGGGAAGCACAAAGGCTTCGGCAATCCGGATGCATTCTTTGGCGACGACCGGATTGCCGATTCGCGCTGGGTGACGTTCACCGTGACCACGACCGGGTCGGAATTCCTCGATGAGATTACTAACTTGACCCACAGCGGCCCGGGAAGCGGCGGGCTCCTGACTTTGAAAGATTCGAATTGGGTGATCTCGCTGTCGATCTTCGAGCAGCCCGAAGTTCTCAATCAGCCACCAGGTACATTTGTCTGGTGGGGCTATGGGCTCTTTCCTGAGAAAGAAGGCAACCTCTATCCAAAGCCGATGTATCAATGCACAGGCGAGGAGATATTGAGGGAATTGCTGCAACATCTCGGTCTGAAGAAAGGGGAGTCGAAAACGGAAGAGATCGTACGCACATCGATCTGCATTCCCTGCAACATGCCCTATGTCAACAACATCTGGTTGCGCCGGAAGCGAGGCGACAGGCCGCCCGTGGTTCCGGAGGGCGTAACCAATCTGGGCCTCCTGGGTCAGTACGTCGAGCTTGAACGGGACATTGCGTTCACGTTTGAATACTCGACGCGCACGGCCTGGGAGGCGATTTATCGTCTCCTCAAGCGCGGTCCCGCCCCTCCGGATGTCTACCAGGGCCAGTTCGATCTGAAGGGCGTGTGGGCGGCTACGAAAGTGTTTCTGGGTCTGATGAAGACCTAGGAGGAGAGGCTTGTGCGCGGCCGGGAGCTGGTGGACAATCTGGCGGGGCCCTAGCCATAGATGAATGTATGTGCCGACAGGAACCGCGGCGCTTGGCCGCGCAGCCATCGCGGCGACCGCTTTGAGCGCTTCCGCACCTCGAAGCAGACTGGCAGGAATCCACCCCATCGCGGCACATTGGGAGCGGCTAATCCGGCCGGGTTTGACCCTCGGGTACCCAATTCCCCCTGCGTAATCCAACTCGAGTTCTTCGCCTGCGCTCCGCCAGAGGGATGTTGCGACAAATTTCGGCACGCCGCAGATCAACTTGCCGCCGATTGCCCGATCTGCCACATTTAGTAGGCAGCTGCGCCCGGGCCACCAAATGCGGATCCTCCACACGGCCGATATACACTTGGATAGCCCGCTCGCTGGTTTGGCGGCCAGGGCTGGAGACCGTGCGAACGAGTTGGTTGGCGCCACCAAGCGAGCCTTCAAGGCTCTGGTCGACTACGCCATCGAGGCTGAAGTCCGCCTGGTCCTGATCGCAGGCGATCTCTACGACGGAGATTGGCGGGATTTTTCGACCGGTCTCTCCTTCACCGAGGAGATGGCTCGGCTGGAGCGGGCGGCCATCCGAGTCGCGGTCGTGAAGGGCAATCACGACGCCGAGAACCAGATGACCCGGTCGCTCAGGCCACCGCCGAACGTGAAAATATTCCGGTCCGACCGGGCCGAAACCTGGATGCTCGAGGATCTCGGGGTGGCCATGCACGGCCGCAGCTTCCCGAGGCGCGACGTCACCGAGAACATCGCAGCCTCTTACCCGGACCCGATGCCAGGGCTGCTGAACATTGGGTTGCTGCACACAGCCGCCGACGGGAACTATGGGCACGCGCCTTACGCTCCTTGCTCGATAGCCGATCTCAGTGCGAAGCAATACGACTACTGGGCCCTCGGCCATGTCCACGTGCGCACCGTGCTCAGCGAGAAACCGTGGATCATCTTCCCTGGCAACCTTCAGGGTCGGCACGCTAACGAGACGGGCGCGAAGGGAGCGACTCTTCTGACCGTCGAAGACAGAGAGATCGTCTCCGTCGAGCATGTTCCGCTCGACGTCGTTCGGTGGGCCCAGGTGCGCGTCAACCTGTCGGGCTGCTGCGAGTACGACCAGGCTTGCGATCGCATCCGCGGAAGGATCTCGGAAGCTGTGACGAACGCCGACGGGCGGACCTTGGCAGTCCGCCTAATCCTCCACGGCGAGACCGCTGTGCATCGGGAGGTCGCGGGCGACTTGGAACGTACCAATGCCGAATGCGCCGGTCTGGCTGAGCAGTCCGGCGACGATGTCTGGCTGGAACGCGTGTTGGTCGAAACGGCCGAATCCCAAGACACGGCGCCACTCGATGCGGATGCGCTCGGGGAGCTGCTGAGGACCGTTGACGAGATACGGGCGGACCCGGACGAAATGGCCCTTATCCGGGACGAGTTGGCGCAAGCGCTGACCCGCATGCCCGCCAAGGTGAAGGATGCGGGCGGGCTGAGAGACCTCAACGACGGGCTTCTTGGGCAAGTGCTGGAGGGTGCGGCAGCCACCCTCCGCCATCGCCTTCTCGGCCACGGCTAAGAGGAGGCCGGAATGCGTTTCGAGGAATTGCATCTCGAGCGGTTTGGCCACTTCGACGGGCTCCGTCTTGATCTATCGGGTGAAGACGTTCTGCTCCATCTCGTCTACGGTCCCAACGAGGCGGGGAAGTCGACCGCTCTCACGGCGATCTGCGACCTGCTCTTCGGGATTCCCGAACGAACCTCGTTTAACTTCCGGCATGAGTATGGCCGTCTCCGAATCGGAGGCACTCTGACGAATACGGCAGGCCAGCGCCTCAGCTTCAAGCGACGGAAGGCGCGGGTGAACACTCTACTGAGGCCGGATGAGAGCGGTGAGCTCCCGGAGAATTCTCTCGCTCCCTACCTGGGGGGCGCCACGCGCGAATTTTTCGAGCGCATGTTCGGCCTCAACCACGAGCGGCTGCGTGCCGGTGGGAAGGCGATGCTCGACACCGGAGGCGAAGTGGCCCGCAGTCTGTTCGAGGCGGGCAGCGGCACGATGGGCATGGCGTCGGAGATGAAGGCGATCGCCGACAGCGCCGAGGAAATTGGATCACCTGCCAGGAAGTCAGCCAGCAAGCCCTATTGGCGCGCGCACGATCGCTATGAGAAGGCAGTCGATCGGATGCGCGCCGAGGCGCTGAAAGCAGATGCTTGGAATTCCGCTGTGGCGGCGTTGGAAGACGCAAGCGCACTTCGCAAGGAGTTGGATGAGACGCTAGCTGAGGGTCGGCGCAAGCGGAGCGCCCTTGAGCGCATCCGCCGTGTCGCCCCGATCCTGCGCCGCGTCGACGACTTGGCATTTCAGCTGGAAGCCGTGGCGGACGTGCCAGTGCTGCCGGACGGCTTCGAGGAAGCTTGGCGCCTCGCCGTTCAGGGCGAGCAAGCCGCTCGCGAGAACGTCAAAGCCCATTCGGAAAACCTGAAGCGCCTCCAGGGGGAGTTGGATGCGCTTGGCGATCCCGGACCGTGGGTTTCGATGACCAAGCGAGTCGAGAAGTTGGTTACTGGCCTCGGTGATTATCGCTCGAAGCGCACCGATCTGCCCCATCGTGTCCGCGACCTTGAAAATGGCACCGGGCAGATGATGGACCTGCTTCGCCAACTTGGTCCGGCCGTCAATCTCGACTTCGTCGCGGAGCAGAGGCCGTCCGAACCAGCCGCGGCCCGCGTGAGATCGCTGATGAGCAAATGGAATCGGCTCGATACGGCTTTGGCGTCGGCCCAGCAAGAATTTGAGAAAGCAGATCGTGCCCTGGACCAAGTGCAGAATGAAGCACGCGTGGCGGGCGACGCGAGCGATCCGGCAGAGGCTGGCGTGGCGGTGGAGGCCGCGCGCGCCCTGGGAGACACCACGAACCGCATCGCTCGAGCGCAACTCGAGCTTAGGACCGCCGAAGAGAGCTTGTCCGACGCAGTGAACGCCCTAGGGCCTTGCGCGGTCACGGCCGACGATCTGGCGAAGACAGTCCTGCCTTCCGCCGAAATCGTGGTGCGGTTCGAGCAGCAGTTCGACAGGACGGCAGCGGAAATTCTCTCCACGGAGGAGGAAATCGCCGCCCTGCAAGCGGACTTGCGCCGGATCAACGGCGACCTCGAAACACTCCGGGCGGGGGGCGACGTCCCGACGCCCGAGGTCCTGGGCATGGCGCGTGAGCGCCGTGATGATGGCTGGCGCTTAATCCGGCGCCGGTATGTGGAAGGTGTGTCCGTCCCCGAGGAACAGCTTTCAGATCTCGCGCCGGACGGGGACGTTGCGGGCGCGTTTGAGTCGTCGGTTTTGGCCGCAGACCAGTTGGCGGACCGGCGGGAGCGCGAGGCCGCGCGCGTCGAGCGGTTCGCGACTTTGAGCGGGCAAGAAGCCAAGGCCCGCGAGGACATCCGGGCTGCCGAAAGGCGGATCCAGCAGCTAAATGATCGTGTGCACGACGCGGAGCTCAGATGGGCCGCGACCTGGACCAAGACCGGTATCGTTCCAGGGACGCCGACCGAGATGCGGGGTTGGCTCGCGCGGAAGGATGAGGTCCTGGTCCGGCACCAGGCGGCCAGGAAGGCAATGCAAGCAGCCGTCGGGGCGGAGCTCGAGGACAACCAGGTTCGCTCGCACCTGCTTCGGGCTGCGATGGCACTCGGACTGACGGAGGTCAAAGACCTGTCTACGGCAGCGCTCCGCGACAGGGTCAAGGCCGCCTTCGACAGTGCTGAAAACCGCTGGGACCAGTGTGTCGAGCTCCGGCGTGTCGTTGCCGAGAGCAAACGGCAGCACGAGGAGCGACGTCGCGACCTGGAGAAGGTCAGCGCGCTCCTTACGAAGTGGCAGGCTCGCTGGGCCGATGAGATGCCTGCTCTCGGCTTGGCCAAGGATGCCACTCCAGCCGAGGCCGACGCCGCCCTCAGCATTTGGCAGAAGGTCGGTGTCCTCGAAGCCGACCAGACGCAAACCAGGCGACGCCGCGACCAGCTGGATGATGCAATTCGGGCCTACGAGGACGAAGCCCGCGCGTTGATCGAGGATCTCGGAGCCGCGGCGGCCGACCTGGACGAGGAACAGGACGTCGCGGCCTTGGTATCAATAATCCAACGACGACTGTCCGAGGCATTGCAGCTTGCTGCACGCGTGGATGATGCGCGGCGCAATGTGCGGCAGTCGAGCGCGGCCCTAGACGATGCCGAAGGTGCGGGGCGCAAGGCGGCCGTCGAACTCAGAGCACTTCGGAAATTGCATGGACTGCCCGAGGACGCAGACATCGTCCGGTTGGCACAGCAATCCGTGGGGCGACGGGCGCTGGAGTCAAAACTGGAATACGAGCGAGAGGGCTTGACAGCGCAGGGGGACGGCCGCGACGAGTCCTCCTTGCGCGACGAGGCTGCCGGGATCGACACGGATACAGCCGCGGCTGAGGTCGGACGGCTCGAAGGCGAGATCGCGCACTTGCAAGATGCGTTACAAGTGGCCGCTCAGACCGTCACCGTGGCCGAAGCGAACATCCGCGCACTCAAGGATCGCGAAGGCATCGGCGAGGCAGCACAGGAAGCCAACGATGCCGCTGCGGAGATGATCGCGTGCACCGAACGCTGGCTCCGTTTCAGGGCGGCGACGATCATCCTCAATCGGGCCGTCGAGCGATACCGCGCGCAGAACCAGCACCCCTTGGTCAGGCGAGCGAGCGAGATATTCGGGGCGGTGGCCGGGACTGGCGACAATCCAATCGTCCGCCTGTCTGTCGACTACACGGATGAGGACAAGCCGACCCTCGTCGGGTTCCGCCGCGACGAATCGATGTGCCCCGTCTCCGGGATGAGCGATGGCACCCTCGACCAGCTTTATTTGGCGCTTAGGATCGCGGCAATCGAGCGTTACGCTGAGGGCGCAGAGGCGATGCCTTTTGTCGCCGACGACCTCTTCATCACGAGCGATGAGGAGCGAACGGTTCCAGGAATTCGAGCGCTCGCTGAACTTGGCAGGCACACCCAGGTCTTGCTCTTCACGCATCACCGATATGTCGCTGATGCGGCGGTGCAGGCGCTTGCTCCAGGACAGCTGAGGGTTCATTCGCTGCGCGACGAGCCGCGTGAACGGATCGCGCTGGTCTCTTGAGCATGAAGGCATGGCCAACTAGCCGATGGCGAACCGCTGATATTGCGGTTCGCACAATTTTGGAGTGATCATCGCCGGATGCAGCTGACCAGACGAAGTAAGCAGTGCCCAAATGCGCTGTCCGCGGGGAAACGTTCATGACCTCACATCGTGACCTCACCACCGACCTTGCGCATTTCGATCTGCTGCCACAGCTTCGCAAACTTGGTGTGGTCGCCCTGCTTTGTCTGGTTTCCGCCTGCGCATCGGACCATCGCGCACACGGGCCTTTGCCGACCCGAGCACAGGTCAGACAATATGCGCTGCCCGGTCCACCGGAAGATCCGTGGGGCCCGCACATCACCGCTGCGTCCCAGCGCTATGGTATGCCGGAGGCATGGATCCGCGAAGTCATGCGGCAGGAATCTGGCGGGCAACAATATTTGGACGGCACACTCATCACTTCCGCCGCTGGTGCAATGGGACTGATGCAGGTGATGCCGAGGACTTACGAGGAGTTGCGGCAGCGCTACGGCCTTGGCGACGATCCTTATTATCCGCGCGACAACATTTTTGCCGGAGCGGCGTACATGAAGGAACTGTACGACCGCTACGGGGCACCAGGCTTTTTGGCTGCCTACAATGCCGGACCGCAGCGGGCCGACGACTACCTTTCCGGACGCGGCCGCTTGCCATCGGAAACGGTGGCTTACATGGCTGCTGTGGCGCCCCGGCTCGGCGGTTCGGCGTCCTCATCTGGCGTGCTGGCTCGAGGCGTTTCCGCCGACGACCTCAACCGACAGTCGCTGGCGGGAACCCTTTCGCCAGTCGACACGCTGATGTCGAATGGCCGGTATCCTGCTCCCGCAAGTGCTGCCATCGATCCGTCGGTCATTGCCCTCAACAAGCAGTCATTAGCCGACGCAATGGGTCGCAACCCGGCTCTGGCATCTCATGCCACTCAGGCCCAAGCCGCTGGCATGCCGACCATAGGTGCTGAGCCAACGGCGGAGAATTTGAACCGAAAGACACTCGCCGCACTCTCGTCACCGCCGCCTCAGGTAGAGCGGGTGGAGCGTGTGGCGGCCTTGTCGACGCTGGGCAGCCCGGGGGAATGGGGTGTCCAAGTCGGAGCCTTCGCCAATGCGTCGATCGCCAGCGGGGTGGCGAACGATGCACGCGCAGTTGCACGTGGCAGCCTCGATGGCGCGTCGGTGGTACTTGGTACGGCGATCCGGCCGGACGGCGGGGTACTCTACAGAGCACGCTTGGTCGGCGTCTCGGTAAACGCAGCGCATGCGGCGTGCGACGCGCTCGTGGAGCAGCACCGCCCATGCGAGGTGCTGCCTCCGGAACGATTGTAGGATTTCTCGAGTGATCGTGGGTACCGATACAGCCCCACCGTTGGCGGGTCAACAAAACAGCCGTCGCTGGGTCATAAATGGGCCAGCTGCGCGCCAAGACCGCCTTCGCGGACACCACCGATCACACTACAACGGCCTTCTCGGACATTGGAAGTTACTCGAAGCCGTATATCGCGGAGACCGAGGTAACCCCGGCATTTTTCATTGCAGCTTTCACGTCTTCGCTATTCGCGAAGGCGGTAGCTTGCTGGGCATTCTTGGCGTCGAAGAGGACCAGGACCTCATTCGGATTTTCTGAGTCTCGATACATACGAGGATTAGTGACGCCAGCGTCATTCCGCATTTTTTCTCCACGAGCAAAGCCCGATTGGTAAGCAGCAAAATCCTTGACGACAACGATCGTTATCAATTTTGCCATGCTCCACTCCTTTGATCCTTTAGCGTAGCGGCCCTTCGATTGAGGATGCCGGACCCAACTCGGACTTTCAGCACGATTGAGGGTAATTCAACATCAACAAATGATTGGTGGCCATTGAGAAGAAGACGAAGCGGTATCCGAGCGACCTGACCGATGAGGAATGGGTTGCGCTTGAAGTCTTTCTGCCGCAACCGGCGAAGCGGAGGCGCAAGCCGACGACGGACCTTCGGGAGGTCGTTAACGCGCTGCGCTACATGGTGCGCTCGGGATGCGAGTGGCGGATGCTTCCGATCCACTTCCCTCCGTGGCAGACCGTGTATTGGTGGTTTCGCCGCTTTGTCCGCCTGCTGTTGTTCCGGACCATCCACGATGTCGCCCTGATGACCGATCGCGAGCGGGTCGGGCGGGAAGCGAGTCCGACGGCGGGCGTGATCGACAGCCAGACCATCAAGGCGCCGATGGCGGAAAAGCGCGGTTATGACGCCGGGAAGAGTGCGCCTCGAAGGCGTGCATCATCTATGGAGGAAGGTTCCATCCGGGGAGTTGTCGATTGATCCGGAAGCTGACGAGCGGCGCGGCTGGGCAACTGGCCTCGTCGAAGCCTCGTGACAAAGGCCGCCTTGGGCGGTCGAGCGATCCAACGGGCCGTAACGCGAGTGAAGTTCGAGCAGGCCCCGAAAGAGTCGATGCAGACGCCGACCCGCCTCTTTCTCGGGGAAGGCCGCGCGGACAGGGAAGTAATCGACACACGCACCTGTCTGGTCTGCCGGGGTATTGGGCACAGCACGTTGGAATGGTGATGCAGGTAATCGAGGGAGACCCGTCCGGATCGGAGGTCGCGGCTCCAACATCGCCTCAGAGCGGTGGATCGGGCGGGTGTCGGACAGGGTCGTATGACCGTCGAAGCTGGGTAACTCCGGCAGAGGAAAGGACCCTGACTTCTGGTGCGTTTTCGAAGATGGCGAGGTGGGGTGATTGGCGATGAGCCTTGAAACACCCGATATGATCAGGAGCCTTCAGAGAAAGCTGTATTGTAAGGCGAAGGCGGAGCCTGCTTTCCGGTTCTACATTCTCTACGACAAGGTCTGTCGGGAGGACATCCTTCTGCACGCCTACGCGCTGACCCGCGCCAATGCGGGTGCGCCTGGCGTGGACGGGATAACCTTCGGGCAGATCGAGGCGTCGGGTGTCGAGACCTGGCTGGCGGGCTTGCGCGAGGACCTCGTCTCGAAGACTTACCGACCCGATCCGGTGCGACGGGTAATGATCCCGAAGCCTGGCGGTGGCGAACGACGACTCGGTATCCCGACGATCCGGGATCGGGTGGCCCAGGCCGCAGCCAAGATCGTGCTGGAACCGGTCTTCGAGGCGGACTTCGAGGACAGTGCTTACGGCTATCGGCCGCGTCGGAGCGCGATCGATGCCGTCAAGGAGACGCACCGGCTGCTATGCCGGGGCTATACCGACGTCGTCGATGCCGACTTGTCGAAGTATTTCGACACGATCCCTCATGCGGATCTGCTCAGATCCGTGGGTCGCCGTATCGTCGACCGGCACGTGCTGTGGCTGATCAAGCTGTGGCTACGGGCGCCGGTCGAGGAACGGGATGGCGACGGGAAACGGCGCATGAGCGGTGGCAAGGACACCACACGCGGCACGCCTCAGGGCGGGGTCGTCAGTCCGTTGCTCTCGGTTGTCTACATGAACCGATTCCTGAAGCATTGGCGCCTGACGGGACGCGGCGAGGCATTTCACGCGCATGTCGTCTCTTATGCCGACGACTTTGTCATCCTCAGCCGCGGCCACGCGGACGAGGCACTGACCTGGACGAAGGCGGTGATGACGAAGCTCGGGCTGACGCTCAACGAGACGAAAACCTCGGTGAAGAATGCCCGGCGTGAAGGCTTCGACTTCCTTGGCTATACGCTGGGACCGCGCCACCTTCCCAATGGTGGCCGTTGGTATCTGGGGGCAAGCCCATCCAAGAAGAGCGTGCAGCGGGTCAAGGCGAAGGTCGGCGAACTGCTGGTGCCGGGCAACAAGGGCGCCTGGGAGGAAATACGAGCACGACTAAACCGTATCTTGCGCGGTTGGTCTGCCTACTTCTCCTATGGTGCCCTCGCGTCGGCATACGAGGCCGTTGACCAACATGTCTATGACCGAGCGCGGAACTTCCTCCGTCAACGACACAAAGTGCAGGGGCGTGGGACGGACCAGTTCTCCCGTGAGCGTGTCTACGGGGAACTGGCTGTGCGATGCCTTCGACGCGAGCGCGGGCGGTCGTCGCCGTGGGCCTTATGATGAAGCCAGTCGGAAAGCCGGATGCGGGAAATCCGCACGTCCGGTTTGATGAGCGGGGACGGGAAACGGGGCACTGCCACCGCGCCCGTCCTCGACTCTACAGATTGTCGGCCGCAAACGCCATATCGCGGTGGACACGGACGGGCGTCTCCTCGCCGTGAACCTGACGACGGCGGACATTTCCGATAGTGCCGGAGCCCAGCCGATCCTTGACGCGATCCGCAAGCGCTGGCCTTGGGTGAAGCACTTCTTCGCCGATGGCGCCTATGATCGTCGCACTCTCCTCGACAAGGCGGCCTTCCTCGACTTCGTGGTTGAGGTCGTGCGCCGAACCGACACCGATCCAGGATTCAAGGTCATTCCCCGCCGCTGGGTCGTCGAGCGCAGTTTCGGCTGGCTGACACGATATCGCCGCCGCCTCTGCGAGCGATCGGAGTCCAATCCCGCGCTGCTCCAACTGGCCGACGATCGGTCCAGTCAATCGCGGACCTTCTAACGATTCGTGGGCTGATCTGCCTCGATATGACCGATATTCGGACGGTTCTCCAGGGCGGCGGCAGAGCAGTTTCGCGACCGCTGAGGCAGCTGGGCCCAATCGGGTCCGACTGGCGACATGGAGGGTCGCTGTCAGCAGCAGGATATTCGCAGAACTGATCGCGAACTCGTTCCGGGCTCGACGACGACATCAACATCAGTGTCCTTGCCAATCATTATAAAATCGCGGATTGCGCTTCGGTGACCGGCGTCAGATCCTGGGGCGACGTTTTGCCGAACCGTGCGGACGGCATCCTCTGTCGTCCGGGCGGCCTCGGCAGGGTCGGGAGCCGGAACGCGGCACCAGAGGGCCTGCGCGATATTGAAGGCACCGAACGCGCCGAGGCCCGAACGCGGCGTTAGCCAACGCGGCGGCGCCGTAGCGGATGTGCTGCACGGCGTCCAGCGCACCGGGAAGGCCTCTCGCTTGCGAAAGGATAGGCAGTAAGCGCACCGGCGAGTACGAACCCCCGAAGATGGCGAAGAGGACGCCAAAGGTGAGGTGGGCGACGCGCCCGAGCAGGACCGCCTATCCCGGCGCCGCCTCCATCTGGCGCCAATGTGGGAAGCTCTTTGAGAGAAGAGATGACGCGCGAGCACCGGCCTCGATTGGGCCAGGACGCAGAGCAACCGGGGCAACGCGTTACTTCGTCGTTCCTGTGGTCGACGGTGGCATCGACGTACCCGTCGCCTCCGCCGGTGGGGGTGGTGCGGTACTCGCCATCAGCACGCGCATGTGCCATGTTCCGCCATCACGAGTGAGCACTTCTACCCAAGGCCCGCTTATCTGTTTACCACCGTTTTGACCCGACCCGATCAGGGTGTATTCACCGATTGCCCAGACGGCGTCACCCACAGGGTGTGCGTCTCTGACCTTCACCGTTTCCTGGGTCCAGCCGAGCTTCATCCGGTCGGCGATGCTCTTCTCTATTGCCTGACGTCCTGATAGGACCGGCCCGCCTGGTGTGACGAACGTTCCGTCTTCGGTGAAGATGCCTGCGATACCGGACGCGTCCCCCTTGTTGTAGGTGTCGGCCCATTTGGTCGCTACGGCATCGGCGGCTTGGCGCGCTTCCTCCTGCGACATCGTCGATCTCTGTTGTGCCGAAGCTGGCAGGGCCAAACCGACTGCCAGCATAGCCATCATGAGCGGGCGTAGCGTCATGGTCAGTCTCCTTTGGCGTTGGAGTCAGACATTGTGCGATGGCTGCTTGTTATGCCGTCATCACTGTGGTCAACGACTGCTTGGTTCTCCGTTCGACCGAGGCGTGGATGTTCCCGTCCCCGGGCTTTTGGAGCGCTTGCACGTTGCAGCCGACGTAGCGGATCTTAGCGATCCCGCTTGCGCTGCCAGAGTCGGGCGAAGTCATTCGTTCGTCGCCTGTTTGGGTACCAGCGTTTCCTCACCGCGGTTTAGGGCCATGCTCAGCCTCCCGCGAGAACGCGCTCATCATATCACAGCAGGCAAGTGCTCGGTAATCGGATGTACGACGGCGCGGCTGGACGCGCAACACCGCCCCATGCCATGTCGGCCACCATCCGCGGGGCGAGGAGTATCGCGCCCGCGACCACTTGGTTCCTGCGTTCGACCGCGGCGTTGATGAACCGGCCGTACCCGACCTGTTTGATGCTGGCGCGGTTCGGGTCATTGAGCGACCGCGACGCGTTCGCCGCCAGCTCTTAGGGAGACTTGAGGCCGCGGTAACCAGCGGCGTCGGCCTGCTTGCGACAGTTGTAGCCTCCACGGTGTGTTTCGGCACCGAATTGGGACCCCACCCGGACAGGCAGGTAAAATATTCAGATCGCTCCCGAATATGCCTCAGTGTCGGTTCGAAAAGAAGTTGAGTCTTTGGAATCGGATGTGATTCTGTGTCAGGCACCTGCTCTGGAGGTGCCGTATGTGGACATCGGAGAACCGCTGCCAGTATGAACGCCAAGGGCTTCGCTACCCGAGCGATCTGACCGACGCCGAA
>JAQGID010000145.1 GCA_028291405.1 Rhodospirillales bacterium | reverse complement strand
TGGAACGAATGCCGCCGGCTTTCCGCACCCACGGCTCGCTGCACGAGCTCGAGGTGCCGATCGTGATCCACAACGCGCGCGGCGTGCCGGGGGCCGACTACTTCCGCAACAACCTGGACCTCGCGCGATGGCTATTTCCGATGGAGACCGCCATCGGAACGACAGTGACAAGCGCGACGCCGTCGTAACGTTGCGCTTCCAATTCCGGATTCACCCGCGCGCCGTGCACTATGTCGGCGCGCGGGAAGTATTTCTGACTGTAATACTTAAAAGTTTCTAATGTATATTAGATAATATTGCCATTTTTCCAACGCCTCGTCATTAAATTGTAGCGTTATTTCTTTAGCCTGGGCGGCGAACACCCGATGAGGAGGGGAGCCATGCTCAAGGTAGCCGTTCGTTCCAAACTCGCTGTCGCGGCCATCGCCGCGGCCACGTTGCTGTCGGCGACATCGGTCGTACGGGCCGAGAACGGCGCACTGCGGGTCGGCGGGTCGACGACGCTGGTGCCGGTCGTCGCCAATGCAGCAATGGCGTTCATGGACAGCTTCAAAAGCTGGCAGCGGGCCGATGCGGCGCTGCCCGACACGCAGCTGGTCATCTACGTCACCGGCGGTGGCTCCGGCTTCGGCATCAAGTCGGCAATCAACGGCACGCTCGACATCGGCATGGCTTCGCGCGAGCTGAAGGACAGCGAGAAGGACGCGCTCGGCGTCCATCAGGCCTATCTGGTCGGCAAGGACGCGGTCGCCATAGCCGTGCAGGTCGACAACCCGCTCGCCAAGCTGAAGCAAAACCTGACCAGCGACGAACTACGCAAGATCTTTAGCGGCGAATACCGGACCTATCGGGACATCAACGGCAGCCTGCCAGCGCAGGAGATCGTGCTCCTGGTGCGCGACGCTGGCGCCGGCTCTGCGGAGATACTGCAGGACAAGATCATGGGGAAGGCGCAGGTGGCGCCGAATGCGCTGCAGATGCCGAGCCAGGGCGCGCTCTTGAAGAAGCTCGAATCGAATCCGAACGCCATCGCCTATATCTCGGCCGGCCTTGGGGGGGAGAGCGGGCATCTGGTCACCTTCGCCCTTAATGGGGTCGAGCCGTCCCATCCAACGTGGTGAGCGGCGCCTACGCGCTCGCGCGGCCGCTACTGATGATCGTGAAGGGCGAGACGCCATCGCCGATGGCGAAGCGATTCGTCGACTATGTGCTCAACGAGGGACAGGAGGCCATCGCGGCGCAGGGCTATGTGCCGGTGCGACAGGTCAAGACGGCTGCTCCCCTGCAATGACGGCGACGGAGCCGAGCGCGGTCCCGTTCTCGGCGCAGCGGGTCCGCGGCCGCTTCAGCGACCGGGCGGCGCGGCTTGCGAGCCGTGCCGCCCTCGCGCTTGTCGTCCTTATTCTCGCCACGCTCCTGCTGCTGATCTTGCGCGAGGCGTTGCCGGCTCTTGGATCTGCGCTCAGCGCCGAGGGCATTCTGCGCGCCGACTGGGCGCCGCTCGCCGATCCGCCGCGCTTCGGACTGGCGCATGCGGTGCTCTCGACGCTGATGGTGACGACGCTCGCTCTCGCCCTTGCCGTGCCGATCGGCTTCGGCATCGGCCTGTTCGCGGCCGAGTTTGCGCCTGCCTGGTTGCGCCATGTGCTGCAGCCCTGCCTCGAGCTCCTGGCCGGTATCCCGTCGGTAGTCTACGGCTTCTTCGGCTATGTCACCCTGGTCGCCTGGTTCGAGCGCTATGGCGGCATGGCGACCGGCGAATCTCTGCTCGTCGGCGGTCTGATCCTGGCCGTGATGGTGCTGCCATTCATCGCCTGCACGTCGGCCGAATCCTTCGCCGCCGTGCCGCGGGCGCTTAGGGAATCGGCCCATTCAACGGGCGTCACTCGGGTCCATGTGGTGCGTCGCATACTGGTGCCGATGGCGCTTCCCGGTCTCTTTGCCGCGGTCGCCTTGGGGCTCGGCCGCGCCGTCGGCGAAACCCTCGCCGTGCTGTTGCTCGCCGGCAACTCGACGGCGCTCCCGACGTCCTATCTCGACCGCGGCCAACCCTTGACGGCGCTCATCGCCACCGAGCTGCCGGAGGCAGCGCTCGGCACGGCCAAGTATCACGCGCTCTACGCCGCCGGCCTGGCGCTGATCCTCTTGACGGTCACCATCAACTCGGTGGTTTGGCGCCTGAAGGCGCGGGTGATGCGTCATGGCGGCTGAGATAACGCAGGCGGCGCCGGCCCCCGGCTTCCTGCCGCTGCCGTGCGGCGCGATGCGCAGCGACCGTGCCTTCACCGTCATCGCCTGGGGCGTCGGCCTCGTCGGACTGGTGCTGCCCCTCGGCATTCTTGGCTTTCTGCTGATCGAGGGCATGGCGCGGCTCTCCTGGGCGTTCTTGACCGAGGCACCGGCCGGCTTCCCTCTGGGCAGCGCCGGCGGCATTGCGCCGGCGATTCTTGGCACGCTGGCGCTGGTGGCGATCGGCTTGGGCGTTGCCCTGCCGCTCGGCGTCGCCGGGGCGATCGGTCTGGTCGAATACGCGCCGGAAGATTCGCCTTGGGTGCGGGTTATGCGCTTCGGCGCCGAATGCCTGGCAGCGGTGCCGGCGATCGTCTACGGCCTGTTCGGCTATGCGGTGCTGGTCGTGCTGTTCCGCCTGCAGATCTCGCTTATCTCCGGCGCCCTCACCCTCGGGCTCATGATGCTGCCGATCATTCTCATCGGCGCCGAGGAGGCGTTACGCGGCGTCGAGCGGTCCTTGCGCGAGGCGGCTCTGTCGCTGGGTGTCAGTCGCTTCAACGTCGTGCGCCGCGTCATCCTGCCCAAGGCACTGCCCGGCATCCTGTCGGTCACCCTTCTCGCCGCCGGCCACGCGGCGGGATCCGCCGCGCCGGTCATGTTCACGGCGAGCGTCGCCTTCGCGCGAGGCACGCCGGCGCTCGATGCGCCGGTTATGACCTTGCCAAGTCATCTCTATTACGTCGTGAGCGAAGGTGCCGATCTCGAACAGGCTTATGCGACCGCACTGGTGCTGGTGGTTGGCTTGCTGCTCGCCAACGGCTGCGCTGCGCTCTTGAAACGTCGGCTCGCCCGATGAGCACTGCCATTGTCCGAAGGAGAGTCGTCATGGATTCGCTTCAGCTGCTCCGGAAGGATACCGAGGTCGAGATTGCGACGGCGGCCGGCCCCACGGCCTTCGAGATCGACGAACTGACTGCCGGCTATCGCGAACGGAGGGTGCTGCGCGGAATCTCCTGCTGCATCCCGGAGCGGCGGGTGACGGCGATCATGGGGCCGTCGGGCTGCGGCAAGTCGACCCTCGTCAAGGCGCTCAATCGCACGCTGGAGCTGATGCCGGGCGGGGCGGTCACGTCGGGCCACGTGCGCTTCCGCGGCGCCGATCTCCATGGGCCTGCGGTCGATCCCCGCGCGGTTCGGCGCAGCCTCGGCATCATCCATCAGCAGCCGGTGCCGTTTCCCATGTCGATTCTTGAGAATGTGGTGTTCGGCGCCCGTTTCCATGCCATCTGTCGACGCGCGGAGCGCGAGGCCTACGCTCGACTGTACCTCGAGAAGGTCGGTCTGTGGACCGAGGTGAAACACCAGCTGCACGAAAGCGCGTCAAGGTTCTCGGGCGGGCAGCAGCAGCGACTCTGCCTGGCGCGCACCCTCGCCAACCAGCCACAGGCGGTCCTGATGGACGAGCCCTGCTCGGCGCTCGACCCCTACGCCACTCGGCGCATCGAGGAGCATATTGTCGAGCTTCGTGATGAATACCCGGTGATCGTCGTCACTCACAATGTTGGGCAGGCGCGGCGCATCAGCGACTATGTGCTCTTTATGGTCGACGGCCAACTGATCGAAGCCGGGCCGACCGCTCAGGTCTTCGAGGCCCCGCAGAGTCAGCTTGCCCGCGATTTCATCTCTGGCCGGTTCGGCTGATGCTACTTGCTGGCGGCGATAACCGCACCGCTCGGCGGAATCACGGTTTCTCGCTTCGACTCGACATTCCCATAAAGGAGTCGGACTCAATTGAGTGCGGGCGTCCCGGGCCACAAGCAACGGCGCTCAACCGGCGTCGGCAGGGGATCGAGCACGACGACGGGGATCTGAGATCGCCGGTTCACTGGCGGGTGAGCCGTTCGCTGCACACTCTGCGCGCGCAACCCGCCGGTTGCGGCATAAGCGGCTGCAGGTCGGCTTCTGCCCACGGGACTTAGGTGCAGAGTTCGTCTGCTTATCGCACACCTCACACGATCCGCTTTTGGCATCGTGAGGCGGCTTCGGATGATGTTGCTACGGGGGCAAGTGGCGGACGATGTCCGCTTCTCACGAAGCGGACATCGTCCGGGGTGGCTCGAGCCACGCCTTGTGACCACTGCCGGCCGAGAACCGGTCAGACGAGAAGCCGGGGGGTCAGGACGTCGGATAATCCGACGCGATGCAACATCTCGCTGCGAAGGCGATCGAGGACTGTGAAGCCGACATCGGCGCCGTCCTCGGTCGGATCGATATGCATGCGGAACGGCCGCTTGCCGAACGGCGTATTGACCACCCTGAGGATGGCATCGGCCACGGCAGAGGCGTCCGCGTCGGGAGGTACTATGGCGGCAAAGGCCTTCTGCACCTGCTCACCGAAGCCGGCATGCGGCCCCGCCTCATATTCTGCCAGCGCGCTTCGCCGACCGGAATGGGCGAAGTGGTTGGTGCCGCCGGTGAAGGCGCCGGGGACGATGATCGACGTCTCGATGCCCCAGCGGCTCAGTTCCCTCGCGTAGACAACGGCCAGCGCGTCCATGCCGGCTTTCAGATCAGGGACACTTGTCCCCGTCCTTGCCGCATTTCCGCCCTTACCGACGCCGGTATAGCTGCTCTATCCACGGAGTCGGCAGCATTCGCCGCGCGCCTGCGTGTTCATCGACTGGCTCGTCCGCGTGTTCGGCGCCGGCCGCGGCTGATTTCCGGCCCGCTTCGGCCTGGGGGGCAACCTCCGTAGAGTCCGATACGGCGAAGCAGGCCGTCTTAAGCGAAGGCAGGAATGTCATCGGAGGGCCAACTCGCGTCACAGGCGCCTCGGCCGTGAATGGCCGGAACGCATCGATGACGGGCCTGCCGGCGTTCAATGGCTTCTACCAGCCATGGATCTGCGGGCACCAGCGCACCTAGGGGAGGCACACACTTAAGAATGGAGCAATCGGGGTTTCGACCAAACCAAGAGTTCAACTTCAAGGGCGCGCGAATTACGGCTGGCAGCGCTATTTCGGCGAGTTGGAACGCGTGATTGGCGGGCTGAGCTGATGTCCGCAACGCAGCTCGAGGCGCTTGAGGAGAACTTCTCGATATGCGAGGGGCATTGGCCTGTTGGAAGCCGCGATCGCCGTGCGCGATGGTTGAATCACAGAACTTCGCCTAACTCGTTTTGCGTTAGCTGGAGCTGCGTCGCGCAATCGCTGTTCGTTGAATGTGGACCGCAGAGTACAACTCCTCGAAACCACTCTTCGTCTCGTCGCCGAGTATGGACCGGCGGCGCGCTCTGTTGCGCAGCGGCGGGCACGAGCATGGCTCATGAACGGCAACGAGCTCGAAGCAGCGATGTGGCTCGAGGTCGTACGGCTCGTGACATGCCTTACCGACGCGCCAGGGCGCGCTTTCATTGGGAGCGCAATACTGCCGCTTCCGCCCGACGACCCTGACGAGGGGCAGGCGCAGTACGTCCGCTCTCCTACGCTGCCATACCATCAAGCGGCAATCGACCCCCCTGGAGCCCAGAACAGTGTTCCGCATCAGGTGACAGTCGTCGCATCTGATCGAGTCCCAGTGCGGACGCTCACGGCTCTGACGTTATTCGCCGGCGTGCTTGGCGCCGCCACTCTTTGCGCCATTAGTATCAAGGTCCCGCAGAAGACCGTGATTCTCTCAAGCGCCCACCCTGCTGCGGCCCCGCCACCAATCGTCGCCGCAGCGACCCGTCCGGCAGATGCACCATTCGACTTGATCGCCACAGCATTTGCCAATGAGCCGCGGGCCCAAGCTGCGCCGCAGCGATTAAAACACGCTCCGATACATAAACCTGCTCGGAAGCGGATCACGGCGCGGCGGCAGCATCATGAAAAATCCTTTTGGACCCGTGTCGCTGCGATCTTTCGCTGAACGCCAGCAACAACAACAGCCGCGATCCGGCACCGCGCGACCGCATGCGGCCGAAGCGGTGTCCAGGGATTTGAAGAAGCAACCGAGCTAAGCCGGCTCAGACGAGAAACAGTCAAAATTGACGCCGATCAACACGATACGGCCGGCCGTGTCTCAAGAGTCGAGGACCGACCTGGGTGGCCTAGACGACCGGAGACCGACGATGCTCAAGCGCATTGTCATTGGCGTCATCGGGGCAGGTGTTCTTGGCTTGCTCGGATTCCTTGCGCTGGCGTGGCGGCCGGCAATCGCGCGGATCGAGCCGCCGGCGGGGAGCAGCTTTCCGGCCGAGATGGTCGCAAAGGGTCAGCTCCTCGCCGGCGCCGGATACTGCGCGGTGTGCCATACCCGGAAGGGTGGACAGCAATTCGCCGGCGCTGACGAACACCATACCCTTTCCGCTCACGATCCGCGCCTTGCAGGAAGGCTGGAAGATTCTGTTTTTCAGAGGCGGCCGCTACCAGCCCGACACGTCCAAGAGCGCAGAATGGAATCGCGGCGCCTACTTGGCCGAAGGCCTCAGTCATTGCGGCGGCGGTCACACGCCGCGCAACCGGCTCGGCGCCGAGAAGATCGACGAAGCCTATGCAGGCGCCGTGATCGACGATTGGATCGCCCCCGCTCTGACGGATGCCAATCCGTCGCCGGTTCCGTGGACGCGGACGCCCGGCTCTAGGCCGCCGCTCGCTTGCGAACTCGCGCTCAGCAGCGCACTTACCCTGCCTCGGCGAGCCAGCCACGACCGTGGTCGCTCCGGCGATCGCCAATGGTGTCTTTGCCGCCTCGGGTGCACGGCTGCGACACCTGCCGATGCGGCCGGACGCCGTGCTGCAGGCGCTAAACACCCGAACCTGACTTCATCGTGTCTACGACCGGCCGTAGACCGACACCAGCGCGCCGCGTGTGACCCGATTCTCGGACGAAGCGAGGTAGAGGATCGTCGCCGCCACCTCCTCGACCTTGGGCCAGGCATCGTAGTTCGCCTTCGGCATGGCCCGGCGGTTCGCCCGCGTATCCATGATCGATGGCACCACTGCGTTTACCAGAATGCCCTGGTCCACGACCTCCTGCGCCAATGCCTCGGTGAGTGCCGCCACGCCAGCCTTGCTTGCGGTATAGGCGGTCATCCCGGCCCCCGTCCTCGGCTCAACCGCTTGCCGCGCAGCGACGTTCACGATGCGGCCCCCGTTGCCGTGCCTGAGCATCGCACGGACCGCAGCGCCGCAGCAGAGATAGCAGCTGACGAGATTGGTATCGAGCATCGCCATGAGCCCGCGCTTGTCGGTCTCGGAGAGAGGGCCCATGGCGAACCCGCCGGCGATGTGGACCGCCGCCCAGAGATCGTCGATACCGTCGAAAGTCCGCGCCACTCCCGCCTCGTCGGTGAGATCGCAACCGGCAATGAGCTTCACGCGCTCATTGCCGCGGTGGGGAAACCGCTGGGCACTCTGCTCGTCGGTATAGGGCACATGGCAGACGGCGCCGGCGGCGAGCAATGCGCTCACGACGGCAGTGCCAAGGGCACCGGTTCCACCGGTGACGACGACGTGACGATCGCTGTAGTCCATGGCTCTGACCTCTGGCTGGGAGAATGCCGTGCCGCGCGGCGTCACTGCGCCGCGCCGCCGACTTTCGGTCCAACTTTAGTACGAATGGTGTGCTCGTAAAATGCTCGCCGCACCTACTAAGTCGCGTCAATTCGCGCGCTGACGCAATCTTGTCGATCGCCCCGGAGCGGCAGCGTCATTCCGCCGCGGCGCCCCCTGACCTTGCATCAGCCAGTTCTGCAAGCGCTCGAGATAGAGGTAGATGACCGGCGCGGTGAAGAGTGTCAGGAACTGGCTCAAAGCCAGCCCTCCGACCATCGCGTATCCAAGCGGCTGGGGCCGGTCCGAGCCGGCGCCGGTTCCCAGCATCAACGGCACGCCGCCCAAAAGCGCGGCCATGGCCAGAGGTCGTGCAGATAGGACGGCAGCAAGCTCCTGACATCTTTGATCTCGCCGGGCGCGATGTGGCGCTTGAGCACCGCCAAGACGGCGCGCGTCACGTTCTCAGGATCGATCGGGCCGATGTCCTCCAATGCGATCGCGACGATTCCGAGGAATGCTTCCTTGTGGCGCAGCCGCCCGAAGGCGAGCGGCACCGGACCAGGGTCGCGACAGCCAGTCGCTGCGCAAGTTCGATGCCATGGAAGAAAAAAGATGCGATGAGCGACCTTGCTTCGCGGGTTACCAATCCGATCTCATTAGGGGAATGAACGTGCATCCGTCATCTGCCTCAGGACCAACCGCAGGAGGAGACTATGAAGCATAGCAGTTTCGACGACCTTCAGCGCGTAGCGACGATCACTCCGGCGTCGGCGCCGAGCATGTCCCGCCGTGAGCGGCTGGAGCGATGGGCGGAGCTTCTCGAGCGGCATCCGGAAAGACTGCTTACCCCGCTGCAGCGATTAGAGTTCCTGCCGTCAAGCGAGCGGCTGGCCTTCCGCGCCGACAACTCCCCGTTGAGCGTCGCCTTCGAGGATCCTTTGCTGCGGCAGCACGGACTGGCGAGCGACCGCTTCGGCGATGCGGCGAGATTTTTCGAGCTGCCGACCCAGCAAGCCCATTATTTGCTCTGTGACTGCCATTATCAGCGGGCTGTGACGGCGGCGCAGGTTGCCAGCCGGATCCGGTCGATCGCCACAAGAGTCACTTTCGCCGAATTGTGGAACAGAATGCGCAGCGCGTCTTTGGCGCGTTTCTGGGCATAAGACCCGACCGGTTGAAGCCGGAGGAGGCCGTCGGCCTCATCGAGTGCTCAAGTGCGGTCCGGCCATCGCTCGGCGGCGGCCGGCACCGACGCGCTATGGCGTGCGGTGACGAATGCTTTCGATCGAGCCGTTGCGCGCGGGATCAGCGAAGGCTGCGCGAGACATTTTCAAAAGCTGCGGGTCCTGAAAAATGGCCGTGCCGCCGAGGCGGCACGGCCGATGTTCGTCTAATGCCAGAGGTAGTCTTGGCCGGCGTGGAGCGCGTTGACCGCCACGTTTTGCAACGTCACGACGGTGTGACTCGTGCCGTTTACGGAAAGATCGATGCTCGTGTCGGCGCCATGCTGCGTGAGTTGCAGCACGTGGTCGGCCAGCGGGTCGGTACCGGTGTAGCCCGCATCCTTCATCAAGGCTCGCAGATCGAGCATGTCTTGACCGGCGTGGAAGTCGGTAATGACATTGCTATGATCCGCCGCCTTCGAGAAGACGAAAAGATCGTGTTGGCCGCCGCCGGTGAGCGTATTGGCGCCGGTGCCGACCGCGATGGTGGAGTTGCCGCCACCGCCGTTGATCGTATCGTTGCCATCGCTGCCGGTGATGTAGTTCGCTTGCCCGTTGCCGCTGACATTATGCGCATTGTTGCCGGTGAGGGTTAGGTTGTTGACGCCTGCGGCGAGCGTGTAATGGTCGGCCGACGTCGACACCGTGGTCGTGCCGGAGGAGCCGACTATGATCTTCGTCTCGGTATGCGTTCCGATCTCGAAGATATCGTCGCCGCCGCCGCCTATGAGGGTCTGGTTGGCGCCGGTAGCGAAGATGTTGTCGGCGCCCGCCGTTCCATGCGCGACGCCCGACGAATCCGGTGTCACCTCACTGTGCGTCTCGACCGGCGTCGCATGAGCATCCGGCGTTGCGATCACGGGTTCGCCGCTCGACGTCGGGGCCGGCGCTGACGCTAGCGTCAGTGTCGGCGCTGGTGTCGGGGCTGCACTGGCCACGGTGAAGTTGGCGACCGCTCCGGTGGTATAGAGCGAAGCACTGTTGCTGTAATGCTGCCCTTCGAAGTCCAGCCCGTTGACGTAGAGATTGCGATCGGTCGTGGTGCTGCCGCCATAGGCATCATTGAGGAAGGTCACGTCGACGCTGTGCGGGCCACTGCCGAACGTGCCCTGATAGGTGAAGTCTTGCGTCTGGCCCGCGGCATGCGAGGCGGCCACGCTTTGCCCCGTCGCGATCTGCTTGCCGTCGACCGAGACGGCGAACTGTGCGTCGCCCAACCACGCGTCTTCCGAGAGATGCAGGACCAGCGTGTC
>JAQGID010000074.1 GCA_028291405.1 Rhodospirillales bacterium | reverse complement strand
CCGAGCCCGGTGCCGCGCAGGATCGGCTTCCAGGCGGCGGCGAGATCGGCGCGGGTCGGAAGGAGCCCAGTGACCTTGGCGACGACGACGCGCGCCTCCTTCGATCCCAGCTGCGCGACGATCTGGGTAAAGGCGAAGAGCCCGACGGCGAGGGCGACGAAGCTGATGCCGTCGGCGATCGTGCCGATCCCGAAGGTGAAGCGTTGCACCCCGGAATCGAGATCCGTGCCGAAGGTGCCGAGCAGCAGCCCGAGCACCGCCATCGAGATCGTCGTCAGCGTCGAGCCGCTCGAGATCACCGACACCGCGACCAGCGCCAGGACGATCATCGAGGCGTACTCCGCCGAGCCGAAGCTGAGCGCCACGGCCGAGAGGATCGGCGAGAACAGCGCGATGACGACGACCGCGACGCAGCCGGCGAAGAACGAGCCCAGCGCCGAGATGCAGAGCGCCGGCCCCGCCCTGCCCTGCCGCGCCATCGGATGGCCGTCGATGCAGATGACGACCGAGGTCGGCTCGCCCGGCATGTTGAGCATGATCGCCGTCGTCGAGCCGGCGTGATGCGCGCCGTAGTAGATGCCCGAGAGCATGATCAGCGAGGCGACCGCCGGCATCTTGAAGGTGATCGGCAGCAGCATCGCGATCGTCGTCACCGGCCCGAGGCCGGGCAGCACCCCGACCAGCGTCCCGAGCGTCGCGCCGATCATGCAGTAGAGGAAATTCTCCGGCGACAGCGCGACGCCGAAACCGGTCGAGAGATTGTTCAGGATCTCCGTCATGCGCGCCCTACCATGTCCTGAAGAGGGTGAAAGGCAGGTTCAGCCCATAGACGAAGAGCCCGGCGCCGAAGATCGCCAGCGCGACGCAGAGGACGAGCGCCTCGACGAGGCGGAATTTCGGATTGGCAAGGGCGGCGATGAAGACCGCGGCGACGATCGCCGGCACGAGGCCGAATTTGTCGATCGTCAGTGCGAAGACGATGGCGCTCAAGGGAATGAGCAGCGTCGCCCGCCCGTCCCAGCGCGAGGCGCCCCCGTCCGGACCGTCGCGCGACGCGAAGGCGGCCACAACATGCGCAAGGCCGAGGACGCCGAGCACGATGCCGATCAGCAGCGGGAAGCCGCCGGGGCCGATCCGCGCCATGGTCCCGAGGCTATAGCGCGTCGCCCCCGCCGCGACGGCGAAGCCGACCGCCGCGAAGACGAGTCCGGCAAGCAGCTTTTTGCGGTCGAGGCGCCGCATCATTGCCCGATCTTGAGCCCTTCCCATGGTTTCCCTCCCCCTCCTGGCCGGCGCATTTTCGCGCTCTCGCCATCCTGCCGCAGCTTCTACTCCCGCGCGCGCCCCGCAATCTCGGCCTGCCACGGCGCGACCTTGCGCTCGACCCAGCCGATCAGCCAATTGAGCCCGATCGCCATGACCATGAGCACGACGATCGGCACGAACATCGTCGCCGTGTCGAAGTTATTCGCCGCGTTGATGATGATCGCGCCGAGACCGGAGATCGCGGTGAAGAACTCGGCGATGACCATCGCGACCACGGCGCGGCCGACTGCGAGGCGGATGCCGGCCATGATATAGGGCAGCGTCGCCGGCAGGATGATCCGCCGCAGGATCGTCAGATCCGAGGCGACGAACGATCGCCCGACGTCGATCAGGCTCTTCGGCACGGCGGTGACGCCGAGCCAGGTGTTGATGGTGATCGGGAAGACCGACATCAGCAGCACGATCGCCGCCTTGACCGCGAAGCCGAGCCCCAGCCACAGCACGAGCAGTGGGACCAGCGCGACCAGCGGCATCGCATAACCCGCCGTGACGTAGATGCCGAGCGCCGCCTCGAGCACGCGGAAACGGCCGACGACGAGCCCGAGCGGCACGCCGATGATGATCGCGAGCACATAGCCCAGCAGGAACGGCTGCAGGCTCTGCACCATCGCCTTGCCGAGCTGGCCCGAGCGCAACAAGTCCCAGAAGGCCTCGGCGATCGCCGTCGGGTAGGAGCCGAAGATCGGATTGATCAGGCTGCCGAGCGCCTCCCACAGCAGCAGGAAGAACAGGACCGAGAGCGTCGTGATCGCCCAGGCGGGCAGCTGACGCTTCGTCAATGGCTTGCCCCCGGCGCTACGTGCAGCGCCCGCCAGATGTGGTAGCGCGTCTCGGCGAATTCGCTGCTACCGCGGATCGCGCCGAGATCGCCGCGCGGCCGCGGCAGCGGCACCGCGATCGTCTCCTGGACGATGCCCCGCTGCATCACGACGACACGGTCGGCGAGCAGCACGGCCTCGTCGAGATCGTGGGTGACGAAGAGGATCGTCTTGCCGGTCCGTCCATGAATCTGCAGCAGCTCCTCCTGCATCGACTCGCGGGTCTGCGCGTCGAGCGCGCCGAAGGGCTCGTCCATCAGCAGCACCTTGGGATCGATCGCCAGCGCCCGCGCGATGCCGACGCGCTGTTGCATGCCGCCGGAGAGCTGGTGCGGCCGCCGGTTCGACGAATCCTTGAGCCCGACCAGCTCGATGTACTGCATCGCCGTCTCGCGCAACGGGGCGCCGCGCAGCCCCTTCATCTCGAGCCCGAACATGACGTTCTCGAGCGCGCTCAGCCAGGGCAGCAGCTCGGCGTGCTGGAACACCATGCCGCGGTCGTAGCCGCAGCCGGTGACCTCGCGCCCGTCGACCTTGACGCTGCCGGCGGTCGCCGCCTCCAGCCCCATCGCGATGCGAAGCGCCGTCGTCTTGCCGCAGCCGCTGGGTCCGATCAGCGCGACGATCTCGCCATCGTCGACCGTGAAGCTGACGCGATCGAGCGCGTTGACCTCCTGAACCTCGCCGTCGATGCGCAGCGTGAACCGCTTGGAAACCTCGACGAGACTGACCTGCCCCATCAGGCGCTCCCCGCCGACACCCTCACCCTCCCAACGCTGCGCGTCGGGCCCCTCCCTCTCCCGCTGACGCGGGCGAGGGGCTTAACCTTCGCCCGCCTAGTCCCTCGCCCGCAAGGCGGGAGAGGGAGGGGCCCATTGCAAAGCAATGGGAGGGTGAGGGTGTCAGCGTCGGTGCTATTCTGCAAATCATGTCCCTTAGACAAGCGCGCCGCCTGCGCGTCATGATGACCGATGCTGAGCGTCGCTTGTGGTCCGCCCTTCGCTCGCGGCGGCTGCAAGGCTTCAAGTTTCGACGCCAGCATCCGCTTGGAAATTACATTCTCGATTTCGCCTGCATCGAGCACCGGTTGGTCATCGAGGCCGATGGCGGTCAGCATGCCGATAACGAGGCCGACGAGCGTCGCACCGCCTGGCTCGAAAGCGAGGGCTGGCGGATCATCCGCTTCTGGAACAACGACATTCTTGCCAACACGGAGGGCGTGCTGGATACGGTCGTGCGGATCCTGACGAGCGAGTGAGCGTGCCCCGACCATCCGCTACTTCGCCAGCAACGCGAGAGCCTTCAAGCGTACGCTCTCGTCGATCGCCTTGGCGATGTCGATCGGCTTCGTCATGTTTCCCGACTTCATCATCAGATCCTGGGTCTGGCTCAGCTTGTCCATCGGGAGCGCCATCTCGGGATCGACCGATTTCGAGCTCACCGCCTCGTCATAGACGAAGGCGGCGCGCGGGTCCTCCGGCTTCGTCTTGGTGACCTCGCGGCTCAGCGCGATCGTCTCGTCGCGATGCGTCATCGCAAAGCGCAGCGCCGAGATCTCGGCGGCGACGAAGCGCACGGCGTCGTCGGGCCGCTGCGCCAGCGCCTTGGCGCTCGAGAATTGGCAGATGCGCATGAAATACGGCAGCGCCTCGCGGCCGTACATCAGCAGCTTGATGTTCTGCGCGTCGGCGATCGGCACGTATTCGTTCGAGATGACCGCGGCGTCGACGACCCCGGCGGCGAGCGCCTTGAAACGGTCGACGTCGCTGCCGAGGCTCGCGAGCCGCACATCGTCGACGCCGATGCCGTTCTTCTGCAGCACCGCCCGGACGATGAGATCGGGCAACGCGCCCGGCGCCGAGATCGCGAAGGATTTGCCTTTGAGATCCTGCACCGAGGCGATGCCGGCGCGCGTGAAGATGCCGTGCGGCAGGACCGGCCAGTGACAGCCGAGAATCTTGGCGTCGGCGCCGCGCGAATCGGCAACGAGGACGCCGGACGGCCCGCCTTCGTAGCTGTCGAGATCGCCGGAGAGCAGCGCCTTCAGCCCGATCTGATCGCTCTGGATATTGACGAGCTCGAGGTTCAGCCCCTGCTTCTCGGCGAAACCGCCGTTCTTGATCATCGTCAAGATACCGGCGTCGCTCTTCGGCTCGATGATCCCATGCCGCCAGGGCTTCCCATCGGCCGCCAGCGCCGGCAACGCCGCGACGAGCGCGACAGCGACCAGCGCCGCACAGCACGCAATTTTCCGATGCTTCATTCGACGTTTCTCCCCTGGCTTTCGCGGCATAATAGCTTGCCCACTAAGTATCGTCATGCCCGGGCTTGACCTACAACCTTCCCGCGCAACGACAGCCGCGATACTGGCCACGCCCGACTCCGGCTCGTCTTCCCGGCGGAAAGCCGGGAAGACGATTGGGAAGGCAATGAGGGGGAAGCCCTAAACCCTGAACGCGCTCTGCACCTGTTTCGGGAACAGCTCCTCCGGCTGCAGCAGCCGGTCCGTCACCCCCTGCTCGTGCGCATAGCGCAGGAAGGCCGCCAACGTCGGCCGATTCGCCTCGATCCCATAGGG
>JAQGID010000121.1 GCA_028291405.1 Rhodospirillales bacterium | reverse complement strand
GTTTGCTTTTGGCGTCTTTCATCAGGTTGTCGATGTCCCGCCGCGTGACACCATCGGCTGCCATCATGGTCTTAGTGGTCGCGCCTTCGAGGATAGAGGCTAGCGACGAGTGGGTATCGAGAAGCGCACCCACTTCGATGCCAACCTGTACCCACAGCCCAACAGCGTCGACATCGCCCGCCGAGCCGTACGCTTTCCACTTAGCCTCGACTATCGCCGGGGCATCTCTGCCGTGTTCCTGCACAACGTGGGTAGCGATGTCACGAGCCTTCCATTCATTGACCATCGTTATCGGCCTCCGACCAATCACCTCCGCTTAAAGGCCGCGTGTAATCAACGCGGACCTCGGATGAACCAATAGCGCGCTAGAGAAATCTCTAGGCGCGTTTTCACTTTTGAGACGTAAGTGAAGTCGGCCACCCATTTCTGGTTCGGCGCCGGCGCGGTGAACCGGCGATCGAGGACATTCGCCGCCGCTTCACCTTTCCGCTCGCCGATATCGGGGGGCAAGCCGGGCCGCCGCGGCCGCGCCCGCAAGGCCTGCTGTCGCATCAGTCGCTCGACGCGATGAAGCCCGGAATCGACACCGGCAGCCAGCAGATCGTGCCACACCCGTCTGGCGCCGTAAGTCCGGTCGCTGGCGACGAAGCTCGCGCCGACCTGCACCGACAGCGCCTCGTCGGATCGCGACCGGGCACTGCGTGGCCGCGTCAGCCAGACCTGGAAGCCACTTCGCGAGACACCGAGATACCCGCACAGCCAAGCCGCAGGCCAGACCCCTCGATGCTTCGCGACAAAGCCGAACTTCACATCGACTCCTTCGCGAAGTAGGCCGCGGCTTTTTTTAGGATGTCTCGCTCGGCCTTCAGCTTGATGACTTCACGGCGCAACCGCTCGACCTCCAATTGCTCCGGCTTCATCTGCCCAAGCCCTGGAAAGGCATGCCCCGGATCGCTGGCGAACTCCTTCACCCATTTGCGCAGCACGTTCTCATGCACATCGAGATCGCGGGCAGCCTGGGCGACCGACACACCCCGCTCCCGGATCAGCTTCACCGCTTCGATCTTAAACTCGCGACCAAATGTCCTGCGCTTCATCACCGACCTCCAGTTCCATCATGACACCTAAACTCGGTGTCCACGGAACCGGCAGCAGCTCAAAGGAGGGAAATATTTCTCAGGCTGATCATGTGCCCGGCTCCGGTCACACAGCTTTCGTGGGGCCATAGAGTGAACGGCTAAGCGATGGGAAATCGTCGGTCGTTCGTCCCGCCGAATATGATCCTCCGCTGGGCTGGGTTCACCCCCGGACCGGCCGAAAAAATCCAAGGCGGCTTCCTAGCGCCTGTTACCGGCAAAATCGGAGATTTGGTGCCCATACAGTGCGGCGCGCAATTCCGCGTAGGAGACGGCGGAAAACGGCGGGTGGCTATCAGGCGCAAAAATAACTTGCGCCAAACGCGATGCGTAGGGCGCGGCTGCTCGATCGGGTTCAGGTTGAGCGGATTGAACTCGTAGGGCGAGAAGAGCCGCGTCATCAAGTCCAAGAAGACGAACCCCGGCAAGTTCGCCATCGAGTGGTACCCGAAGAGGCGTTCCAGCGGGGTCGCCTGCAGCGGGCTCATTGACGCCGCCTGACTGATCCGCCGCCAGAAGGCGGCAAGCGCCGTCTTCGCGCCATTGCGCCCGCCAGCGACCATGCCGTAAGAGAAGACGGTGGCGTTCATCGCGCCGGCGCTGGTCGCGCTAATGCCGTCAAAGCCGACGCGCTCGTCCTCGAGCAAGCGGTCGAGGACGCCCCACGTGAAGGCGCCATGGGCGCCCCCGCCCTGCAGGGCGAGGTTGACGGGCTTGGTGTCGACTCGCGGGGAGACGGCCACACGCTGCCTCAATTCACCGCGAGCCGTACGACGACCGTGCATTGTCGAATGTCTTCCATCGACGGCCGGCAAAGACGCGGTCATCCCTTGAGCGGTCCAGTGATGGTCAGCAAAAAGCATGGATCCTTCCGAATTTTCCTCTCGATGCCTCAGACTATATTTTGTTTGGTGAATATTCCGCGTGGTGAGGCTGGCTGCCGGCGCTCTGTGAACGCCCTAAGCGCGCGATCACGACCTGATTAGTCGCTTGGCGCGTTCCCTGCCGATGAGGCCTCAGACGCGCCGCCTGGCCACATGAGCCCGAACGGGACCGTGTCCCTACGACTGCTCCATTGCCGCGATGGGCCAGAAAGTTGACGGTGCCTATTTTCGGGCCGCCTCCCGACAAGGCGTTGGGGGAGATATTAGCCTCGCCGAACGCTCAAGCTTTCACGCGCGCGACCGCGCGCAGCCCGGCGCGTCAACCCCTGCGGCAGCATCGCATCGAGCGTGTGGTCACGGCGCCAGAAATGGTGGTAGAGCGCCGCCGAGGCATGAAGCGCTATCAGTCCGAGGAGAAGGAGCCCGACCGTCTCGTGCACCTCCAGGAGCTGCTCCGCGAGCGGACGGTCGCGGCCAATCAGAGCGGGCAGCTGGCCGAGGAAGAACAGGTTCACCCGATCGCCGTGCGCGTTGGTCTGGAGGAGTCCGACGATCGGCTGGATCAGCAGGAGGGCGTAGAGGGCGTATTCGCTCGCTTGCGCCGCGAACCGCATCGCCTGCGGCATGTCGGCGGGCCAGTTGGGGAAGCGCGAGAATTGACGCCAAACGAGCCGACCGAGCGTCACGACCCACAGGGTTACGCCGAACGAGCGATGCAGCTGGACGAGGACAACGGCCCGCTCATTCGACGATGCGAAATCGATCGAGAAGGCGAGCACGAAAATCACCGCGACCAGGAACAGGGTCAGCCAGTGCAAGAGCCGGATCACTGGGTCAAACACGCGCAGTTCGGGGTCGCTCTCGGTCCGCAACATTTGCATACCTCACTCTCAATGCCCGAGCAGGGCTGGCAGAAGTGAGAGCGAAGCGGGCGCACGTTTATTCCCGCGGCACCTCATGCTGAGCCGTCGGCATGTCCAGCATGATTTGCAAGATGCAGCCAAGCGCATTGAGCTCATGGCAAACGGAGTTGATCGTGAAGAAGCAACACAAGCGCGAAGACCCGTTCGATCGCGCCTTTTCCCTCTTTGAGCGGCGGCGTCACCGCGCCGATCGGAAGATCGGTGATTTCGATGATCGGCTGGACGGTTTCTCGTCACATCTGACTGAGACTCGGAAAGCAGGGCCTCAATGTCTCGGGGGTTTGGGCTAAAGCGCAGGTAAGGCGGCCGCTGCTTCTCGTGACAAGGCCTTGCTGCTGTCTGGGACGCAGCAGGGTGGTGGGCCGGGAGCCGCCTTCGCAGCGTTGCCATTCCCACCCGGGAATAAACGAGCATGAGTCGTGATCTGGATACCCGAGATCAGCGTGATCTCAGGAAAGGAGAGCACTCATGGAAAACGACCAAGACAAGTCTCTGTTCGATGGCGCGATGAGCCGCCGAGGAATGCTGAAATGCATGACCTGGGCCGGAACGGGCGTCCTCTGGACGCTCTCGGGCGGTATTCCCCGGTCGGTCGATCTGATCGGCGGCGCTGCCGCGGCAGAGGTCGAGAAGGGTGCCTTCACCTTCCTGCAGATCAGCGACAGCCATGTCGGCTTCGACAAGCCGGCCAACCCGAACGCGCTGGGCACGCTGCACGAGGCGATCGCGAAGATCAACGCGCTGCCGGTGCGTCCCGCCTTCATGATCCATACGGGCGATATCTCGCACCTCTCCAAGCCTGTGGAGTTCGACAACGCCGACCAGGTGATCAGGGACGCTCAGCTTCGCGTCCACTACGTACCGGGCGAGCACGATCTGCTGGACGACGACGGCACCGCTT
>JAQGID010000043.1 GCA_028291405.1 Rhodospirillales bacterium | reverse complement strand
TCGGCTCCGGCCTGACGGGCGAGGGTCTGGATTAGGCTGTCGGTTTCGCTCGAAGACATCAGAACTTGCCTTTCGCTGGTTTGGTGCGTGCGGGCTCTGCCTTCGCCATGAGCCGCTGCAACGCGCGGTGAAACGTGACCCGCACGGCCCCTTCGCTCGTCTGCAGCTTTTCGGCCGTCGACCGGACCGAGGCGCCCTCGACGGCGAGGGCGCGGACCACCGTCTGCTGGCCCTGCGGCAGATCGGACAAGTGCCGATCGATATCCAGCAGCGAGCGGTCGAGGTCTTCGGCCGGGGCTTCGACCAGTTCCGCCAGTTCGTCGAAGGTCAGGTCGATGCGATGACGCGCTTCCCGTCGGAGGTGCCGGACACCGTCCGCGATCTTGTAGCGGGCGATCGCGTGGAGCCAGGGCAGGAACGGCCGGTCCACGTCCCAGGTATGGCGTTTGGTGTGCAGGCCGATCAGCACTTCCTGGACCAGGTCCTCCGTCTCGTGCGCGCTCAGGCCGAGCTGGGCGACCCGGTATCTGATCAGCCGCCGCAACAGGTCCGCGATTTCCTTGAGCAGGCACTCGTAGGCCGCGCCATCGCCTCGGCGCTCGGCGCGCATCGCTTCGGCCCAGAGATGTTCGCGCGACTCCATATCTTCCTCTTCGTCGGTATCGCAGCAACCGTTACTGACGCCCCGGATTTTTCGCACCGGCCCGCGGCGATCACCAATCCGTGAGCATGTTGCGCTGCGCCATGGCCGCCCGAAGAGATAAGTGGAGCGTCAGGCTCCAGACAGAATGCCCCTCTCGCGGAGATTGGTCGATGAAGTTACGGAATTTTGCGGCAATGGCCGCGTGCGTGCTTGCGAGCGGGCTCGACGCCCTACAGGCAAACGCCCAGACGGCGGCAGCGGTCGCGGCGCGCAACGTCGTACTGGTCCACGGCGCCTGGGCGGACGGTTCCAGCTGGTCCGAGGTCATCCCGCTGCTGCAGGCGGCCGGCCTGCATGTGACCTCGGTGCAGAATCCGCTGACCTCGCTCGCCGATGCGGCCGCCGAGACGCGCCGCGCCCTAGCCCTGCAGGACGGCCCGACCGTGCTGGTCGGCCATTCCTGGAGCGGCACGCTGGTGAGCGAAGTGGGGACGGACCCGAAGGTTTCGGCGCTGGTCTATGTCGCGGCGCGGGCGCCCGATGCCGGCGAGGATTTCGTCGCGCTGTCCGGCAAGTTCCCGACCATGCCAGTGCGGGCGGGCGTCGAGGCCCACGACGGCTTCACTAAGATCTCCGAGGAAGCCTTCCTCAAGTATTTCGCGAACGGCGTGCCGCATGAGCAGGCGGAAGTGCTTTATGCCGAGCAGGAACCCACGGCGGCCGCTTTGTTCGGCGATCGGACCACGGCGGCCGCGTGGCATTCGAAGCCGAGCTTCTACGCTGTGTCGAAGGAAGACATGACGATCTCGCCGGACCTCGAACGGTTTCTCGCGGCGCGCATGAAGGCGACTACCGTGGAGGTCGACGCGGGGCATCTTTCCCTGGTCTCTCACCCGCGGCAGATCGCAGACCTAATGCTGGCGGCGGCCGGCCGGAAGAAGTAATGGCCACACCGTTACTCTGAACCAATATGTCTTCGACTTGATTGTTAAATATATTACCAAACTGTTTGAGCAAAGACGATGACCTATCCCTTCTCTGTTCAACGGAAAAGCCGCGTCGCCATCGGGCCGGACCGCGCCAAGTCAGCAGGCTCACCGTCCGGGGTGGGAAGCAAGAAGGTGTCGATGCGTCGTGCAGCAGAACTGGCGGGGATAGTGACGGCCGCGCTGGCCCTTGCTGGTCCGGCGCATGCGGCCGGGGAGGCGATCGAACTGCGAGGCACAGGGGCGCAGGTATATACCTGTGAGGCATCGCCTTCCGGCTTCGGTTGGCGCCTCAAGGCACCAGAGGCCACGCTGCTGGACGATGCGGGAACCGAGTTCGGCCGGCATTTCACCGGGCCGAGTTGGCAGGCGCGCGACGGCAGCACGGTCGTGGGCGAGGTGGTGGCCTCCAATCCCGCGCCGCAACCGGGCTCGATCCCCTGGCTGTTGCTGCGGGCCAAATCGCACTCGGGCAGCGGCGCACTCGCGTCCGTCGGCTACATCGCCCGCATCCGCACCGAGGGCGGACTGGCGCCGGCCAATGGCTGCGATGCGACCCACATCGGGGCGGAGCGCCGCGTGCCCTACAGCGCGTTCTACGTGTTCTTCTCCGACTGAGCAGCCCACCTATTGTGTCGAATACGACGTCGAAGCCGGCGCCCCGGGTAAGACGCTCCACGTAGGCTTCCACAGTTTCGGCCCGGTAGTCGATTGCGGCCGTGGCGCCGATGCGCATGGCCGTTGCGAGCGATCTCGTGGAGATCGTGGTGGCGACCTTCGCGCCGCGCGCCGCGGCGATCTGTACGGCGACATGACCGACGCCTCCGGTCCCCCCGTGGATCAAGACATGATGCGCCGACGAAACCCCGGCGCGATCTATCCCTTCCTGTGCGGTGATCGCGACGAGCGGCAACGCCGCCGCCTGTCGCATGGACAGCGTCTGTGGTTTCCGCGCCAATAGCTTGGCGTCGGCCAGCACGTATTCGGCTAACGTCCCGCCCGAGCCGCGGACACCGCCCACGCAGCCGAACGACTTCGTCGCCAGGCGCAAACCCCGTGACGCCGTCGCCTACCGATTCTACGACGCCAGCAACGTCGCATCCGAGCACGGCGGGTAGTGCTGGGCTGAATGGCGTCCCCTTGCTGATGCTGACGTCGGCCGGATTGGCCGAGGCAGCAACAGCGCGGATCAGAACGGTGCCGGGCTCGACGCTTGGGATGGGAAGGTCGTCCAGAGATAGATTCTCCGGACCCCCAAATTCTTTGAGCACGATGGCTTTCATGGCGCGCTTCCCTGTCAGGAGCGGGGAGCGAAGCCCGAATAGGGCTTGAGCGGCACGATCATGGGAGGTTGCAGAAAGCCGGCGCGGATGAGAGGCAGCGTGTTGAGCTTTTCTGCGACTTCGTCAGTCGAAGCCGCTTCCACAATCGCGCAAGCGCCTCCGGCGTCGCCGCGAAGCCAGGCCTGTTGAAGCAAACCGTCTATGTAGAAGCTCCGCATTTTTTCGAACTCTGCCTCCCTCAAGTCTGCGGGCGCAGGGGTTTCCGCCTTATCGGGATGACGGGAGAACAGGATCATGAACTGCATTTCGAGCACTCCTTGAGTTTGAGACTTGGTTTTCAGAACGCGATGCCCGATACGGGCCACATCACGCCTTCTCTCCGTCCGTCGGCCAAGGCGCCGATGAACATTCCACAGGCGATCGGCGTCAATGCAGGCTCTAGCTCGCCGCCGGGGGCAGCGCGGCTACCAGCTCCGATGTGGTCAGGATCGTGAGTGCCTCGGTGTAGGCCTTCTCCGCCTCGGCCAGCAGCCGGTGTTCCGGTGGAATGCACGCTATGTTGATGCAGGACCCGCCTATCATTCCGGCCTCGATCACGGCGACGCGCCGGCCAGCCTTGGCTTGATCCATCGCCAATGAGATCACCTCACGGATATCTCAACGTTGGGCAAGCTCGACTTCGTCATGAAGGGCGGCGAGGGTGGTTAGGGCTCCGCTGAGCGAGACGCCCGCCAAGCCAGGTTGCGCACGTGCGAGGTCGCGGGCTATCGCATGCCACTCAGCGACCGAGTGATTACCTCTTACAGGGCGGGGATGATCCGCACGTCCCGGCTCGCGCCCGAGCCGAGCGCCGCCAGCGCTTCGCGATAGGTTGCGCTGTCATAAAGAGCGGTGGCCTCGTCCACGCTGCTGAAGCGCACGAGCACGGTCAACTCGCTCTGGCCCGCCTCGTAGATGTGGCTCGGCTCCGCCCTGGCGATCACCGTACCGCCAAATTGCTCAATGGCCTGCACCGCCAATGCGCCGTAGGCTGCGAGACGGCTCGGATCGGCGGCCTGCTTGTAACTGACGAACAGATAGGCGTCGGACATTTTCATTCTCCTATCGACTTGACCAAATCTTGAACGGCGGAGTGGCGGATGCATTCTTCCCGCCTCCCCCCGCCGCGCCGCGCCTCGTCTACACGAAATCACCGCGCCTGCTGGAGAAACGCCGACGACGAGGAAACAACTGCGACCGAAAACTCAACTCCAATCTCCAGTTCGTCCATCTCGCCGTTCTGGTCCCCCCTGCTCAGGGGATCCTGAACGGGCCCTAAGCTCAGACAGTTGTGTGTTCGAGCGCCGCTATTGTGTCCGCGGCGCTAAGGATAGCGGTGGCATAAAGCGGGAGATTGATTTCCAATGTCGCCCGCATCTCTTCCCATTGGTAGCTGGCGGTCGCATCCTTCACTAGGGTTACGTCGTACCCGAGTTCTGCGGCGTAACGCACCGTCGAGTCGATGCAGGTATTCGCGCGTTGGCCAATCACGATCAACTTGTGGATACCATGCTTCTTAAGCTGGAGATCCAGGTCAGTGTTGGCGAAGCCGCTGGAACACCAGTGTTCTTGCGCAACCACTTCGCCGGGCAGCGGCGTGAATTCTTCGCGGAAGGTTCCGCCCCATGTTCCAGCTGCAAAGATACGTCGTTCGTGGCCGAATTTCTGAATGGGTGCGACGTACTTCCAGCCCTCGCTTTCATCCTCGGGCCCCCGGTCTCGGTGATGCGGTGCGAAGAAGACTCGGATGCCTGCGGCACGGGCGGCCAGCAGGACGGCAAGCATGTTCGGTACGCAGTCGACCGCTTCTGCTATCTCCTTTATCAGCGGCCATAGAATGCCACCCTCCGAGATAAAGTCGTTGTAGGGATCAACTACCAGAAGGCCCGTCAGATCCTTCTCGAACACTGGCGCACTCATCGTAAACTCCTCTCACACGAAAAAACGTTACAGATGAAGAGAAAAATGTCAGGGGCATTAGGCCATGACATTGTATTCGTGGGTGTACAGCAGCTCGCAGCGCTTGCGATCCATGAATGCTTCTTCGTCAGGGATCACGTTCTTCTGATAGCCATCCGATTCGAAGAATGCTTTTGCCCCGGAGATGTCATCGAACCAGATCTCCGCGATACCGTCGAAGTGGGAGGCGGTTGTCCCTGGCAACACATCGCCCGTTCTGTGATCTTGAATGTAGCGTCGAACGTATTTCTTCGACTCCAACTGGGCAGCGAAGAGGGGAGCATGAACTTCACGCCAGTATTGGCTGAACTTGTCGTATGTAAAATCGCTTCGACGCACCATGAGAATGCTAAGCTTGATCATTTTCAATCTCCTATCGACTTGACCAAATTCCTGAACGGCGGAGTGGCGGATGCATTCTTCCCGCCTCCCTCGCCGCGCCTCGGGCCGGGTCGTCGCGGACCGGGGCGCTTCTGGGCGTTACGCCGCTACGAGCAAGTCATCTATCGCGTGGACGAACGCTGCCAGATCGATGGGCGCGCGCGCAGTGACGATCTTGCCGTCGGTGACCGCGGGTTCATCGATGAAGGTCGCGCCTGCGTTTTCCAGGTCCGGCTTGATGCTCCACCAACCGGTGGCTCGCTTGCCGCGAGTCAGTCCGGCATCCGACAGGACCCATGGGCCGTGGCAGATCGCGGCGACGATCTTGCCCGCCGCCGCCGCCTCCTGAACGAAGCCGATCGCCTTGGCATTGCCACGCAGCGTATCGGGATTCCAGACGCCGCCCGGAATGATCACCACATCACAGTCCTTGGCGGAGGCGTCCTCCAGATGCCGATCGAACCGGATCCAGCCGCCGGCAGCGATAAAGGTAATCGTCATGATGTGGTTTTCACGTACGGCTGGAATCTGGAGACCGAGGAAATCCGGGTAGCTGGGCTTCTTGGGCGCGATCAAGTCAACCTGCGCACCGCGCGACCGGAAATAGTGCAGGACAGTGGTCAGCTCGATCTCCTCGACGCCGTCGGTTGCGACGACGGCGACCTTCCGGCCGGCATGGAGGTTGGGGTTGTCGGGCGGCAACAGCCAGATATCCCGGATCGCGCTGTTTTCGGGCGCGTCGA
>JAQGID010000004.1 GCA_028291405.1 Rhodospirillales bacterium | reverse complement strand
TTCCGGCGAGCTCCTGGTCGAGGATCGCGGCCTGGCCGGCACGGTACTGCGCATCGGCCATCGCCGACATCGCGAGCTGGCCGAACGACACCAGCCGGTCGAGCGCCTCGTACCAATCCGGCACGCTGTGGGCACCGATGACCGTCGTGGCGTATTTCGGGTATAAGATCATCGCGTCCGTCCAATTCGCAGCCTTATGACTTACAGCCTTTGCCGGCTTTGCGGCCATATAAAATTCTGGGGAATGAACCGGCGAATTCGGGTGGCTGGCGCTTGACGCCGCATCATCCTTTGTTGTCTCCTGATCCGAACAAATCAGGAACTTTCGCGATGCCGGGATCGCCGCGAATGGTCCGCTATGCCACGCCCGGATCGCCGATCTGGCCGCGTCGCGGTGACGTGCCGAGGCTGCGGCCACGTCGCCGAGATGGCGGTCTCCCGGCTGCGTCAGCGCTTGGCGCCGAGCCTCTTCGTCAAGCATCTTCGCCCGCAATTCCGCTGTCAGCGCTGCGGCTGCAAGGGCGCCGAGATCGACGCCCGCCTGGCCTTGGGACATTAGTCGGCGGGAGATCCGTCGGCGAACGCCTCAGGCCGCCATCGCCGGATTGGCCATCCGGCATCGCGATTCGAAGCCGTCGGAGACGAACTCCGGCCGCTTGTAGAGGCCTTTCATCCAGCTCGCGAGCATACACAGCTCCTCGAGCTTCAGGATCTCGTCGAGCGTGTCCTCGGGGAATTTGATGACGAAGCTGTCACCGATGACCTCGAGAACCTGCTCGACCTGCTCGAGGCTGAGGCCGATCTCAGTCTCGAGGGCTGCAGTCCGGACCAGTTTCGCCTCGTCGATGCTGAAGTCGTCACGGATCAGCTTCACGATCCAGCGAAACATGTTCATCCAGTTTTTGACGTCGTCGACAGACCTGGACATATCAATTCCCGACGAAACCCCCGGACCGTCACTCGTTCTCGGCAGCATTCGCATCATGCTGACCTGACGGTCTCAATATGCGAGTTATCCACCCGTTCCCGTTAAGAAGTTCTTGCGATTACAGAGAATGCTGGAGGTCGGCGCCCCGTAGAACTTACAGAGGCATTGCCGTGACAACGCTTGCCGCAGCACTTCGTTGAACCGGGAAACGCATGCGACCGCGCCGAGACTCGGGGGAATTCCGCGCCCCGGGTGAAGTAAGCGATCGGGAATACGCTTCAGGATCAGGTTCGGTGTCGCAAGTGAAAGGATCGATCAGGACGGCGCGGGTTCGAATTGCGGAAGTAGCGAACTCTCGATCCTGAGAAAACCGCAATCGTCGCTGCGACGAGGTCTAGCGGAACGGCCGGCATGCGCGATCCGGGCGCGAGGGCATCTCCGGCAGCTGGCGCTGGTTCGATTTCGTGCTCTGACCGGTGCGCGATAGCGTTCCCTCACCCGGTCTGTGAACAGCGTACCGATGCTCGCATCGCCTCGCGCGGGACTTGAACGGCGCCCGGACGGTCGCGTTGCCCGTCAATGTATCGATTCGCCCTCGCCGGGATACTCGCGCAACAGCGCCTGGGTAGCGCGCGCGACACTCAGCCATTGCGCGCGCTGCTCGTCCAAATTGTGCTCGGCGTTGCTGAGCGCGAAGCGCTCGGCGACGGTCGGTGCTGCGGCGCCGTGTTTAGCCACAAGATAGGCCGCCGCCGTCCAAATGGCGCGTTCCTTGATCACGTGTCGTCGATCCACAGTCGCGATGCAGGATTAAACCACGCGATCGCGCCGCAGTTCCACCAGCGGTTTTCGGCATGATCGCAAGGCTATGTTTTTACCCCTTTCTGGGTCAATCTTTATCCAGTCGAGACATATTCCGCACAACATCGTAGTCCGCGACGGAAGAAAATAGCGACATTCCGGAGGCGGAGGAGCCGATCCTCCAGGCGACTCGGGGTTCTTTCGGGCGATCGGCGCCCCCCCTTTGCAGCCTCCCCACGCGGTCCGGCGCGCGCAGCGCGGGCCGATCTCGCAGCCGGGGCGCGGCGACGCTTGATCGCCGGGGGGACGCGGGTTATCTGAACGCCTACCTGCCCCGTCTACCCCGCGAGCGTCCCGCCCGGCGCAAGAGGCAAGCCATCATGCAAGCCGCCATCGTCGTCTTTCCCGGCTCGAACCGCGAGCGCGACGTCTCGCTCGCCTTGGAGCGCAGCACCGGCCGTGCCCCGACGATCGTCTGGCATCGCGAGAGCGCGCTGCCGAAAGCCGACATCATCGTCATCCCCGGCGGGTTCTCCTACGGCGATTACCTGCGTTGCGGCGCCATGGCGGCGCATTCCCCGATCATGGGCGAGATCAAGCGCGCGGCGGCGCGCGGGACGCCGGTCCTCGGCATCTGCAACGGCTTCCAGATCCTCACCGAGGCCGGGCTGCTGCCGGGCGTGCTGCTGACCAACAAAACATTGAAGTTCCACTGCAAGGATGTGCATTTAAGGATTGAAAACTCTCAAAGTCTTTTCACCTCCGGCTACGAGGCCGGCCAGGTCATCCGCGTCCCGGTGGCGCATCACGACGGCAACTATTTCGCCGATTCGGCGACCCTTGACCGGCTCGAGGGCGACGGTCTCGTCGCCTTCCGCTATTGCGCGCCGGACGGGACACTCACCGAAGCCGCCAATCACAACGGCTCGGCGCGCAACATCGCCGGCATCTTCAATCCGGGAAAGACGGTGCTTGGGCTGATGCCGCATCCCGAAGACGCGACCGACCCGCTGCTCGGGAACACGGATGGATGCGGCATGTTCGACGGCCTGGTAAAGGCGCTCGGGGCGTGACCGAGATCACCCCCGAGATCGTCGCCCAGCACGGCCTCACGCCGGCGGAGTACGAACGCGCCGTCGCCATCCTGGGCCGCGCGCCCAACATCACCGAGCTCGGCATCTTCTCGGTCATGTGGAGCGAGCATTGCTCCTACAAATCCTCAAAGAAATGGCTGAAGACGCTGCCGACCGAGGGGCCGCGCGTCATCTGCGGCCCCGGCGAGAACGCCGGCGTCGTCGACATCGGCGACGGTCAGGCCGTCATCTTCAAGATGGAGAGCCACAACCACCCGTCGTTCATCGAGCCCTACCAAGGCGCCGCGACCGGCGTCGGCGGCATCCTGCGCGACGTTTTCACGATGGGCGCGCGGCCGATCGCCAATCTCAACGCGCTGCGCTTCGGCAGCCCCGATCATCCCAAGACGCGCCACCTCGTTGCCGGCGTCGTCGCCGGGATCGGCGGCTACGGCAATTGCGTCGGCGTCCCGACCGTCGGCGGCGAGTGCGATTTCCACGCCTCCTACAACGGCAACATCCTGGTCAACGCGATGACCGTCGGCATCGCCGAGACCGACAAGATCTTCTATTCGGCAGCAGCCGGGCCGGGCAATCCGGTGATCTACGTCGGCGCCAAGACCGGCCGCGACGGCATCCACGGCGCCACGATGGCCTCGACCGAGTTCAACGAGGACACCGAGGCGAAGCGTCCGACCGTCCAAGTCGGCGACCCCTTCACCGAAAAGCTGCTGATCGAAGCCTGTCTCGAGCTGATGGCAGGCGACACGATCGTCGCGATCCAGGACATGGGCGCCGCGGGCCTGACCTCCTCCTCGGTCGAGATGGCCGGCAAGGGCGAACTCGGCATCGAGTTGGCGCTCGACCAGGTGCCGGTGCGCGAGACCGGCATGACGCCCTACGAAATCATGCTCTCCGAGTCGCAGGAGCGCATGCTGATCATCCTGAAGCCGGGCAGCGAGGACTCAGCGCGGCGCATCTTCGAGAAATGGGAGCTCGATTTCGCGGTCATCGGCCGCGTCACAGAGACCGGCCACCTCGTCCTGACGATGCACGGCGAGACCGTCGCCGACATGCCGGTCGAGCCGCTCGTCAGCCAGGCGCCGCTCTACGACCGGCCATTCGTTCCGACACCGAAACGGCCGCCGATAGACGCCGGCGACTTGTCGTCGGCGACCGATATGATGACGGCGCTGCGCACCCTGCTCGCCTGTCCCGACCTCGCCTCGAAGCGCTGGATCTGGGAGCAGTACGACCATCTCGTCGGCGGCGACACGGTGCAGCGCCCCGGCGGCGATGCCGCCATCGTCCGGGTCCGCGGCACGGCGAAGGCGCTGGCAATCGTCACCGATTGCACGCCGCGCTATTGCTTCGCCGACCCCGAGGCCGGCGGCGCCCAGGCCGTCGCCGAGACCTGGCGCAACCTGACCGCCGTCGGCGCGCTGCCGATCGCGATCACCGACAACATGAACTTCGGCAATCCCGAGCGGCCGGAGATCATGGGGCAGTTCGTCGGCTGCATCGCCGGCATCCGCGCCGCCTGCCTCGCGCTCGACTACCCCGTCGTCTCCGGCAACGTCTCGCTCTACAACGAGACCAACGGCACCGGCGTACTGCCGACGCCGGCGATCGGCGGCGTCGGGCTGCTCGCCGACGCGGCGACGAGCGTCGGCCTCGCCTTCCGCGCAGCCAGCGAAGCCATCATCCTGATCGGCGAAACCGCCGGTCACCTCGGCGCCTCGCTCTATTTACGCGAGATCGCCGGGCGCGAAGACGGGCCACCGCCGCCGGTCGACCTCGCCGCCGAGCGGCGCAACGGCGATTTCGTGCGCGGCGAGATCCAGGCCGGGCGGATCGCCGCGTGCCACGACCTCAGCGACGGCGGGCTCCTCGTCGCCTTGGCCGAGATGGCAGTCGCCGGCGGGATCGGCGCCGAGGTGACGCCGGCACGCCGCGACCTCGCCTATCTCTTCGGCGAGGACCAGGCGCGCTATCTCGTGACCACCAGGACGCCCGAGGCGGTGCTGGAAGCCGCGGCGAAGGTCGGCGTTCCGGCCTATCGCCTGGGCACAACCGGCGGGGCCGCGTTGACAGTATCGCCGGCCGATGCCATATCGGTAGAGGAGTTGCGGCGCGTCAATGAAGCATGGCTGCCGGGCTACATGGCAGCCGGCGCCCCGGCGACCGATTGAGGGGAATTGCCTGATGGCGATGGATGCGGCGATGATCGAGCAGCTAATTCGCGACGGGCTGCCGGACGCGCAGGTCACCATCGAGGACCTGCGCGGCGATGGCGATCATTACGCCGCCCACGTCGTCTCCGCCGCCTTCAAGGGCAAGACGCGCGTCCAGCAGCACCAGATGGTCTATCAGGCTCTCCGCGGCCGCGTCGGAAACGAGCTGCATGCGCTGGCGCTGCAGACCGGCGTACCGCAAGAGTAAATCGACGAGCGAGGAAGCGGACATGGCAGACAACATCGTATTTGAACGCATCAAGCAGGACCTCGCCGCGAGCCCCGTCGTGCTCTTCATGAAGGGGACGCCGGTCTTCCCGCAGTGCGGCTTCTCGGCCGCGGTGGTGCAGATCCTGACCCATCTCGGCGTCAAGTTCCGCGGCGTCGACGTGCTGACCGACCCCGAGATCCGCCACGGCATCAAGGAATTCTCGAGCTGGCCGACGATCCCGCAGCTCTACGTCAAGGGCGAGTTCGTCGGCGGCTGCGACATCATCCGCGAGATGTTCGAGAGCGGCGAGCTCAAGCAGCTGCTCGACAGCCAGGGCGTCGAGACGCGCGCCGCTTAGGCTAGGACGTTTGTTCCGGGCTCCTCGCTCTGCCCTTCGGCGGCATGACGAGGACCCGGTCGACCCGCCGCCCGTCCATGTCTACGACCTCGAAGCGATAGCCTTTAACCGCGAAATGGTCGGCGATCTTGGGGACGCGGTTGATCTGAGCCATCACGAAACCGCCCAGCGTATGAAAGTCGCCGCTCTCCTCGCCGGGCAGCGACCTTAAGCCGACGACGTCCTTCACCTCATCAAGCGCCGTCATTCCGTCGATCAGCCACGACCCGTCCTCGCGGGTGACCACCGCCGGATCGGCCTCCTCGCCGGGGCTGGCAATGTCGCCGACCAGCGTCTCGAGAATGTCGGTCAGGGTGACGATGCCTTCGAAATCGCCGTACTCGTCGACGACCAGCGCCATCGGCTCGCCCGATTTGCGGAACATCTCGAGGGCGCGCAGCGCCGTCACCGTACTCGGCAGATAGAGCGGCGGGCGCAGCGCGGCGCGCAGGTCGAAGTCCTTGCCCGAGAGCTGGGCGATCAGGATGTCCTTGACCTGGATGATGCCGACGACCTTCTGCGGCTCGACGTCGATCACCGGAAAGCGCGAATAGGCGCTGCCGATGATCTTGCGCTTGTTCTCGGCATCGGTGTCGGCGAGGTTAAGCCACTCGACTTGCGGCCGCGGCGTCATGACGGCGCTGAGGCGGCGGTCGCCGAGGCGCAGCGCCATCTGCGCGATCGTCGTCTCGCCGGGATGAAAATGCCCCGCCGCCGCGCCTTCGCGCAGCATCAGGTTGATCTCCTCCTCGGTGATCGGCGCCTGATCGCCGAGCTTCAGCGGCAGCAGCCGCAGCACGAGGTTCGTCGACGCGCTGAGCAGCCAGGCGACCGGCGCCATCGTCTTCGAGATAAAGCTCATCAGCCGGGCGAGCGCCATCGCGATCAGCTCCGGCCGGCCGAGCGCGATGCGCTTGGGCACGAGCTCGCCGACGATCAGAGTCACGTAGGAGATGCCGATCACGACGATACCGATCGCGATCGGATGCGCGTATTCGCCGAGGACGCCGTCCTGCGCCTCGAGATATTCGGCGAAGCGCTCGCCCAGCGTCGCGCCGCCGAACGAGCCGGCGAGGATGCTGATGACGGTCATGCCGATCTGCACGGTCGAGAGCAGCCGGCTGGGATCGCGCTTCAGCTCGAGCGCCACGCGCGCCCCCTCGCGGCCGTGGTCGGCGGCGTTCTGCAGCCGCGCCTTGCGCGCCGTCACCAAGGCCATCTCCGCTAGCGCGAAGAGGGCGTTGAGCAGAATCATCAACAGGACGGCGGCGAATTGCAGGATCAGCATCGGTGAACCGGATATGCCCGCACGATCCTAGCGAGGAAAGTCCCAGCGCGCAAAACGCGAGAGCCCCCGTGACGGGGGCTCTCGGTCTTGCGCGGTGGAGGGAAGGTCAGCGCGAGTAGAACTCGACCACCAGATTGGGCTCCATCGTCACCGGGTAGGGGACGTCCGCCAGCTTCGGCGCGCGGATGAGGCGGCCCTTCATGCTGTCGTGATCGACCTCGATGTAATCGGGGACGTCGCGCTCGCCGGACTTCGAGGCCTCGAGGACGATGAGCATCTCCTTCGCCTTGCCGCGAAGCTCGATCACGTCGTTGTCCTTGACCTGGTAGGAGGCGATGTTGACGCGCTTGCCGTTGACCGAGACGTGGCCGTGGTTGACGACCTGCCGGGCGGCGAAGGGCGTCGGAACGAATTTCATGCGGTAGACGACGGCATCGAGCCGGCGCTCCAGCAGCTCGATAAGATTCTCGCCGGTGTCGCCGCGGCGCCGGGCCGCCTCCTCGTAGAGGCGCCGAAACTGACGCTCACCGAGATTGGCGTAATAGCCCTTCAGCTTCTGCTTGGCCATCAGCTGGGTGCCGAAATCCGACGGTTTCTTGCGCCGCTGGCCGTGCTGGCCGGGACCATAGTCGCGGCGGTTGAGCGGGCTTTTCGGCCGGCCCCACAGGTTGACGCCGAGGCGTCGGTTGATCTTGTACTTCGAACCTTCTCGCTTGCTCATGTCTTCCGATATCCGCTTAAGGGATTGTTTGTGTCCCGGTAGTCCCGCAAAAAGGCGGGCGGAGCTCAAAGTCTCGCGTTCCCGGGAAGGGCGCGGCACTATACGCGCGGCGGCGCGCATGTCAAATCAAACGGCGCCGGCGGTCAATGGAAGATGCTGGCGACACGGTCCCAGAAGGATTTCTCCCGCGGCGGATGCCGTGCCGCCTGCCGCTTCCGGTGCGGCTTGTGGACCGGGTTCCGTGCGGCCGGCTTGGTCGCCCCCTCCGGCTGCGGGTCGTCGGGAACCGCTGCCTCGGTCATCGCCGGCGCAGGCTCCGGCGGGTCCGCCGCGGCGGCGCTCGGCGCAGCCACGGTGTCCGCGGCAGCCACCGGCGCCAGGGCACCGATCGTAGGCGGTGGCCGCGAGACGCCGCTCGCGGCGAGCGCGACGGCGCCCACGAGCACACCGAACAAGGTCAGGACACCAAGCGCCCGGACCAGCCCCCGGTCGTTCGCCGCGATCGACGCCTGACGCGGGAGAGCCGCCGTGTCAGGAATGACGTCGATGATCTTCGCCTCGAGCGGCTGGACGTGCCGGAACTCCGGCTGCGCCGCTTCGACGACGATGCCCTCCGGCGGCGCGATCATCGGCTCGGATGCGAGATCGTTGGTCACCGTCAAGCGGTCGGCCAGCCATTCGACCCAATCGGGATCGGACGGCCGTGTTCGCGGCGCCGCGGCGAAGCGCGATGCCAGCACCTCCTCAAACGCCGCGAACGGCGGCACGACCCCTAGGACCACGATCGCCGGCGGCTTGGCGAAGAGCGCCGGGAATCCCTGCTCCTCGAGGAAGCGGCGGATGACGGCGATGGCGACCGGCGCGTCGATCTCCTCGTCCGGGAGATCGACCGCGAGGATCGCGATGCCATGCTCGCGATGCAGCAGGATGAAGTCGAAGCCGCGCTGCTCGCCCTCGACCGTCAGCTCGCGGTCGTGGAAGACGTACCATTCGTCGTCGAGCTCGGCCTGCAGCGCCGAGAAGACTGCGGCGGCGTCACCCGAGGGATCGATGGAATCGCCGGGAAGGCGTTGCGGGAACATCACGGCCATGGCACGCGTCTCTCGACAAAGATTCTCCTGATGCGAACGCGGCACGCGCCGAAACGTTTCGCCGTTAAGTCTCTGGTTTCGCTCGCTCCCGCGGCCCGGCGAGGGCGGTCACCATCCCGTGCAGGCTGCGCACCTCCTGCTCGGTGCATTCGGCGCGCTGGAAGAGGTTGCGGATGTTGCGCACCATGCTCGGCCGCTTGGCGAGGTTGCGCAGGAAGCCGCTGCGGTCGAGCGCCTCCTCGAGATGCTCGAAGAACCCTTGCAGCTGCTCCTTGGTCGCCGGCACCCGCTCGCCCAGCGACAGCTGGGAGGCCGGCGTCGCATCGATCGCGGTGAACCACTCGTAGCCGATCAGCAGCACCGATTGCGCCAGGTTGAGCGACGAGAAGGCGGGGTTGAGCGGCACGGTAATCAGCGTGTCGGCGAGCGACACATGGTCGTTGAGCAGGCCGCTGCGCTCCGGCCCGAAGAGCAATCCGCAGGCCCTGCCCTCGCCGATCAGCACCCGCATCTCGGCCGCCGCCTCGCGGGGCGTCACGATGCGCTTGACCATGTCGCGGTCGCGTGCCGTCGTCGCGAAGACGTGCCGCAGGTCGCCGAGCGCATCCTCTACCCGATCGAAGAGCCGCGCATTGTCGAGCACGATGTCGGCGCCACTCGCCGCCGCCTTGGCGCGCTCCGAGGGCCAGCCGTCGCGCGGCTTGACCAGCCGCAGGTCGGTCAGGCCGCAGTTGAACATGGCGCGTGCCGCCGTGCCGATGTTCTCGCCGAGCTGCGGCTCGACCAGGATGACCGCGGGACCGCCGGTCACCGCCGTCTGCCGATAATCCGTCCCCGCCATGTCAGCCCCGCCGCCCCTCGCGCCACAGCTTGTAGGTAAGGCTGTCGTGCAGGGCGTTGTAGGAGGCGTCGATGACGTTGGTCGAGACGCCGACCGTCGACCAGCTCTCGCCGGCGCCGTCGGTCGTCTCGATCATGACGCGGGTCACCGCCTTGGTGCCGTCCTGCGGCGTCAGGATGCGGACCTTGTAGTCGGTCAGCCGCATATGCTCGAGCTCGGGAAAGGACGGCATCAGGGCCCGCCGCATCGCGGCGTCGAGCGCGTTGACCGGGCCGTTGCCCTCGGCGACGGTCATGATCTGCTGGCCGGCGACCTCGACCTTGATCGTCGCCTCGGACAGCGTAACCCGCTCGTTGCGGGCGTTCCAGCGGCGCTCGTCGATGACGCGGAAGCTGCTGAGGCGGAAATACTCCGGCACGGTCTCGAGGGCGCGACGCGCCAGCAGCTCGAAGCTGGCCTCGGCGCCGTCGTAGGTATAGCCCTCGAACTCGCGCTCCTTGACGAGGTCGAGGAGCTTGCCCAGCCGTGGGTTGCCGGGGTCGACGGCAATGCCGAGCTCGCGCAGCCGAACCGCGAGATTGGCCCGGCCCGACTGGTCCGAGACGATGATGTGGCGGTGGTTGCCGACGACCGTCGGATCGATGTGCTCGTAGCAGCGCGGGTCCTTCTCGACCGCCGAGACGTGCAGCCCGCCCTTGTGGGCGAAGGCGGCCTCGCCAACGTAGGGGGCGTGACGGTTGGGCGCGCGGTTAAGCTGCTCGTCGAGGAGATGCGAGAGCCGCGTCAGGCTGCGCAACCCCTCGGCGCCGACGCCGGTCTCGTAGCCGAGCTTCAACGCCAGGGTCGGGATCAGCGAGATCAGATTGGTGTTGCCGCAGCGCTCGCCGAGCCCGTTCAGCGTACCCTGGACCTGGCGCGCCCCGGCGCGGATCGCGGCGAGGCTGTTGGCGACGGCGTTCTCGGTGTCATTGTGGCAGTGGATGCCGAGCCGGTCGCCGGGGATGCTCTCGGCGACCTCGCCGACAATGCGCTCGACCTCGTGCGGCAGCGTCCCGCCGTTGGTGTCGCAGAGCACGATCCAGCGCGCCCCGCCGGCGAGCGCCGCCTTGAGGCAGTCGAGCGCGAAGCCGGGGTTCTCCTTGTAGCCGTCGAAGAAATGCTCGGCATCGAAGATCGCCTCATCGAGACGCTCGGCGGCAAGCGAGACGCTATCGCCGATCATCGTGACGTTCTCGGCGAGGCTGACGCCGAGCGCCGTCGTGACGTTGAAGTCCCAGGTCTTGCCGACGAGGCAGGCGACCCTGGCGCCGCTCGCCAGCGTCGCCGCCAGCCCGGGATCGTTGGCGGCGCTGCGCCCGCCGCGGCGGGTCATACCGAACGCCGTCAACCGCGCCCGCGCCAGCGCCGGCGGCGCGGCGAAGAACGCATCGTCGGTCGGGTTGGCGCCGGGCCAGCCACCCTCGATGTAGTCGACGCCCAGCCGGTCGAGCTCGCGGGCGATCATCGCCTTGTCCGCCGGGCCGAAATCGACGCCCTGCGTCTGCGCCCCGTCGCGCAAGGTGGTGTCGTAGAGATAGATCCGTTCGCCGCTCATTCGGGTGTTTTAGCGAGGGCGGCCGCGGCACGCCAGATGCTTGGCCGCAGGTGATCGCGCGGGAGCCGGCGATCGCCGAATTCGCGATACCGGATTTAGTGTCACTCGCGGCGATTTGCAGGTGGAATGCTGGAACCGCTTCTAGATTTAGTGAGCTGCTGTCGTCTGCAGATCTCTTGGCGGCTCATTCCCATATCTGGTAGCAGTCGTTTCGATTTGCAGGTCGAATACAGGCAGCTCGAGCTAGATCTAGCGCGGTAGAGCCGCGACGATGAAAATGGCGGACGTCGATCGCTCACACGCCGCTACGCTTCTCACGATGAGAAAGAACAAACCGGAAACGTATGTTGTCGAGCGCAAACGATCAAGGATTTTTTCGTTCGCGGCGGGGCGAATTCCTTCGGAGGCTCCCTATTCTATGGCATGGCGAAAGCATGGCGGAGCGTGAGCATGACGAGTTTGCGGGGTCCACTCTTGCAAAGGGCCGGTTTCGGATGAGGGCGCGGTCGCTGTCGGGCTTCGTCGCCCTGACCGTCGTGGCATCGGTCGTCGCCGGGCCGGCGGTCGCCCAGAGCTGCCCGGCGGGGTATTACTTCGCGTCGGACGGGCGCTGCTATCCGGGTGGGCCGCCGGCCTATCCGCCGCCGGTCTACGACCCGGCCCCGCCGGTCTATCAGCCGCCGCCGGTCTACGACGGTTTCGCCCTCGGCATCGGGGTCGGCGCGCTGGCCGGCGTCTTTGCCGGCCGTCACGACGGCGGGCACTTTCACGATCGCGGCGGCTGGCATGGCGACCGAGGCGGCCACGGGCATCGCTGACCAGCGACGCAACGACATCTGCTAGAGAAAACAACGGAGCCGAGCTGACATGATGACCCAAATTACCCACCGTAATGTTGCCGTCGCCGCGGCGATGGTCTTCGGCGCCGTCCTCGTTGCGCTGCCCGGGCGTCCGGCCGCGGCCGAGCCGGTCCGGCTGGCCCAGGCATCGCCGCCGGCATCGACCGCTCCGGCACAGCCGGGCGCATCAAGGAAGGCGGTCGATCGCGTCGAGGCGCATATCAAGCAACTGCACGACCAGCTGAAGATCACCCCCGCCCAAGAGCCGTCATGGCAGACCGTCGCCCAGGTGATGCGGGAGAACGCCAAGAGGGTGAGCGAACTCTCCGAGCAGCGCGAAAAGCAAGAGGCGACCGCGACCGCGATCGACGATCTCAAATCCTATGCGGCGATCGCCGACGCCCATGCCGAGGGCGTCCGGAAACTGATCCCGCCGTTCGAGGCGCTGTACGACAGCATGTCCGACGCCCAGAAGAGGATTGCTGACGAAGTATTCCGCCATCGCCCGCGGCGCTCGGCGTCGAAAAAGAGCGGCTGAGTTCCCGGCCCCGGCGCCGGTCGAGGCGACAGCCGGCCGGCGCCGACGGAATTCCGCCTCTACGGAAAATTTACCTTGTCGTCCTAAGGTCGATCCGACGCCAGATCGGATTCGCCATGCAGACCCGCACCGTACAACTCGATTTCAAAGGCCGCGCCCTGCCCTTCACGTTTCCCGATGGCGGCAACATGATGGAGCATCTGCGCGAGATCATGAGCGGCCGGACCTATCCGATCGCGATGCTGCCAGCGGGCTACCGCATCGAGACGATCGTCGACGCCGGCGCCAATGTCGGTGCCTCGGCGCTGTGGTTCCTCAACGCGGCGCCCGAGGCGCGGGTGGTCTGCTTCGAGCCGACCGCGCTGAACCACCGCTGCCTCGCCGCCAATCTCGCCGGGTTCCCGCGCGCCGAAGCGCATCACTGCGGGCTGTTCTCGCGCGAGCGCACGGCGGAGCTTTTCCTCGGCAAGAGCCAGTGCATGCAGAACTCGCTGGTCGCCAGCGTCGAGGTCGGCGGGGCCTGCGAGACGATCGCGCTGCGGCGCGCCTCGAGCGAGTTCGACCGGCTCGGCCTTAAACGCATCTCGATCCTCAAGATCGACACCGAGGGCTGCGAGGTGCCGATCCTCGAGGACCTCGGCGACCGGCTCACGACCGTCGACCAGATCTACGTCGAGTATCACTCCGAGGAGGACCGCAGGGCGATCGACGCGCTGCTCGCCGACCGCTTCAGCCTCGCCTTCTCCTGCGCCCAGCTCGTCCACCGCGGCGTCGCGCTCTATCTCGCGAACGACCTCGTCGCGGCGGTGCCGGAAGTTGCCGCGATGCGGCTGCCTCGGCCGCTGCAGTAAGGCGGTCGCGGTCGCTCCCGGTGCCGACCTCCGGTCGATGTTACGAGCAGATTCAGCAGAGCCGCGAGCACTCCGCGCTGCGGGCGTGAGCATGCCCTGAACTCCGAGTCCGATGTTCGGGTTACGAACGCCGCGGCGCCAAGCCTTGCATCGGCTTGCGCAGGCCGGCCTGCTCGAGCAGCGGCATCACGTCGCGGTTCCAGCGGCCGAGCCCGTCGTGGAAGTCGAGCCAGCTCAGCAACACGCCGTCGAGCCCGATCTTGGAGAGCTTCTCCATCTCGCCAGCGATGTGATCGGCGGTACCGACCAGGGGATAGCCGCCCCAGCCGGCCTTGAAATGGAACTTGAACTGCTCCAGCGCCGCCGGCGGCATGATGCCGGCCTGGATGCCCATGATCCGGGTGATCTGCTCGACGGCCGCGTCGTCGCCCTTCTCGAGGACGTAGTAGTTGAGGAAATCCTCCGCCTCCTTCTGCGTATCGCGCTGCGTCACGTAGCCGTAGGACCAGACCTGGATCTCACGGCCGTATTCCTCGCGCGCCATGCGGCGATAGGCGTCGACCTGCGCCTTCGATTGCTCGAGATCGTGCGAGGTCAGCAGCACGAAGGCCATGTCGGCGTATTTCGCCGCGAAATGCTGGCCCTTGCCGGAGCCGCCGGCGTTCATCAGGGCCGGGAATGGTGCCTGGATCGGCCTCGGCTTGGAGATCGCCTTGGTCACGCGCAGGAATTTTCCCTCGAAGTCGAACTCCTCCTCGGCGGTCCACAGCTTGCGGATGATCTCGATCCATTCCGCCGCGTAATCATAGCGCTCGTCATGCTCCATGATCTTGGCGCCGAACATCTCGAGCTCGGGCTGGAACCAGCCGCAGACGATATTGAGGGCGAAGCGGCCGCCGCTGATGTGATCGACGGTGCAGGCCTGCTTCGCCGCCATGATCGGGTTGACGGTCGGCACATGCGAGGTCGTCAGGACGCAGATGTTCTTGGTCGCCTGGGCGAGGCCGGCGGCCCAGGTATAGGTCTCGAAACACGTCCCGTTGAAATCGGATTCACCGCCGAAGCCCTTCCAGCGGGCGACGGGCACGAGCGCCTCGTAGCCGTAGCGGTCGGCGACCTCGGCGATCGACAGCGTGTTCGGCCACGACGTCAGCAAGGCCTCGGGCGCGGTGGTGATGGCGCAACCGTTGCTGACGTTGGTGCCGAACAGCCCGAGCTTCAGCTTGTTGTCGTTGAACAGCGGATTGGTCGCACTACGCGGGTCGTACGCCCTCGACTGGCTCATTCGCTCCTCCCATCGCGCCGCGCGTTATCCGCCTCGTCGGTCCCGGGAATGGTAAACCAGAGGTGGTCGCGGGGCAACCAATGCAGCTCAATCGTGTGGGTAACACGTCATCTGTCCGGTTTTCGTAGCAAGTGATCTGTCCGGTTTGAGAATCGCTCCAAAGAGAGGGAGCGATGATGGACCGGACGGGAGTGCTGCGGGAGGTCGGGAAGATGCGCT
>JAQGID010000382.1 GCA_028291405.1 Rhodospirillales bacterium | reverse complement strand
TTCCGGTGCGGGTAGGCCATGGCGCGGACGGGCAAGCTCTCGGCAATCGAGGTCACGAAGGCCAAAGGGCCAGCGGTGCTGCACGATGGCGGCGGACTCTACCTGCGTGTTTCGGCCACCGGCTCTAAATCCTGGGTCTTTCGATTCCAGCTCGACGGCAAGCGCCGGGACATGGGCCTCGGGCCTTTCCCCGATGTCTCGCTTGCTGAGGCGCGCGACAAGGCGACCACCCACCGGCGGCAGCGGCAGGACGGGACCGATCCGCTGGCCGCGCAGCGGGCACGGCGCCAGGCGGAGCGAGTGGCCGTCGCAAAGGGCCGGACCTTTCGCGAGACTGCAGAGCAATTCATCGAGCAGAACAAGGCCGGCTGGCGAAACGCAAAACATCGTCAGCAATGGGAAAATACCCTCGCGACCTACGCCTATGACGAGCTCGGCGAGCTGCCGGTCTCGATGATCGACACCGGCGCCGTTGTGCGCGTCCTCGAGCCGATCTGGACCACGAAGCCGGAGACGGCAAGCCGCCTGCGGGGCCGTATCGAGGCTGTGCTCGACGCCGCCAAGGTCCGCGGCTTCCGAGAAGGGCCGAACCCCGCGCAGTGGCGCGGCAACCTGGCGCTTCTGCTGCCGGCGCGGGCCAAGGTGCGGAAAATCGCGCACCACGCCGCCTTGGCATTCGATGATGCGCCCGGGTTTCTGTCGGCACTGCGCGCTCGCGATGGTATGGCAGCCCGAGCGCTCGAGTTTACCATCCTAACGGCGGCGCGCACCGCCGAGGCGCTGGGCGCGACCTGGGGCGAGATCGACCTTCCCGCGAAGGTCTGGACGATTCCTGCCGAGCGGATGAAGGGAGGCCGCGAGCATCGCGTGCCGCTCTCGGTGGCGGCGCTCGCCGTATTGGCGACTGTGCGGCCGCTCGCGTTGACGAAGAACGGAGAGCCCGAGCCGGCAGCGCCGATCTTTCCAGGTCATCGTCGCACGCTGCCGCTGAGTAATATGGCATTGCTCATGACGCTGCGCCGGATGAAGCGCGCCGACATCACGGCGCACGGCTTCCGCTCGACGTTCTCCGATTGGGCGGCCGAGCGCACCGCGTTCCCCCATCAGACTGTCGAGATGGCGCTCGCGCACGCGATCGAGAACAAGGTCGAGGCGGCATATCGGCGCGGCGATCTGTTCGACAAGCGGCGCAAGCTCATGGACGCATGGGCAGGCTTCTGCAGTTCGCCGGCGGGCGGCAAAGTGACGCCGATCCGCCGGCCGCTTGCGGCTACGGATGGCTAGGTAGAGACTTACCGGCTGGGGATAGGAGGCATCCGACAAGCCCGGTTTCCGCACCGGGTTTCCCCACCTCACCCTGCGGGTGCGCTAGCGGAGGCGCGCAAAATGGGGGACCTTGCCCAGCGGCTCAAGCCGCAGGAATGGCTTCAACTGTGGGCGCCACGCCGCATAGCCATCGTCGCTCGCTGCCGCGGCCTAAAAGCCGCTACGCTTAATGGTCATCAGCTGCGATGGGCACGGCGCTTGGCTCTGCTGCGGGTGAAAGATTCGACGATCGACCTGCAGTTCGCCGAAGCCTTGGACAAGAGTTGGTGCGAATTGGCTCCGGGCTGGCGAACGAGAGAGCTTGAGATTGACGATTTCTGGGCCGAAGTGCTCCGCTCGCCCAATCGGGAAGGCATCACGACCTTCGAGGCCGATGCACGCGAATTTATCGCGGACAAGTATCGATGTTGGGCCATGGAGAAGGGGCTCCCTGGACTGTCCAACTATGCCGTCCGCACCTGGCAACGCAACAAGGGCGAGAAGGCCGGCGACTGGTTCTCCTTCGAGGTGATGGGCCGCCGGACGGAGGCCGCCAGGGGCCCCACCTCGTCCGAACCCGAATTAATCACGCCCGCTGATCTGGCCGGGCTCCAACTCGACGAGAGCTGGACCCGCCTTCTCGGTAGCGCAGCAACGTTTTGCGATGTGACGGTGCGCACGGTGCCTTACGGCTTCTCTCTGTTTGCGCCAGACGGACAGGCGGAACCAAGGGAGCGAGTACCTAAGCCACCAAAGGCGATGCCAGCCGAACTCGATGCTTGGATGGAAGCTAATGTCGGCCGAAACTCAAAGCGCGACTCCGTGATAAAGGACTGTACGAGTGCCACTGGAGCTCTCTGGCGCGATGCGATAGCGGCTTGGGACAGGCTCCCGTCGGAAAGAAAAAAGAGCCGAGGGAGTCGGCCGGCGTCGATTTTTTCGTAGGCGAGTCAGCTCTTTGGGGTCAGGGCGGTGCGGACGTGCCGAGCGATGGTCATCTCCTCGTTCGTCGCGATGACGCGCAGCTCAACGCGGCTGCCGGCGGCGCTGACGACATCGGCTGCCGCCCCATTCGCCGCATCGTTCGCCTCGGTGTCGATCGCGGCGCCCAGCCAGGAGAGGCGCTCGCAGACCATCGCGCGCAGCCGGCTCGCGTGCTCGCCGATGCCCCCCGTGAAGACCAGCCCGTCGAGCCCGCCCAGCGTATTCGCCATCGCCGCGACCTCGCGCGACAGGCGGAAGGCGAAGAGCTCGACCGCCTCGGCGCCGTTCGGGGCGTCGCTGGCGAGCAGCGTCCGCATGTCGCCGGAGATGCCGGAAACGCCAAGCAGGCCGGACTCGTGGTAGAGCAGATGCTCGAGCTCGGCGACGCTCATGCCGCGCGCCTGTTGCAGGTACAGCAGGATGCCGGGATCGATCGCGCCGCATCGCGTCGCCATCATCAGCCCGTCCAGCGCCGTGAAGCCCATCGTCGTGTCGCGGCTCTCGCCGTCGTGCATGGCGCAAAGGCTGCAGCCGCTGCCGAGATGCGCCACCACCACGCGCCCGGCGGCGAGCGCCGGTGCGACCTCGCGCAGACGGCGGGCGATGAACTCATAGGAGAGGCCGTGGAAGCCGTAGCGGCGGATGCCGCTCGCCGCATAGGCGCGGGGCAGCGCATAGCTGCGCACCGGCGGCTTGAGGTCGTGATGGAAGGCGGTGTCGAAACAGCCGATCTGCGGCAGCTCCGGGCGCAACACCGCCAGAGTGCGGACCGGCGCCAGGCTGAGAGGCTGGTGCAGCGGGGCGAGCGGCGTCAGCGCATCGAGCGCGCGGACAATTTCCGGCGTGATCCGCACCGGCGCGACGAATTCACTGCCGCCGTGGACGATGCGATGGCCGGCGGCGACGAGGCTGCGGCCGGCGAGATAGGTCTCGACCCATTCGATGAGTTTGCCGAGCACCGCCTCGCTCCCCGCGTCGCCGGCGGCGAGGCGGCGATCTTCCAGCTTGCTGCCGGCGGCATCCTCTGCGGTGAAGCGGCGCTCGGCGTCGAGCCCGGCGATCTGCCCCCTGACTAGCGGCCGCGGCTCGCCGCGGTCACCGACCGCGAAGATCCCGAACTTGATGCTGGAGGAGCCGGCGTTCAGCGCCAAAATGGCATCGGACATGATCGATCCCGCTATCAGTCGCCGGTCCGCGCCGCGGTCTGGTAAGGCCAGGCCCAGTCGCGGATCGCCGGCGCGTCCTCGCCGTGCTCGTCGATGTAGCTTCGGTGTTCGAACAGGCGATCTCGAAATTGCTGCTTGATATGCGCCGCGGCAACGCTCAGCCCGGGAACCCGCTCGATCACCTCGATGGCGAGATGAAAGCGATCGAGCTCGTTGAGCACCACCATGTCGAAAGGCGTCGTCGTCGTCCCTTCCTCCTGGAAGCCGCGCACATGCATGTTGGCATGGTTGGTCCGGTTATAGGTCAGTCGGTGGATCAGGTAGGGGTAGCCGTGATAGGCGAAGATCACCGGCTTGTCGTGGGTGAAGAGGCTGTCGAAATCGCGGTCCGACAGGCCGTGCGGGTGACTTTCGCGAGGCTGCAACGTCATTAGGTCGACGACATTGACGACGCGGATCTTCAGCTCGGGCAGGGACTGCCGCAGCAGATCGACCGCCGCCAGCGTCTCCAGCGTCGGCACGTCGCCGGCGCAGGCCATGACCGCATCCGGCTCGCTGGCGGCGACCTCGTTGCCGGCCCAGCGCCAGATGCCGATGCCGGCGGCGCAATGCGCCGCCGCATCCGCCATCGTCAGCCACTGCGGCGACGGCTGCTTGCCGGCGACGATGACGTTGATGCGGTCGTAGGTCCGCAGGCAATGGTCGGCGACCCAGAGCAGCGTATTGGCGTCGGGCGGGAAGTAGATGCGGACGATATCGGCCTTCTTGTTGGCGACGAGATCGACGAAGCCCGGGTCCTGGTGGCTGAAGCCGTTGTGGTCCTGCCGCCAGACATGCGAGGTCAGCAGGTAGTTCAGCGAGGCGACCGGCCGCCGCCAGGCGAGGCGGCGCGACACCTTCAGCCATTTGGCATGCTGGTTGAACATCGAATCGACGATATGGACGAAGGCCTCGTAGCATGAGAACAGCCCGTGCCGGCCGGTCAGGAGATAGCCTTCGAGCCAGCCCTGGCAGAGATGCTCGCTGAGCACCTCCATGACGCGTCCGTCGCGGGCGAGATGCTCGTCATAGGGCTCGATCGCCTCCATCCAGACGCGCTCGGTCGCCTCGAACACGGCATCGAGGCGGTTGGAAAGGGTCTCGTCCGGTCCCATGATGCGGAAATTCCGTGCGTCCGCGTTCAGCCGCACGATGTCGCGAAGGAAGCCGCCCAGCACCCGCGTCGCCTCGCCGATGGCGCCGCCCGGATGCGGCACGTCGACGGCATGGTCGCGGTAGTCGGGCAGCTTCAACTCGCGCTTGAGCAGCCCGCCGTTGGCATGCGGATTGGCGCCCATGCGCCGCGCCCCGGCCGGCGCCAGCGCCCGCAGCTCGGGCAGCAGCCGGCCGGCGTCGTCGAACAGCGTCGCCGGCTGATAGCTGCGCATCCAGGATTCGAGCAGCCTCAGATGCTCGGGCTTGCCGCGCGGGTCGGCGATCGGCACCTGGTGGGCGCGCCAGAAACCCTCGACCTTCTTGCCGTCGACCTCCTTGGGGCCGGTCCAGCCCTTGGGGCTGCGCAGCACGATCAGCGGCCAGCGCGGCCGTTGCGTCACCACCCCCGCCGCGCGAATCTCGCTCTGGATGGCACGGATGCGGTCCAGCACCGCATCGATCGTCGCCGCCATCAGCTGGTGCATCGCCTCGGGCTCGCTGCCCTCGACGAAGACCGGCTCGTAGCCATAGCCGACGAAGAGGCTGCGGACTTCGTCGTCGCTCATCCGGCCGAGCACCGTCGGATTGGCGATCTTGTAGCCGTTGAGGTGCAGGATCGGCAGGACCGCGCCGTCGTGGATCGGGTCGAGGAACTTGTTCGAATGCCACGAGGCGGCGAGCGGGCCCGTCTCCGCCTCGCCGTCGCCGACAACGCAGGCGACGACGAGATCCGGATTGTCGAACGCCGCGCCGAAGGCATGCACCAGCGCGTAGCCGAGCTCGCCGCCCTCATGGATCGAGCCCGGCGTCTCCGGCGCGGCGTGGCTGGGGATGCCGCCAGGAAACGAGAACTGGCGGAAGAGCTTGCGCAGCCCGGCCAGATCCTGCCCGATGTCGGGGTAGATTTCGGTGTAGCTGCCCTCGAGATAGGTGTTCGCTACCATGCCCGGCCCGCCGTGGCCGGGGCCGCAGATGTAGATCATGTCGAGGTCGCGGGCGCGGATCGCCCGGTTGAGATGCGCATAGACGAAGTTGAGTCCGGGCGTCGTGCCCCAGTGGCCGAGGAGCCGCGGCTTGATGTGATCAGGACGCAGCGCCTCGCGCAGCAACGGATTGTCGAGCAGGTAGATCTGCCCGACCGACAGGTAATTCGCCGCCCGCCAATAGCGGTCGATGAGGTCGAGCTCGGCAGCGTCGAGCGGCTTGCGCGTGTCGGTCATCCTGACCCCCCGATTGCTGAGCCTCGATCCTGATTGGCCGGCACGCGCGGCGGCGGAAAGAAACCCTCCGGGGGTCAACGACGAAAACCTGCCGACGATGCCGTCCTACGGCAATCGTGTTGCGATTAATGCGTCGGCTTGCCGCGTCGGACGGAAACCCGGGTTACTACGGCGAAGCGCGGCTTTCCGACGGATCTTCGGCCCGGCGGAGCGTTTCGATCAAGACGGCCAAGGTCGTCGCGGCTTCCCAATCCGGGGCCGTCCGCTGGCACCTGGTGATATGGCTGCGAAAGGCGGGGCCGCATTTCAGCGACCAGCCGCCCGGTGCGAACGAATGGCCCGCCAACTCGGGAGCCTCGGCATGATGAGCCCGGCTCGAGAGATCGTCGCTCGTCTTCGCGGTCGTTGGTTCGGCACCTACGGAACAGTTCGTTGCCCGGCGCACGAGGACAAGTCGCCATCGCTGCGCATCCGGGATGGCGAGCAGGGCGCGCCGCTTGTCAACTGCTACTCCGGCTGATCAATCTTCTACCCCGGCAATGAAGCGTCGACCGCTGCCGCAGCGCGCCTAAGGCTTGAGGGTCGGCAGGTGGACATCCGCGAACCTGCCGAGGGCTGGAAAGATTTCGCGGACCCGTTCAAGCGGGAGAACCGGGAATGAGCGCCGGGCCGATCATCTCCCGTACCCTGTCGTCCGCTTTAGTCCGGCATCGGCAGTTCATCGCCGGGGACGCCAGCGCCCGGCTTGTCGCCCGCGTGCGCGTCCTCCCGTTCCGTCGCCACCCGGCGCTGCTGCGGAGCGGCCTTGCCTTCGGCTCCCCGCTCGTTGGCCTTTGGGTTGACCTCAATATCGGGTGGCAGATCACCGGACAGCGGTGTGCGCGTTTCGGCATCGCTCGTCTCGGAAAGCTCTCGGACTGCCAGCCACCAAAACTCATCAGAGCGACCTTCTGGCTCACCAGCCGCCTGCCACAGGTCATAGGCGCGATGACGGATACGTTCGTATGCGCTGTCCACGAGGGCGACCTCTCGATCATTGATTGTTCGGAGGCAATCGCCTGCGGCGGTCGGACGATCCGGACGGACGCACGGATGCCACTTTCGGCAGTCGCGCCGCCGGCTGCGCCGCCCG
>JAQGID010000374.1 GCA_028291405.1 Rhodospirillales bacterium | reverse complement strand
GCCCGTCGGAATGCATGACGACGATCGGCGCGCCGACGAACGGATAGGCAAATTCCTGGATGCGCGGCGCGATGTGGCCCGCCGTCCCGTTGTGCGAGACCATGCGCCGGGTCTCGCCGCCGCTGATCACCGCGCCGCAGATGTTGCCAACCCCGACATAGCGAACGAGACCGTTCGCGGCGTCGACGCGTGCCAGCGCCATCGCCGCCCCGCGAGTCGGAGCGAGCGCCTGGTGGATCGCTGCGGCAAGCCGCGGGCAGTCATATTCGATATGGTCCAGGAAAATCTTGGTCGCGATTTCGGCGGCCCGTGCGGCCTGCAGCCCGTGCCCCGAGCCGTCGACGACGAGGAGCGTTGGGCCCGCGGCGCTCGCGCCGAAGGCCCAGTTGTCGCCGCAGACCTGCTCGCCGGGATAGGGCAAGACGACGGCGCCGAGAGTGACCTTGCCGCGTTCCGCGCTGGCTGGCTTGAGAAGGAGGCGTGCCATGATCGCCGTACCCGATCCCGGCCGAGAGAAGACGCCGAGCTGGTCGGCCTGCCGCGACATCGCCCCCAGGCCGCCGCCCGGGCTGCCGGCGGTCGAATAACCATCGGTCATGGCACGGTGCCAGTCGGCGATGCCGTGACCACGGTCGAGCGAGAGGATCTCCAGCCCTTGCCCGTCGGCGTCGTCGAACCGGTCGATCACGATCGCACCCTCGCCGGCATGCTTGACGAGATTCGTCGCCATCTCGGTGACGACGAGGGCGACTCGCCCGACGAGATTCTCGTCGCCGCCGGCGCCACGCGCAAACTCGCTTGCTGAACGTCGGGCTTCGCCCACTTGGCTAGCATCTTTGACCGAAGCGATCATGCTATTTCCAACGTGCAAGGGTGACGATCGTCCCTTCGCCGGGCTTCGAGGCGATGTCGAACTCGTTACATAACCGTTTGGCTCCGGTAAGCCCGAGTCCCAAACCGGCGCCGGTGGTGAAACCGTCCGTCATGGCGAGGCTCATGTCGGCGATGCCCGGACCCTTGTCCTCGAAGACGAGCCGAACGCCGCGCCGCACGCCGTTGCGGACCAGCTCGATGCGGGCCGTGCCGCCGCCGCCGTAATCGAGGGTATTGCGCGCGATCTCGCTGGCTGCCGTGATGATCTTCGTCTGATCGACGAGGCTCAAGCCGACCTCGACGGCTTTTGCGCGAACTGCCTGCCTTACTCTCACGACGTCGTCGCCCGAGCTGATCGCAAGGGTTTCATCCTTTTCGACGATCATCCACGGTCCCCTCGTCATCGATCAGCTGACGAATCATGGCGAGGCCACGGTCGACGTTGAGGGCAGTGCGTACGCCGGTGAGGGCCAGCCCAAGCTCCACCAGTGTGATCGCCACTGCCGGTCGCATGCCGACGACCACCGTGACCGCATCGAGGACACGCGACATGGCGGCGATGTTGTTGAGCATCCGACCGATGAAGGAATCGACGATCTCGAGCGCCGAGATGTCGATCATTACACCGCGCGCTCGGTCGTCGACGATCCGATGGGTCAAATCGTCCTGCAGCGCCATGGCGAGGCGATCATGCATGTCAACCTGGATGGAGACCAGCAGGCAGTCGCGAATCTTGAGGATTGGGATCTCACCCATGCCGCATCAACCCTCCCGCTGCGCGGGCTGGACGCGGGCGACGATCGTCTTGCCGACGCGCCGCAGGGCCAGGGCGAAGGCGTCCGCCATGGTCGCCTTCGAGATGACGTCGAGCTCGAGGCCGAGGTGGACGATCGTCTGGGCAATCTGCGGTCGGATGCCGCTGATGATGCAATCGGCGCCCATCAGCCGCGCCGCCGAAACGGTCTTGATGAGGTGCTGGGCGACGAGCGTGTCGACGGTCGGCACGCCGGTGATGTCGATAATCGCGATCTCCGCGCCCTTCGCGACGATCTCCTCGAGCAGGTTCTCCATGACGACCTGGGTGCGCGCGCTGTCGAGGGTACCGATCAGCGGCAGCGCCAGCACGCCTTCCCAGAGTTCGACGACCGGCGTAGACAGCTCCAGGAGCTCCTGTTGCTGGCGCATGATGACGTCCTCGCGGCTCTTCTGGTAGACCTCCGTCGTATAGAGGCCGAGCTTGTCGAGGAGCTGTGTGGCGGTCCAGATCCCATTCGCGAGCGTCTCGGCGTCGTTGCCGGCTTCCTGACGCAGCAGCCTGAAGAGCGGTTCCTTCAGGGAGAACACGAAGATCGCCGTCTCCGACGGCGTGAAACCCTGCGCCGCCCGGGCCCGTGACACCTCGTCGAGCACCTCGCGCGTCGTTTCCCACTCGGGTGTGGAAATATCGCTGAAGGCGGAGCTTCCGGCACCCGTGCGGAGCGCGTTGAGGAAGCGGCGCGAATGATCGGTTACCTCCCGCTCGTCGAGCCTGCCGTTGCGGAGGCTCCCCTCGCTCCGTTGGCGCTCGATCCAGTCGGCCAAAAGCTTCTGATGGTGTTTGTCGACGATGGTGGAGATCAAAATCTCACTATCCTTTTGCATTGCCGGCTCGTTCATGGGAAAGGGGAGAGATCAACGTGTGGTGCGGTCCAGGCCGATCATGCGGGAAATCACCTCGGCGGAAAACATCATAACGCATCCCCACGCGCAGGGCTCCGGCAAGCCCAGCGTGACAATGATTCCGTTGCATGGCGAACTGTCGCTGCGTAGCCTGTCGGCAGGTCAGAATGGGCCTCGGCGGACGTGAACCGGGCAGCCGAATTCAATGCGTTCGACCTTCAGGCTTCGGCGAGGCGATCGTGACGGAAAAATCTCGAGTCCTGCTTGTCGACGACGACGAGATTTTCGGACAGGCGACGGCGAGGTTTCTGGAAGATGCAGGCTTCGATGTGACCTTTGCCCCGGACTATCGTGGGACATTGCAGATCCTGGAGAGCGACGCGACGGTCGACCTCCTGCTCACCGACATCGTGATGCCGAACCGCGTCAACGGCCTCGCCCTAGCGCGCATGGCGCGGTTACGCCGTCCCGCGCTCAAGGTCATCTATTTGAGCGGATACGATATTCCGCAAATCGCCGATGAGGCGCTCGGACCAGTCCTGCGCAAGCCGATCGAGAACGAGCATCTCGTCGATGCGGTGCGACGCCTCCTGGCAGAGGGCTGACTCGGCCGCAGCGGCAGTGTCCGCGGCAGGATCAACCGTCGGTGCGGGTCGGGTGCAGGGCGGCGATCGCAGCCGGCGCCGTGCGGGGCAGATGCTGCCACCACCCGGTCTCGTTGATCGAATAGTACGGCCGATAGCGATGGACCTGCGCGGCGGGAACGACGTCCCGCGTCAAGTTATCGAGCATCAGCGCCTGCCCATCGACGTCGACCAAGAGAATTGCGTGGTCTTGCTTCGAGATGAAGTCATAGGTGATGACGAGCCGCATCGCGTTGTTCGGAACGCCGGCAGCGCGCAGCAGGATGAACTTCGTCGTCGCGTAGTCCTGGCATTGGCCATTCCGCCGCAAGAACTCGAAGGGCGTCTCCCAATACGAGGTCGTACCCCAGTTACGTACTGACGGCACATAGGGGTGGGCGTTGATCTTGGCGTTGACGTACTCGACCTTCGCTCGCGGGCTCAGGTCGCGGACGTGCCGCAGGATGTCCTGCCATTCCTGCGGTGGGCAGGCGCTCGATCCGGCGGAGCATGTGCGGCCGATCTCGGCGTGCGACCGCTGCAAGACGCCGGTCCATTCCGGAAAGAGCTGTAGGTTTGCGGAGAATATCTCCTTGCTGTCGAAGACCGACGCGAAGCCGCGCGGCGGTTCGACGGCGTGCGCCGGAGACAGAAAAAAGGCGGCGAAAAGCAGCTGGACGCCAGCCAGCAGGCGTGCGGACCCCACGGTGCAACCTCATTCGGTAACCCCGCTATCTCGTGAGAGACCGGAGGCTTTGCGTCGCCGGGTCACCCCGGGTTTGCCGTTTCGCTAAGGCGCCCGACAATGGGCAGCCGGTTCTTAATCGGCTCAGTAGAGCATCCAGAGGTTAAGGTTTGCTTGCCGCTGCCGCCGCCGCACAATCCCGGCGCGATTGCCTCGCTTGCGGCGAAACCAATTGAAAGATCTGGGGCGTTTCGTTAGACACCGAGCCGGGGGGTGGTGCAACTCATGGCGACCGCATTTGTCGCGCTGTCATCACGTCGTCGCTCCGTCCGATCCAGTAGCATTGCCGGGGGAATGGTATTGAACCGTCAGGCTTGCGTGGAGCGAACGCGTCGCCGGTTTCGTGAGATCGCGCTGGTCGCGGCGCTGGCATCGACGCTGGTGCCTGCCGCCTATGGGCAAGTCCGGCAGATTCCGAATTCGGTCGAGCCAGGTCGCGATCGTCCGCTGCCGGTTCCCACGCCACCCGACACCGATTTCGACTTTCGGATCGAGGCGCCGCAGCGCGCGCCGGTACCGCGGGCGGCCGACGAGCTGACTTTTCTCGTACGTGAGATCAGGATCGTCGGCGCGACGCTCTATCCTGGGGCTTCGCTGCGCGATTTCTACGCCCCGTTGCTCGGACACGAGGTGCGGCTCGCCGACATTCTCGGCGTTGCGGAAGCGATCGAGGCAAAGTATCGGGGTGATGGCTACGTCCTGACGCGTGCCTTCGTGCCGCCCCAGCGGGTCGCCAATGGCGTTTTCACTATTAACGTCGTCGAGGGTTTCGTCAGCAAGACCGAGACGGAGGGCGCCGATCCGGCCATGGATGACCTCATCAAGCGGTATCTCGCTCCGGTCCGCGACGCACGCCCGTTGGAGATCGGGGCAATGGAACGGGCGCTGCTCATCGCCAACGATATTCCCGGGGTGGCGGCGGCGGGGCTGCTCAAACCGTCTCCCACCGAGCCCGGTGCCTCCGACCTTGTCGTGACGGTCGTGCCGACGGTCGTCACGGGCGGTCTCGCTCTCGACAATCGCGGGTCCAAATTCCAGGGTCCTTGGGGTGTCCGCGGCGATGTCGCCTATAACGGCATCCTCGGTCCCGACCAGCTCTTCGGCAGCCTCGCCACCGTTCCAAATGACCCGCTCGAGAAGATCGTAGCGCAGCTCCGCTACGTTCGGCCGATCGGGTCGGATGGAATGACGGCGAGCTTCCTGGCGGGTGGCTCCTACAGCGAGCCCGGCGCTGAGCTCACCGCGATCGAGCTCGTCACCAGCTCTTACGCCTTTGGGCCGCGCCTGCATTTTCCGGTGATCCGATCGCGCGCCCAGAACCTCTTCCTCGATGGGGGCTTCACTTGGCAGTCGGCGACGGTCACGGCGCTGAATCAGCCGTTCAGCCATGACGATTGGCGCGTTCTCGACGCCGCGGTCACCTATGTCGAGAGCGGTTTTCTCGGCGGCACGTCGTTGTTGACGCTCGGCGTTGCGCACGGGCTGCCGATCCTCGGCGCGTCACGCAATGGCTCACCCGATCTCTCTCGCGCCGGTTTCGATCCACGCATCGATTTCACGAAATTCACCCTTGCGGCGCGGCGGGTGCAGCCACTTTATGGGGCGGTCAGCCTTACCGTTAACGTACTGGGCCAATACTCGCTCAATTCGCTGATCTCGGGCGAGCAGGTGGCGTTCGGCGGCGACACGATCGGCCGCGGCTACGATCCTAGCGTTCTGCAGGGCGATCATGGGTTGGGCGGTGCGGTCGAGCTGCGCGCCGACTTTAGACCGGAGGATCTCTTCCTCGAGCTGCTGCAGCCCTATCTCTTCTACGACGCCGCGGCGGTCTGGAACACAACGACGACGCCGTCCGGCGGCTCGACACTGTCCTCGACCGGGCTCGGCATCCGGGCGCAACTGCCTCAAGATGTCACCCTTGGCCTCGAATTTGCGAAGATCCTGTCGCGTGTCGCCAATAACGACAACGGTCGGTTGTCGTCGCGGCTCCTCTTCAGCGCGGCGAAGCGCTTCTAAGTACTCCGCGCTTCCCCAATTAACTATCATTGCGAAGATATGTCGCAAATGCGAGCCGAATTCGACTCGCATTTGAGATGTCTTTTGCTATTCTCACGTGAAGGTTTAAAAACCATGAATCGATGAGAACCTTGACGGGGCTGGGGTCATGCGACGAGGTGCGCCTTTTTTTTGGCGGGAAATGCTTCTTGCCACCACCTGCCTCGTCGCGGCAGGGCCGCTTGTGTACGGCGCAACCCCGGGCGGGGCACCCACGATACAGCCGACCGGTGGCTCCGTCGCGGGCGGTCAGGCGACAATCAACCAGACCAGCACGCAAACGACGATTACCCAATCGTCGGACAAGGCAATCATCAACTGGGGGAGTTTTTCGATCGGAGCCGGTTCGACCGTAACGTTTGCTCAGCCCAACTCGTCCTCGATCACGCTCAATCGCGTCGCTGCTTCGGGTGGCCGCTCCAATATCGATGGAAACCTGAACGCCAACGGGCAAGTCTGGATCGTCAATCCGAGCGGCGTCATCTTCGGCCGCGGTGCGGCTGTGAGTGTCGGCGGACTCATCGCCACGACAGCCGACATCCGCGATCAGGACTTCTACGCCGGAAGCACTAGCAACTGCGCTAACAACAATAGTTGCTACGCTTTCTCGCAAGCGACGAACGCCGCGATCGTCAATGACGGCACGATTCAAACCAACAAGCCCGGCGGCTCGATCGTTCTCGCCAGCACGAATGTCAAGAACACGGGGCTGATCCAGGCAGATTTCGGGACCGTCCAACTCGCCGCCGGCAAGAGCTTCGCAGTCGATTTCCACGGCGACAAGCTGATCAGCTTTCAGGTCAAGGCCGAGGTCGACCAGGCGCCTGACAGCCATGGCAAACCGGTCGACGCGCTTATCACCAATACCGGCACGCTGAGCGCCAATGGCGGCCGGGTCGCGCTCACCGCGCGCGCGGCGAAGAATGTCATCGACAACGTCATCAACACGACCGGCATCGTCGAAGCTACTACCGCCAAAAGCGTCAATGGCGAGATCGTTTTCGACGGCGGCGACAATGGTGTGGTGCAGGTTGCCGGCCTGGTGAATGCCAGCGGCACGGTGACCGGCCAAACCGGCGGCAGCGTCACCATGACTGGCCACGGTATCGAACTCATCGGGGCGGCGCGGATCGACGTCTCGGGCGACGCCGGCGGCGGCACGGCGCTGATCGGCGGTGCCGCGCAGGGCGCGAAGCTACCGATTCAGCGAGCGACCACTGTCGTCGCGGCATCCGGATCGCGCATCACGGCCGACGCTCTCACCTCGGGCAACGGCGGCACGGTCGTCCTCGCATCGGACGGATCGACGCTCGCCGCCGGCAGCGTCTCGGCGCGCGGCGGAAAATCGAGCGGCAGCGGCGGATATGTCGAGACATCGAGCAAGGGATCGCTGCGCGTCGCCGCCTCGGCCTCGGTCGCAATCGGCGCGTCGCACGGCAATGCTGGCCAATGGCTCCTCGCCGAACGCAACATCATGGTCGGCAGCCACGCGCACGGCGGCGAGTTCGACTGGGGCTGGACCTTCGACGAGCACCTGCCGTTCGGTAACGACGCGACCGTCGGCGCCGGCACCCTCGCCGCCACGCTCAACGGTGGCGCAAACATCACCCTTGCGGCAAACGGCAGCGGATCGTTCGCCGGGGACATCACGATCGCCAGCACGATCGTCAAGACGACCAGCGGCGGCTCGTCGCTGACGATGAACGCGGGCGGGGCGATCGCGCTCAACGCACCGATCGTCTCCACGGCGGGGCAGCTTTCGGTCAATCTGAACGCTGCCGATAAGACAACCGTGGCAGCTGGCATCACGACCGCCGGCGGCAGCTTCACCAGCACTTCGGACCGGTTCGTCAATACCGCAGCGATCTACGCCCAAGACGGTGCGATTTCGATCAATGCCGATGCAGTCTCGATCGCCGCCTCGATCCATACCGCCGGGGCTTTGGCCCTTGCGCCGGTCAGTGACGCGACGACGGTCGGGATCGGCACGGCGAGCGGTGCGTTCCAACTTTCGTCGAGCGAGCTTCCCCTGCTCGACTTCGGCTCGCTGACGATCGGCAAGGCCGCCGATGCCAACGGTCATGGCGGCACGCAAAGTGTATCGATCGGCGGGGCCCTCAGCAGCGGTATCGGCAGGAGCCAGCAACTTGGTTCGGTGACCATTCAGGCGGGCCGCAACGGCACCATCACGCTGCAATCGAATACCACGATCGCGACCAACAAGGATCTGACCTTCGCTACCGGCACGGGTGGTTTGATCACGCTGGGTACCGGCGCATCGGTGACGTCGGCCTCGAAATCGATCAGCTTTGACGGTGCGGTAAACGTCAGCGCCGGGACGGCGACGATCGACACGACAGCCTCAGGCACCTCCGGCGGCGCGAGTATTTCTTTCCTTGGGCCGGTCAACGGCGCCACGGCAAACACCGCGAACCTTGTGCTTGCTGCGGGTCAGAGCAACGTGCTGATGACCCGCGGGATCGGCGGCACGAAGTCGCTGAAAACCCTCACCTTACGGAGTGGCAACGCCTACTTCGGCGGCGCCGTGCGGCTCGGCACCAGCTACGTCGATCAGCGCGCGAGCGGCACCTCGCTCTTCGATTCGAGCCTCACGGCGCCCAGTGTCACCATCGCGGGGAGCGGCACGACGATCTCTGGCGGTCTGACGGCGAGCTCTCTTAGCCTCGCTTCTCGTCTAACTTCGTCGAGGGTCGGCGTCTCGGACGCGGTGACGGTGGCGAGCGACGCGGCGGCGATCGACACCTCGGCGGCGAACGGCGCGGTCGCGCTCGGCACGATCGACGGGGCACATACGCTGTCGCTGACCTCCGGAAACGGGGCGATGACGCTGGGCACGGTCGGCGGCACAACGGCGCTGACCGGGCTGACGATCGCCACCGGCGCCGATTTGACGCTGCCCGCGATCCGCGCCGGGACACTCTCGGTGACCGACAGCAATGGCTTGATCACCCAGAGCGGCGCTCTGAAAGTGGCGGGTATCGCGACACTGGCGGCCGGTAGCGGCGACGACATCACGCTGACCAATGCCGGCAACGACTTCTCGACCGTGGCGATCGCAAGTGGCCGCAACGTTGCGTTGACCGATGTGAACGCCGTCGCGCTCGGCACCTCGACCATGTCCGGCACGCTCTCGGTGACGGGCGGCTCGATCGGTCTCGGCAACGTAACGACGGGCGGATCGCAAACCTACACTGGAGCAACGACGATCGCCGCGGGTTCCGCCCTGGTGACCTCGGGCGGGGCGGTTACCTTCCAGTCTCGCGTGACCCTTGGCGGCGACGGGTCGAACGTGACGAATGCGGCGATCGACACGACGAACAACGGCATCGCCTCGGCCGGCGCGACGATCACCTTCGGCGGGACGCTCGACGGCAGCGCCGAGACCCGGCAGAATCTGACGCTCGCCGCCGGCAGCGGTGGCGACGTCGTCTTCCACGGGCGGGTCGGACAGAACAACAGCAACGTCGGGACTCGGCTCGGCACCCTCGGCATCGCGAGCGCACGCAACGTCGCGCTCGCGATGCCATTTGGCAGTGGCGGCGACGGGTTGTCGGTCGGGTCTCTGGCGATCGGGACGATGGCAATGCCGATCCACGGCAGCGTGACCGCATCGTCTTACATCGATGTAGTGACGAGTGGCGCGATGGCGCCGAACGTGACGATCAATGCTGCAGGCGACGTCTCGGTCGCCGGCAATATCATCGCAGTCAATAACGACTTCGGTGGCGGCTTCGGCGGCAATGTCACGATCGTCGGCGGCGGCGCTGTCGCGATCGGCACCGAAATTCCTGCTGGGCTGGGCTCGGACGCGATCTTCGCCTCCGCGCTCGATACAATTGCTGCCGGCCAGACGGCCGGCGCCGGCGGGTCGGTCAACATCACCGGCAAGAGTATCAGCGTGCTCGCCGGAATTTCGGCCCGCGGCGGCGACGCAAAAATCGCCGGTTCCGATGGCGGCGCCGGCGGCTCGGTGACGCTGACCGCGACGAACGGCAACGTCAGTCTCGGCGGGCTCGGGTCGGGGGCGTCTGCCGGGGCGACGACGCGCGGTGGCGATTCTCTGACCGGTCACGGCGGCGCTGCCGGCGCCATCACGATCAGCGGCACCAGGCTCGCGGTCGCGGATCTTGTCGCCCGCGGCGGCGATTCTGCGGCCGTTACGGCGGGATTCGGCGGCGCCGCGGCCAAAATCACGTTGACCGCCTCGGCGGCGAGCGGCGATGCGGTGGTGCTCTACGGCAACGCGGCCTGGTCGGACCAGGGCGACGCCCGCACGCTCGTTGCCCGCGGCGGCAAGGTCGGGGTCACCGCGTTCGCGACGGACGCGACGCCGGGAGTCGACGCGAAACCGGCCGGCGGCGGGACGCTCGACGGCAACGGCGCGGACGTCACGATCCAGGGGGCTGGTGCCGCCGGTTCCGCACTCGCCGGCAGCAGCGACATTCGTCTTGCGACGAGCGCCGGGACCGCCGCGGGCGTCGGCTCGCTCGTCGGCATCAGTGCTTCGGGCGGCAGTGTCGACGGAACGGTCAGCCTCCTCGGCCCGATCGTCGGCACGACGGCAGGGAAGGAGAGCCTCAGCCTTCTGGCCAGGAATGGAACGATCCGCCTGCCGGGGGCCATCGGCAGCGTGGCGACGCCGCTCGCCGGCGTCACGATCGCGGCGGGGACGGATCTGATGCTGCCGACGGTCCACGCCAGGACTCTGACGGTCGTGGATAGCAACGGATCGATTACGCAGGGCGCCGGCACGAATTTGACGCTGACGGGCGCCGCGACGTTCGCGACTGCCATCGCGAACGACATCACGCTCGGCAACGCCGGAAACCGCTTCGCCAGAGTCGCGATCGCCAGCGGCCGGAATGTCGTGCTGGCGAATGCCGGCGATCTCCAACTCGCGGGCATTTCGGCGTCCGGCACATTGTCGGTGAGCAGCGGCGGAGCGATTTCGGAAGCCGCGGGGTCGAGCGTCGTCGCCGCGGGCGCGACGCTTTCGGCCGTAACCGCGATTGCGTTGGCCAACGGCGGCAACGATTTCGATCGCGGCGGCGGTGCCGCTAGCCTGACGGCGAGCGGCGCCAGCGTCCAATTGACGGATGCCAATGGGCTTCAGCTCGGCAACGTGACGTCGTTGGGAACGCTTTCCGTGGCGGCCGGCGGCGCGGTCACCCAAGCGGCCGGGACGAATCTCGCGGTAGCGGGGACGAGCACCATCTCCGGCAGCTCGATCACGCTGACGCAATCGACCAACAGCTTCGGCGGGGCGCTGTCGCTGGCGACGCTCGGCGCCGGTAATAACATCTCGGTCGCGGCGGTCCAGGCTCCGACGCTTGGCACGGTATCGGTGGGGACCGGCGGGAGCCTGGCTTTGAGCTACGGTTCGGGCGCCTTGTCGCTGGGCCAGAGCCTGACGACGAGTGGCGGCTCGATCAGCCTCGGGGCGGTGAACCTGACCAGCGACGTGACGCTCTCGACCGTCGGCGGCGGCGCTGCCGGCGCGGACGTGTCGATGGGAACGCTGGACGGATTGCACGCCCTGACGGTCGCGGCCGGATCGGGCAACACGACGATCGGCCCCATCGGCGGGACCTCGACCGTTGCAAAACTCGTCCTGCAAGGCGGCGGGGCCGACAGCATTGCGATCCGGAAGCTGATGCTGCTCGATCTCGCCGGCAAGCCTGGAGGCTCAGTCATCGAGACCGGATTCATGACGAAGCTCGGCGACGTCTTCACCGCAGGTGCGGGCTATTCCATCAGCTTTACCGGCGGCGGCCTGATCGGCGATCCGACCTTCTCCAATACCGGCGGCGTCTCGTTCAACGGCAGCTACGATATACCGAGTGGGCTGCTTTCGACGGGGTCGATCACGACGCTTTCCGGCTCGATCGACGCACATGACGCGGCGATCCATCTGGGATCGATCGTCGATATCGGGCCGGTGACGCTCACCGGTTCGTCGGTAACGATCGACGGACCTGTGAGCGGACCCGCGCCGACGATTGTCTTGCCGCCGAAGCCGAAGTCGTCGCCTCCGCCGTTCATACCGCCGCCGCCACCACCGCCCAGCAATCCCCCGCCGAGCAATCCTGGAGACTCGTCGGGCGGTTCCGGCGGGACGCCGCCCGGTAGTTCGACGCCGCCAGGCGGCACCGGCAACCCGAACACGGGCCTCGATACGCTAAATCCGCAGGCCGGCGGCGGACCGGATGGCGGCAGCGGTCTCTCGGACGGCTCGCCTCCGACAGGCTACGACGGAACTGCCGACAATCTTGGGCAGACCGCCGGCTACACGCCGCTGGAGGGTTCGGGCGGCGGCGGTTCCGGTTCGCAAGGCTCGAACGGCCAGGGCGGCGGCTCGGGCAAGAAGCAGGCGCCGGTCGCAATCATTCCGGGGCTCGTGCAGTCGCAAGGCTCGACCGGGCCGAGCGGCGGCAACGGTGGCGGCGGTAATGGTGACGTCTCGTCGTCGCCGGACCCGGGAGGCTGGACGCAATGAGCGCGCGGCGCTCGTTCGTCAGCCTCGCCCTGGCGGCATTGCTGACAGGCTGCGGCAGCACCGCTACGACCGCGCCCGGCAAGAGTACCGCACCGGACGGCAAGCCCGTCGTCCAGAGCCTGCGCGGCGATTCCTGCCGCTGGGAGCCGCGCCGCGATGCGGCGGGGACGCCGGGCGTTCCGTTGCCGATCGACATCGTCTGCGGCGAGGGCAACAGCATCGCCGGCAGCATCTACGCCGCGACCCTGCCGGTGGAGCTGCACGCCGCGGGTCCGGCGAAACGCGACGGAATCGAGCAGTTCGCGCCGACGACGGCCGAAGGGCTCAGCATCGCTGCCCGGATGAGCTGCAAGCCGGCGCGCTGGGCGGCGGCGAGCGGCGGCGACGTGATGCTGGCGGCCTGTAGCTTGAATGACGGCGGCTGGCCGCAACTGGTGATGACGACGGCGTCCGGCAATTTCCTCTATCAGGCCGAGGGCGCGCCAGCCGTGCTGCCGGTTTTTGCCGCCGCGATCGCTGCAAACTCCCGGCAACCGGTCGATCTCGGTGATGCCGGGACCAGCGTCGCCAAGCTCGAGGCGCTGCTCGAGACGCCGCTGCCAAGCTTCGGGACCGGCGATCTCGCCGACTACAAGGAGCTGATCCGGGTCGCGCGGATCTATGACGGCCAGGCCAATTTCGCTGAGGCGGAGACCTCCTACCGCCGCGCCCTCGACATTCAGACCCGGGTCTTCGGCGCGGCGGCGCCGGGCGCCGCGGAGGTCCTGATGTCCTTGGCGCTCGAGGTCAGCAACCAGGGCCGCTACACCGAGGCGGCGGCGCTGTTCCGGCGCGCCGAACCGCTGGTCGAAGCCTCGCCGAACGCGCTCGACCGCGCCCGTTTCGCCTCGTACCAGGCGATCGACGCGGCGAACCAGGGGCGTTTCGCGGATTCCCTGCAGTTTGCCCGACGGGCGACGGCGCTCCGCCGCAGCCGGCTTGATCGGCCCTCGTCATCGCTCGATATCGGCGGGTCGGCCAATCCGCTAAGCGCCAGCCGCGGCGAACTCGCCCAGAGCCTTTCGATCGAGGCCGCGATGGCGATGCGGACCGGCGATCTGGCGAGCGCCGAGGCGGGCGCCACAGAGGCGCTGCAGATCATCTCGGACGGGCGCGACCTGCCGCTGTGGTGGCGCCCGAACGCGCTGATGCTGGTTGCGGAGATCGGCGCCAAAATGGGACGGCTGCCGGCGGCGGAGCGCGACTACACGGCGGCGCTCACCTACCGCAAGCGCCTGTTCGGCGACACCCTTCCGACCGCACGCACCTATCTCGCGCTCGGCCGCCTCTACGCCGACGAGGAGCTCTATCCGAAGTCCGTGAATGCCTACAAATCGGCCTTCGCCATCATCGAGAAGAACCGGGCGGCGCGGTCCGAGATCATCTTCGATCAGATCGCGCCGTTCTTCACCGCAGCCTCGGCCCTCGCGGATCGCGACCCGACGCAGCGCGCCGCTCTCGAAGAAGATATGTTGCGCGCGATCCAGATGGCGGGATCGAGCGTCGGTGACCAGACGATCGCGCGGATGACGGCCCGCCTCGCATCCTCGGACCCGGCTATCGCCGACCTCGCGCGCCAGATGCAGGAGGCGCAGCGCCGCCGCGACACCGCCCGCCTGCAGCTGGTGACCGAAACGACGAAACCGAACGAGCAGCGCGTCGGCGCTCGCGAGGCATCGCTGATGCAAGAGGTGGCCTCGGCCACCACCAACTCGGACGCGCTGCTGCGCAAGCTGCAGGAAGTCTTTCCGGCCTATAGCAAGCTGACGAATCCCGGCCCCGTAGATCTCGGCGAGCTGCGCGGGCAATTGAAGGATGGCGAGGCGCTCCTCGCCTTCGCGATCGGTCGGGAGTCCTCCTACGGCGTCGTGATCGCCAAGGACGGTTTCGAGGTCCGTCCCCTCAAAGTGAACCAGGCGTCGCTCGCCAGCGCCGTCGACGAGCTGCGCAAGGCTTTCGTGCCGCGGCTCGGCACGGTTCCCGATTTCGACCTCGGCGATGCCTATGCGCTTTACGGCACCTTGCTGAAGCCGTTCGAGAAGACGCTCGCCGGCGTCAATCGGCTGACGGTCGTCGCCAGTGGCCCGCTCGCGAGCCTGCCGCTCGGCATCCTCGTCACCAGCAAACCTGGGTCGGGGCGCGACTATGTCCGGGCTTCCTGGCTCGTCCGCCGGATGGCGTTGAGCCAAGTGCCGTCGATGCGGGCGTTCATCAATCTGCGCGTCGTGTCAGCGAGCCGGCCGCGGCCGGCGAACCCGTTTCTCGGTTTCGGCGATCCGTCCTTCATCGGTGCGGGACAGCAAGCCGCGACAGGGGGTACGAAGACGTCGTCCCTGTCGGCGCTCGCAACGCATTGCCGCGGTGACGGTCCCATGCCCGCCGAGCTGCTGACGGCGTTGGCGCCGCTGCCGGAAACCGCCGGGGAGGTGAATACCGTGGCGCATTTGCTCGGCGCCGATGCGAAATCGGTCTTCCTCGGCCGTGCGGCGACCGAACAGAACCTTCGCGCGCTGCCGCTCGATCAATATGCCATCCTGTACTTTGCGACGCATGGGCTGCTGCCGGGCGAGCTGCGCTGTCAGGCGGAGCCCGGCCTCGCCCTCTCGCCGCCGTCGCCTCAGGCGGCCAGCAAATCCGAGGACGGGTTGCTCGACGCGACCGAGATCGCGGGCCTCTCGCTCAATGCCGACCTCATCGTCCTGTCGGCCTGCAACACGGCCGAGGGCGGCGGCGGCGCGGACCGCTACGGTGGCGAGGCGCTGTCCGGTCTCGCGGAGTCCTTCTTCTACGCCGGCGCCCATTCGTTGCTGGCAAGCCATTGGGAGGTCCCGTCGAAAGCGACGGTCCAGCTGATGACTGGTCTCTTCGAGCGCGTCGGCCGCGGCGGCTCGGTCGACGTCGTCGACGCGCTCCGGCAATCGCAGCTCGCCTTGCTTGACCAACCGGCGAGTTCCCACCCATTCTTCTGGGGCGCATTCGTCCTGATCGGCGACGGCAGCCAGACCACGATCGGTCGCAGCTACGTTGCCGCCGGCGCGACGCCGCCAGATCGACGCGGAGCAAACTGACAGGGGGATGCAAATGCGCGTCATCTCAGCCACCGGGATCGTTCTCGTTGCCGCGGCATCGCTCGTCGCGGCGGCTGCGGCGGGGAACGCCAAGGATCTCGTCGTTGTCGAAGCGAGCGGCGTCGCTCTCAAGGCGGGACAGCTGATCGACGATACCCAGCCGCTCGTGCTGGAAGACGGTCAGCGCGTCACCCTGATCGCCGGCAACGGCGCGACGTTGAAGATACGGGGTCCGTACAACCAGCCGCCGACGAGCGCCTCGACTGGCGACGCCGGCGTGTCCGACGCGCTGAAGACATTAATCGTCCAGAAGGACACGCGGACCAGCGACGTCGGGGTGGTGCGCGGCGCGCAGGGTGCCAAGCTGCCGGAGCCCTGGTTGCTCGACGTGACGCGGGCGGGCAGTCTCTGCATCCGCGGCGACGATCGGGTGGTTGTATGGCGCTCGCCGGCGGATGCCGCCGCTATCTTCTCGATCACCCCGCTCGACCGCAGCTGGAAGATGACGGCGAGCTGGCCGGCCGGAGTCGACCGGCTGGTCCTACCGGATACTTTCCCGCGACAGGTGCGGTCGACCTACCTCGTCGAGCTCGACGAGGCCAAGAATGCCGTCACCATCAACAGCATTCCGACGGCGGTCGATTCGAATGCGATGCGGGCGGCCTGGATGATCGAAAAGGGATGTCTCGCACAAGCCACCGCACTGATCAGCGAACTGCACTAGCCGTCCTCCGGGATCTCGTCGGCCTGCGTTCGCGGCCTGGTAGGCGGGCGCGGAAGCTGCTCGTCGCGATCGCGCTCGTGGTCGCCGGGACGCTGGCCGTGACGCTTGCCGTCCACCGCCTTGCGTTCCTCCTTTATGCCGAGCAATTCGTCGCCGACCTGCGCGTCTCCTTGCTTCCGACCGAGCCGCAGCATCCCGACGTCGTCATCGTGACGCTCACCGAGGACACGCTGGCGATGTTTCCCTACCGCGAGCCGGTCGATCGCGGCTTTCTCGCCGATCTTCTCCATCTGCTCGAGAGCCGGGCGCCGCGGGCGATCGCGATGGACATCCTGTTCGACCAGCCGACCGAGCCGGGGAAGGACGAGCGGCTGCGCCAGGCCATCGTTGGCGCGACGGTCCCGCTCAGCATCTCCTATGTCGACGATTCGGCGATCGTGAACGAGGACCAGAAGGCGTTTCTCGACGGCTTCGTCCCGGCATCCGACCGCGCCCTGGCGAATTTCTCGGAAGATCCCTTCGACACGGCGCGCTGGATCTTTCCAGGCCGCACGACCTCGGACGGTCGCTACCTCTATGGCTTCGCCCGCTCCGTCGCGGCCAAGCTCGGGATCGCGACGCCGGCGCGGGATATTGAGATCGCCTGGCGCGGCAAACCGCCCGATCGCGAGGCGCTGCCGTTCCGCCAGTTCCCGGCGCATACCGTCGCCTTGCTGCCGCCGGAATGGTTCAGGGACAAGGTGATCCTCATCGGCGCCGACTACAGCATCACCGATCGGCATCGCACGCCTTTCGCGGCGGTCTACGAAGGCGCGAAGGGCTTCCTCCCCGGCATCGTCATCCATGCGCACAGCGTGGCGCAGCTGCTCGATCACCGGCCGCCCTACGGGCTCGGGCGCTGGGGCAATCTGGCGATCGTCTGCGCCCTGGCGTGCCTCGGCGCGCTGATCGGCGGCATCGAGCTCGAGGTCGTGACCCGCATCGCGCTCGCCTTCGCGGCGGTCGCGATTCTCTGGCTCGGCGGCTTCACGCTCTTTCACTACGGGACGGTGATGATCGAGCTCGTCACCCCGACGCTGGCGCTGGCCATGACTCTGTGGCTCACCGAGAGTCTCGGCGGCCGCGAGGCGCGGCGTCAGCGCGAGTTCATCCGCGCCACATTTTCGCGCTACGTCTCCCCGAAGGTCGTCAAGGAGATGATCGAGAAGCCGTCGCTCGCGATCGAAGGCAATCGTCGCGAGATGACGTTTCTCTTCACCGACGTCGCCGGCTTCACGACGATGTCGGAGGCGATTGGGACGCAGGAGCTTGCGGACGTGCTGAACGCCTACCTCGACGGCGTCTGCCAGGTGATCTTGCGCTACGACGGCACCGTCGACAAATTCATCGGCGACGCCGTCTTCGCGATCTTCAACGCGCCTACCGATCAGCCGGATCACGCCGAGCGCGCCGTCCGCTGCGGCCTCGAGATCGACCGTTTCGCCGAGGGCTTCCGGGCGATGCAGAACGTGCGGAACGTACCGTTCGGCGTGACCCGGATCGGCATTCACACGGGAACGGCGACGATCGGCAATTTCGGCTCGCTGCAGCGCATGGAGTACACCGCGCTCGGCGATGCGGTGAACACCGCCTCGCGCCTCGAGGGGCTGAACAAGTATTTCGGGACGCGGATCTGCGCCAGCGCCGCGACGCGCCAGCAATGCCCGACGGTCGCCTTCCGGTCGCTGGGGATCATCACGCTCAAGGGCAAGCTGAGTTCGCTCGTCGCCTACGAGCCGCTGCACGACGCTGCGCCGGAGGCGGATTATTGGCAGCGCTACGACCGTGCCTATGCCTCGCTCGAAAGCCGCGATCCCCGGGCATTGGAGCTGTTCGAACGGCTGCATGACGAGCGGCCGGCGGATCCCTGCGTCGCAATGCATCTCGAGCGGCTGCAAAGCGGTGACACCGGCGCCGAGCTGGTGATGTCCGACAAGTGATGCCCCGATCGTCGAATGCGGCTATGAAACGCGGCAGGAGACCCATCCCGGAGAATTTCATGACGGAAGCTAATACGACGGCGAACGGCCACCCTGTGCCCACAATGCCGGTCTTCTACTCCCGGCCGCGGCCGGTGAACGCGATCGTCGACCGGGGACGGTCGCTGAGCCCGCGTGTGGATTTCGCCTTTGCCCGCGGCACGAACTCGGTGGTGCTCAACGCCGTCGAGTTCCCCCATGCGGCGCGGACCTATCCGATCGTCTTCACCACCGGCGAGCCGCGCGCCGCCATCGCGGTTCTCGGGCTCGAGACGAGCGAGAATCTGTTCGTGACGGCGGCCGGGACCTGGCAGAACAATACCTACGTCCCGGCCTATGTGCGGCGCTATCCCTTCATCCTGATGGAGCAGCCCGACAAGAACGAATTCGTGCTCTGCATCGATGAGGACGCCGGGCTGCTGTCGATTTCCGACGAGAGGCCGCTGTTCCAGAAGGATGCGCCGACCCAGCTCGTCCGGGACGCCCTGACCTTCTGCCGCGAGTTCCAGGAGCAGACTGCTGGAACCGCCGCCTTCGTAAAGGCACTGGTCGAGCATGATCTGCTCGTTCAGAACGAGGCCCGCGTCGCCCTCAACTCGGGCAAGCAGATGACGTTGCGCGATTTCAATGTCGTCGACGAGGCGAAATTCAACGCCCTGCCGGATGAAGTTTTCATCGAGTGGCGCCGCCGCGGCTGGCTGCACCTCGTCTATTGCCACCTGCTGTCGATGGCGAACTGGTCGAACCTCGTCGAGCTTGCCGCTACGCGGGCCTAGCATTGCGGATCGCCCGCCACAGGCAAAACGCCAAAATAGACCCTTGAAATCGCTCGACAATTTGAGCACGAGACGCGCTCACTGATCAGATGACACGTTTCCACTGATCATGCAAGATCGCGGAAGAGTCAGCCATCAGAGCGGTAGCTTGATCTTGCCGTGCTCCTCAAGCTCCACCAGCTTTCGTGTCTCAACAGCGAGCATCACGGCGAGTTTTAGCGCCGAGATCGGGTTACCCGTGAGGTCGATGAGGTGATCCATCTGCTTTGGCGTGAGACCAATGGCATCGCACATCTCGTGTAGCAAGGCGCGG
>JAQGID010000363.1 GCA_028291405.1 Rhodospirillales bacterium | reverse complement strand
TGAAGAACGGCGTCGTCACGCTCACCGGCTTCGTTCGCAGCTATGGTCAGAAGTTCGCGGCCGAGCGTGCCGCCAAACGTGTCGCCGGCGTCATGGCGCTGGCCAACGACATCGAGGTCCGCCTGCCGGGCGAAGACGAGCGACCCGACCCAGACATCGCACGTGAGGCCGTCATTGCGATCAAAAACCGGCTGCCGCTTGCCGCCGATCGCATCAGGCCGGTCGTCAAAGACGGGTGGGTTACGCTCGAGGGCGAGGTCGAATGGAACTACCAGCGCGATGCGGCGGAAGGCGCCGTCCGCTGGTTGAAAGGAGTCAAGGGCGTCATCAACGCGCTCAAGATCAAACCGCGCGTTGCGCCGGAGGATATCAAGCGCAAGATCGAGAGCGCCTTGACGCGGAGCGCCCAACTCGACGCCAGTCGCATCACCGTCGAGACCCATGGCGGCGAGGTCATCCTCAAAGGCACGGTGCGATCGTGGGCCGAACGCCAGGAGGCCGAACGCGCGGCCTGGTCAGCGCCCGGTGTTACCAAGGTCGAGAACAGAATTACGATCAGCGTCTGAAGAGTCGGTTCTGAAGGGGCGGGGCCGCATCCGATCGGCCGCCACGTCCCCAGTCGAGTCGAAAGCGGGGCTTGCTTGAGCCGCTGATCCGACTCCCCATATCGCTTCTGATCTTCCCTGGAGGTCCTAGGGCCATGCCATCGAGAGAGGAAGTGCCAGGGCGCCGGCGAACGCAAGGACTGACCTTCTATCAAAGATTCGAGCAGGCGGTCGTCCTGATTCTCATCGGAATGATCGCGGTCGTCGTTATCGCGGCCTTATGGAGCTTGGGGGTCAAGGTACTATTCGGCCTGGTGCTGACGAGCACATTCGACCCGACCGATCATGCCGTGTTTCAAAGTGTCTTCGGCATGATCTTCACGGTGATCATCGCGCTGGAGTTCAAGCGCTCCCTCCTGCTCGTCACCGAGCGAAAGGAAACGGTCGTGCAGGCGCGTGCCGTGATCCTGATCGCGATATTGGCGATCGTCCGCAAGCTGATCATCCTCGATCTCGCGACGACCGACGCGCTGCAACTGTTCGCGCTCGCCGCCGCGATCCTGTCGCTCGGCGGGGTATATTGGCTCGTCCGGGAGCAGGACCGGCTCACCGGCGATTAGAACGTTATCCTGTCCGGCGGGTTGCGGCGATGATTCAAGCGCGAAGCCCTAGCCGCGGTTCCGCTTGCTATCCTCGTCGACGTCCTCAAACTCGGCGTCAACGACGTCGTCGCCACCGGCCGACGACGGCTTGTTTCCTGCCGCCGCCCGATCGGCGGATGATGCCGTCGCCTGCTGGACGGTCGCTTCAACAAAGCGCGACAGTGCTTGGCTGAGCGCATCCATCTGCGTTCGGATGCGGTTGACGTCCTCGCCCGAGACCGCCTCGCGCAGCGCCGCGATGGCGTCCTCGACCGGCTTGCGCGCACCCGCATCTGCGTCGGCGGCATGCTCGCGCAGCTGCTTTTCGGCGGCGTAGATCGCCGCGTCCGCCTGGTTGCGCGCCTCGATCAGCTCGCGCCGACGTCGGTCGTCCTCGGCGTGCTGCTCGGCCTCGCGGACCATTCGCTGGATGTCTGCCTCGGTGAGTCCGCCCGAGGCCTGGATGCGGATCTGCTGCTCCTTGCCGGTCGCCTTGTCCTTGGCCGAGACGTTGACGATGCGGTTGGCGTCGATGTCGAACGTGACCTCGATCAGCGGCATGCCGCGCGGGCTCGGCGGGATGCCGACCAGATCGAACTGGCCGAGCATCTTGTTGTCGGCGGCCATCTCGCGCTCGCCCTGGAAGACGCGGATGGTGACCGCGGTCTGATTGTCCTCGGCGGTCGAGAAAGTCTGGCTCTTGCGCGCCGGAATCGTCGTGTTGCGCTCGATGAGGCGGGTGAACACGCCGCCCAGCGTCTCGATGCCGAGCGACAGCGGCGTCACATCGAGCAGCAGGACGTCTTTGACCTCGCCCTTCAGCACGCCGGCCTGGATCGCCGCGCCGATCGCCACCACCTCGTCGGGGTTGACGCCGCGATGCGGCTCGCGGCCGAAGAACTTCTTCACCGTCTCGAAGACCTTGGGCATGCGGGTCATGCCGCCGACCAGGACGATTTCCTGGATCTCGCCGGCGGAGAGCCCGGCATCGCGCAAGGCGGCGCGGCACGGCTCGACCGTGCGCTCGATCAGATCGTCGACCAGCGCTTCGAGCTTGGCCCGCGTCAGCTTGATCGCGAGATGCTTCGGCCCGGCCTGATCGGCGGTGATGAAGGGCAGGTTGACTTCGGTCTGGGTCGAGGAGGAGAGCTCGATCTTGGCCTTCTCCGCCGCTTCCTTCAGGCGCTGCAGCGCGAGACGATCGCTGCGCAGGTCGATGCCCTGCTCCTTTTTGAACTCGTCGGCGAGATAGTCGATGATGCGCTTGTCGAAATCCTCACCGCCGAGGAACGTGTCGCCGTTGGTCGACTTGACCTCGAACACGCCGTCGCC
>JAQGID010000361.1 GCA_028291405.1 Rhodospirillales bacterium | reverse complement strand
CGGTACGGCAAAGCACCAAATTGGAGGAGGACCGCTACGACTCTGTTTTTTGTTCTTGCTTTTCCTCTCCGAAGGCTTTCATGACATCGGCCGAGCTGTGGTAGTTGTCCTTCTCCGGGAGATCCTTCAGTGCCTCCAGGACCTCCTTGGGCGCTCCGTTTTTCCTTGCGTGCCGTTCCAGATCCTCTTTTTTTGCTGGGAAGTCGACTCCCTTCAGATATCGCATGATATTGGCTGGCGACTGGCCCCCGAGACCACGGGTCATTGATTGTCCTCCATGCTATGTGGCGGTGTTTGGGAAGGATGCCGTTCTGCGCCAGCACCTGCACCGATCCCGTTCCATTGTGGTGCAGACTGCCATACGTGAGCCAAGGGTTCATTGATCGGCATCAATGTTTGACAAGTTTTGAATATTCCTCGCCGAGCTACGATGCTTCAGGCGCCGAGCCGCAGCTTCATTGAAACTTGAGCATTTTTGGGTGCCGAGACACGTCATAGCAGCAGATATTTGTCCGGTCCCGAGATTGGTAGATCCGGACCAGGTCGGAGACCCCGGCCTGCAGCGCCTCCGCATTGGGCTGGAGCTGGTCGGCCGCCGCAGGGCGTCATGACTTGGTTGTAGAGGCCCAGGTAGTCACGGGCCATCCGGTCGCTGGTGAATTGCCGCTCGAAGGCGGTCCGGACGCTGCTGCGGTTCAATAGGGACAACCGGGCCACCGCGCCGACGGCTTGGGCTTCATTGCGGACGACGAAGCCGGAAACCCCATCTTCCACCACTTCGCCGACAGAACCTCGGTCGAAGGCAATCACCGGCGTGCCGCACGCCATCGCTTCGATCATCACGAGCCCGAATGGCTCGGGCCAGGAGATCGGGAAGAGCAGCGCGGCCGCGCCGCCGAGAAACGCACCCATCTGCCGCTGGCCGATCTCCCCAACGAACGAGACCGAAGCGGTACGCAGCATCGGACGGATTTTCGTCTCGAAGTACGCTTGATCGCTAGCATCCACTTTGGCCGCGACCTTCAGCGGCATGCCGGCTGCGCCCGCTATGCGGACCGCCGCATCGAGGCCTTTTTCGGGAGAGACGCGGCCGAGGAAGGCGAGGTAGCCCTGGTGCTGGCAGGTGGGCCGAAGCAGGTCGACGGGCAGCCCATGGAACACTGTTCCGACAAAGTTGGCGAAAGCCACTGGATACCGCTGCGCTGCGGAGATCGAGACCAGGGGGGAGTCTGGGAATCGGCGCAACAGCTCGGTAATTTCCGGAAAATCCAACCGACCGTGCATCGTCGTCAAATGCGGCAGGCGCCCCGCGGCGAACGTGGGCAGATGGAAGCTGTCGACGTGGAAATGGGCGACATCGAAATCGCCCGAGCGGTCGAACACCATCTGCACCATGCGAACATAGGCTGCGACGGGGTCCCGCCGATCCGGCCCGAGCCTGAACGCTTGCGGCACGACGGGCACCAGCTTGGCCGCCGTCCTGCTCCCGCCGGCGGCGAACAGAGTAACGTCGTGTCCGAGAGCCACAAGGTCTTCGGTGAGATAGGAGACCACCCGTTCGGTGCCGCCGTACAAGCACGGAGGAACGGTTTCGGCGAGTGGCGCTACTTGTGCGATGCGCATAAATCGAAGCCCGCATATTTTGCAGACCGTCCGCCATGGCGACGCTGACCGATCGCCGCGCCGCGACGGCGAAATTGAACCGAAACCTTCCTGAGGTTCCATCATAGATAGTCTGCGCTGCTCGGGCTCACCTTGATGATGGTCAATCCGGGTTCAATCTCACTTTTTCGTTGCTCGACTACCCGAGCGCCAGCCGGCACCGAAGGGGCGCGTCCAGTCATGGACATGCCCCTTCTCAGACCAAGAATGGAGAAGCCGCCTATATGTGATAACGTCCTTTATGTTACACGATCGTTCGCGCTGGAACGACACGCATAGATAATCGGAAGCCGCTAGTTGCACTCGTGGCCCGCAGCACGTCGTTCAGCCATCCGCGAGACGCGATGTATAAACGACCTCCGGCCGGTCCGGCGATCAGACGACAATCGGAACGGCTTATGCGACAGACAAGTACATAGCGTTTAACCCCGCTTACGCTGCGCGTGGTTCGCAAGGACGTGACGAACTTTGCGGGCGAGCGCCTCCCGCGTATAGGGCTTCACCAGCAGTTCGACCCCGGGATCGAGCCGACCACCGTGCACGATGGCATTTTCGGTATAGCCGGAGGTGAAGAGCACGCCGAGGTTCGGCAGGCGCTCGCGCGCCTTGCGCGCGAGTTCCGGACTTTTCAGCATTCCCGGCATGACTACGTCCGTGAACAGGAGGTCGATGGGAATACCGCTCTCGATGACCGTGAGAGCGCTCGCTGCGTCTTTCGCCTTCAACACTCGGTAACCGACCGTCAGATTAAGTTCGAACTAATACAGCTTGTGCGACAGGTCCGGCCGATCAATCTTGGTGGTGAAGAAGAACCGCAAGCCCGCGACATGGCTGTTCATCGCCGGCGCCGGCATCCCGGCCTCGCGCTGCTCGATCTGGAATCGCCGAATGTCCTCGGGCGTGGCGTGATCCGGTGATCGTCCAAGGAAAGCCGCGAAACGCGAGACGATGCGGAGGTAGTCGCGCTGGGTCTTCTCGCCGAACCGGCGCAAGGTCATGTCCTCGATGAGACGCTGACGCAGGCTGCTGCCGGCAGCTGGCCGGAAAGGCTTGTTCATGGACCGCTCCTCTCGGATTGAAAGGAGCCATCTTGGTCAAAACGAACCTGACGCTCTTCACGGCAAGCGAGACGCCGCAGTCATCGCCACACCCTCACCCCAAGCACCCTCCCGCGCAGCGGGTTCGTTCTCCGGCCCGATGCGGTCGTTCCAGACCGTGCGGCTGAAAGGCTGCTCGTCGCACTTAGCTGCGATCACTCACATCCCTGGATCGCAGCATCGGGAACAAGCTCCCTTGCGATGCGACATTGGTAGCGCGCAGCCAAAATCGGATTGTGCGTGTGGTAAAGCCCCACGGCACCGGACCATGTGCCCGTCTGGATCCTGTAAGCCTTCAACAATAGGGCGGCATACAAAGCGTTGTTGTCCGGATTTAAGAGCGCTGCCGGCGAAACGAATTCGGCATGATGCCAATGCCAATTAACCTGCATGCACCCGACATCAATGTTGTCGATTCCGTCTGCCAGCAAGCTCTGTAAATGCGCCTGGGCAGCGGCTTGCGATCGGAAATGAAAGCTGCCGTGGCCGTTCGTGTTCAACGTCCACGGCCAGGCGACATGTCGGCCGCCGCGCGCCACAATTCCGCTCTCGGCCGGCGCGAGCGCGCGCAAGAGGCGGAGGGGAACTCCCGTTCGATATGATGCCGCGATGGCCGCTGAGTCGCACCGCGCAACCTGCGCAGCCGCGTCCTTCGCGTTGATGGGATCGGCCGCAGCCCGGTGCGCGACAAGCGCCAGGGCAAGGCCGGCTAGTAGGCAGAGCCTTTGTCTATGCACAGCGTGAGCACCATCGTCCCGGGGGCGACTGCGGGGTTTCGATCGGCTGCACCGGCTGAGGCGAACCAGGACCCATGAACAGGTAGATGACAAGCGCATGGCGCATCATCGGCAACTCCGGTTGGCTGAATCTTAGCGGCATTGCGCAGGCAAGTCTTTGGTAGCGCCGGCCATAGCCCCGCAATTCGTGATACACTGACATAATCGGCGTCAGATCCAACGCGCTTCGAACCACGTGCCGCACCAGATGCGCGGGATGTTCCGGCGGCACGAACTCATGGATCACGGCGGCAGTAGCCATGATTGATCCACATCCCACGGGCGGAAGCTCTTGCTCACGGGAGGAAGCGAATTACAATCGACTCAGTCCGTCCACGGCATTCCGCCGTTACTCGGACGGCCTCTAGCTGGCGGCTCACCCACCGGTTCTCGCCGGTTGCCACTTCTTGTGATAACGCCGTCACGCCCCGTCTGAGCCACCTGGGGTTACAAGGATCGCTCGGAAATCATTGACGTTGGTCAAGGTCGGCCCCGTCATGACCAGCGCCTCGAGCGCCTCGAAGAAGCCGTAGCCGTCGTTTTGCGCGAGGTGCGATTTCGCATCGAGGCCGAGCGCCGCGGCGCGTGCCAGCGTGTCGGGATCGATGAGGGCGCCGGCGTTGTCCTCGGTGCCATCGATCCCATCGGTGTCGGCGGCAAGGGCGTGGATGCAAGGATGCCCGTCGAGCGCGATCGCGAGCGCCAGGAGAAACTCGGCGTTGCGCCCGCCGCGCCCCGGGCCTTGGACGGTGACGGTGGTCTCGCCGCCGGAGAGGAGCACTGCGGGCGGCGGCGCCGGTTGCCCATGCACGGCGATCTGGCGCGCAATCCCGGCATGGACTAGCGCCACGTCGCGCGCCTCGCCCTCGATCGCGTTGCCGAGGATCACCGGCGTGATTCCCGCCGCCCGCGCGACCGCGGCGGCCCGTTCGAGAGCCATTTGCGGCGTCGCGACGAGGATCGTGTCGACGCGCGCGAGACGCGGATCGCCTGGCTTCACCGTCTCGCTGAGCGCGTCCCGGATGGCTTGCGGCGCGTCGATGCGATACTTGTCGAGAATCGCGCTTGCATCATCGACGGTGGTCGGGTCGGCGACCGTGGGCCCGGACGCGATGACGCTCGGGTCGTCGCCCGGCACGTCTGAGATGAGCAGCGTAACGACTCGTGCCGGCGCGGCGGCGACCGCGAGTCGGCCGCCCTTGATCGCGGAAAGATGTTTCCGGACGCAGTTCATCTCGGCGATCGTCGCGCCGGAACGGAGCAACGCCTTGCTGATCGCTCGTTTGTCGTCGAGCGTCACCCCGGGCGCAGGCAGCGCGAGCAGCGCCGAGCCGCCGCCCGAGATCAGGCAGAGGACGAGATCGTCCGGGCCGAGCCCCTTGACGGCAGCGAGGATATTTTCGGCGGCGGCTTGGCCCGCGGCATCCGGAACCGGGTGTGCCGCCTCGACCGCCTCGATCCTCCGGCACGGTACCGCGTGGCCGTAGCGGGTGACGACGAGCCCCGCGAGCGGACCCTCCCACACATCCTCGACCGCCTTCGCCATCGCTGCGGCCGCCTTGCCGGCGCCCACCACGATGGTGCGGCCGCGCGGCCGCTTGGGTAGGTGCGGCGGCACGCAACGCGCCGGCAAGGCGGCCTCGATCGCCGCGCGGAACATCGCGCGCAGCAGCGCAGGGGGATCGATGTCCTCGCGCACGGCGCGGCCCGCTCAGCCGAGCGCGCCGACCGAGCCCTTGCTGGCCCCGATTTCGTGATCGGCGAGGAGTTCCAGCGCGCGGATCATCGCCGAGTGATCCCACGCCTTACCACCGCGCGCCGCGCAAGCATTGAACAGCGTTTGGCAGATCGCCGTGTTGGGGAGGCTAATGTCGAGGGCCCGCGCGCCGGCAAGGGCAAGGTTGAGGTCCTTCTGGTGCAGCTCGATGCGGAACCCGGGAGCGAAGTTCCGTTTGATCATCCGCTCGCCGTGAACCTCGAGGACGCGCGAGGCGGCAAACCCACCCATTAGCGCCTGCCGCACCTTCGCCGGATCGGCGCCCGCCTTCGAAGCGAAAAGCAGCGCTTCGCCCACCGCCTCGATGGTGAGGGCGACGATGATCTGGTTCGCGACCTTGCAGGTCTGTCCATCGCCGTTGCCGCCGACCAGCGTCACGTTCTTTCCCATCAGCTCGAAAAGCGGCTTCACCCGGGCGAATGTGGCCTCGGTGCCGCCGACCATGATCGTGAGGCTCGCCTGCTGCGCGCCGACCTCGCCGCCAGACACCGGCGCGTCGAGATACTCGCAGCCCAGCTGGTTGATCTTCGCGGCGAACCGCTTGGTGTCGATCGGCGAGATCGAGCTCATGTCGACGACGATCTTGGCGCGGCCGAGGCCTTCGGCAACACCGGAGGGTCCGAAAAGCGCCGCCTCGACATGCGGCGTGTCGGGCACCATGAGGATGACGATGTCCGAGCGTTCGGCGACCTCCTTGCCCGATTTGCAGCCGGCGGCGCCTTTGGCGAGAAGCTGGTCCGGGAGCGGTGCCAGATCGTGCAGGAACAGCTCGTGGCCGGCGGCTGCGAGGTGGCCGGCCATCGGTCGCCCCATGATGCCGAGACCGATGAAGCCGATTTTTGTCATCACGAAACCTCCTTGAGCCAGCCGAGACCGGCCTCGGTCGAGCCGCGCGGCTTGTATTCGCAACCGATCCAGCCGCGGTAGCCGATCTGGTCGAGATGTTGGAAGAGAAAGGGGTAGTTGATCTCGCCGGTTCCCGGCTCGTTGCGCCCGGGGTTGTCGGCAAGCTGGACATGGGCGATGCGCGGGAGGTTCTCGGCGAGCGTCCGCGCCAGGTCGCCCTCCATGATCTGCAGGTGGTAGATGTCGTATTGCAGGAAGAGGTTCGCCGACCCAACTTCGTCGATGAGCGCGAGCGCCTGCGCCGTGCGGCAGAGATAGAAGCCGGGAATGTCGCGGGTGTTGACCGGCTCGACCAGCAGGCGGATGCCGGCCCGGCCGAGCTCGGTCGCGGCGAAGCGAAGGTTTGCAACGAAGGTCTCGCGCAGCGCTTCCGCGGGAAGCGAGGGGGGCGCGATGCCGGCGAGGCAGTTGACCCTCCGGCATCCCAGCGCGGTGGCGTAGTCGATCGCCTGGCCGACGCCGGCGCGGAACTCGTCGACGCGGTCCGGCAGGCAGGCGATACCGCGTTCGCCTTTCGCCCAGTCGCCGGCCGGCAGGTTGTGCAGCACCTGGACGAGCCCATGCCGCGCCAGGAGCTCCGCCAGCTGCTCCATGCGATATTCGTAGGGAAAAAGGTATTCGACGCCCTTGAAGCCGGCGCTCGCCGCCGCCGCGAAGCGGTCGACGAAGGCGAACTCGTTGAAGAGCATCGTGAGATTGGCGGCGAATTTCGGCATGGCGTCCCTGCTGCTTCGGGTGGTCAGACGGTCTCGGCCTCGATGCTCATCTCCGCGGGCTGGTCGATGACCTCTTCGAACTCGGTGACGGCGTCGATCTCCGCCCCCATCGCAATATTCGTGACACGCTCGGTGATGATTTCGACGATGATCGGCACGCGCAGCGTCGCGCTCTCTTGCCGCGCCCAGGCGATCGCGCCGGCGATCTTCTCCGGCTCGAAGACCCGCACGGCGCGGCAGCCGAAGGCCTCGGCGGCCTTGACATGGTCGACGCCGTACTCGCCGATCTCGGGCGCATTGATGTTCTCGAAGGCGAGCTGAACCTCGTAGTCCATCTTGAAGGCGCGCTCCGCCTGGCGGATCAGGCCGAGATAGGCGTTGTTGAGGAGAACCATGACGAACGGGACGTGGTACTGCGCCGCGACGGCGAGTTCCTCGATGAGGAACTGGAAGGAGTAGTCGCCGACGATGCCGACAACCTCCTTCGTCGGGTCGGCAAGCTTCGCGCCGGTGCAGGCCGAGACCTCCCAGCCGAGCGGGCCGGCCTGGCCGCAGACGATGTAGTTTCGCGGCGCATAGACCCGCTGGAACTGGCCGGAGGCGATCTGGTAGAGGCCGATCGCGGTCACGAATTGGGTGTCACGGTCGAAGGCGGCGTTGATCTCCTGGAAGACGCGCTGCGGCTTGATCGGCACATTGTCGAAGTCGGTCCGGCGCAGCATGGTGCGCTTGCGTTCGGCGACCTTCGCGACCCACGCGTTGGCACGGCGGAACTCGCCGTCACGCGCGCCGACATGCGCCGCCTCGACAAGCGCTGCCAGCGCGTTTTTCGCATCGGCGACGATGCCGACATCGGGGCAGAAGACGCGGCCGATCTGCGTCGGCTCGATGTCGATATGCACGAATTTCCGGCCACGCGTGTAGATCGCCGTGCTGCCGGTGTGCCGGTTGGCCCAGCGATTGCCGATGCCGAGGACGAAATCGCTGTCGAGAAAGTTCGCGTTCCCATAGCGGTGCTGGGTCTGCAGCCCGACCATGCCGGCGTTCAGCGGGTGATCGTCGGGGATCGCGCCCCAGCCCATGAGGGTCGGTACCACCGGCGTGTTGGTGAGCTCGGCAAACTCGACGAGCAAATCGGCGGCATCGGCATTGATGACGCCGCCACCGGCGATGATCAGCGGCCGCTCGGCGGCGGCGAGCATGGCGATCGCCTTGCGGATCGCGCTCGGATTGGGCTGCGGCTTGACGACCGGCAACGGCGCGTCCGCCTCGGGATCGTACTCGATGATCTCCTTCTGAACGTCGAGCGGCAGGTCGATATGCACCGGTCCCGGCCGGCCGCTGCGCATCAGGTGAAAGGCGTGGCGGAACGCCCAGGGCACCTGCGCCCCCTCCATCACCGTGATCGACCATTTGGTGACGGGGCGGGTGATCGCCGCGACGTCGATTGCCTGGAAATCCTCCTTGTGCAACTTGGCACGCGGCGCCTGGCCGGTGATGCAGAGGATCGGAATGCTGTCGGCAATGGCTGAGTAGAGGCCGGTGACCATGTTGGTGCCGGCCGGCCCCGACGTGCCGATGCAGATGCCTATATTGCCGGTGCGGGCCCTAGTGTAGCCTTCGGCGGCATGCGTACCGCCTTCCTCATGGCGCACGAGGACGTGGCGGATGTCGCTCTCCTTGAGCGCTTCGTAGAGCGGCAGGATCGCCGCGCCGGGGACACCGAAGGCGAGGCGCACACCTTCGCTCTCGAGCACGCTCACCGCCGCCTGCATCGCCGTCATCTTCGCCATCGCATCGTCCTCCCTCGCGGATCGAACCGGAGGAGAGACTAGGCCGGTGCTCCAGCGGGCGTCAGGAGGCTTTCCCACGATACGGAAACGGCCGATATTTCATCTTCCGGGGCAGCCGCTTAGCGGTTTCCACAATAGGCCAATGTGATGACCTCAGCCGTCTTGCGCACGAGATCGCCGAGGATTGCGACGCGCTCGTCCGGTATCCGCACCGCGGGACCGGAGAGCGAGACGGCGCCCACTTGCTCGCGATGCTCGTCGAATACCGCCGCGGCAACGCAACGCAGCCCGATCGAATGCTCCTGATCGTCGAAGGAATAGCCGCGTACGCGAGTCTGCGCGAGGTCCGCCCGCAGCCGGTCGACCGTGGTCAAGGTCTTCGGCGAGAGGCGCGGCAAGCCGTACCCGCGCAGGATTCGACCCACCTCTGCCTCGGGCAAGGCGGCCAGGAGGGCCTTGCCGAGACCCGAACAGTGGAGGGGGACTCGAACGCCCGGCGGGGCGAGCGCGCGCATCATTTGACGGCACTCCACTTGCGCCAGGAAGACCGCCTCGCCGCCATCGATGATTGCGAGATTGACCGTCTCGCCGCTCTGCTCCATGAGGCCGCGCATGCGGGGCCGGGCGATTTCGAGGAGATCGCGCGCCTTGACGAAGGCGCTACCGACGATGAACGCCTGCAAACCGATCGACCAACGGCGGGTGCCGGCGTGGCAGCGCACGTAACCTTGCTCCTCGAGCGTGGTCAGCAGGCGGTGCGCCGTCGAGACCGATAGGCCGACCTGCTGACAGAGATCGCTGAGGGAGATGCCGTCTGCGCTTTCGGCAAGGCTGTCGAGCAGCGAGAGGCCGCGGCCGAGCGATTGAACCAAGCCGGCCCTCCCACCTTTGCGCAGGTCGCGCATGCCCGGCTGTGGTGGGCGCTTTGCCGATTGCCTGTCGGTGGCCTTAACCATCCTCATCGCCTTTCCTCCGTTCAAAAGCCGGCCGCGATCGGCTCCGCTGCGATAACGCAAGTCGACCTGGGCACCCCGCCGCGGGAAGAACCCAAAGAAAACTCGCATTCGCAATGACTTATCCTCAGGACCCGCAAAAACGAAAAACTGATGGCCTGAGCAAAATTAGTATGCAATATGTTGTATACCAGCGCTGCCGGAGGCAAGTCTTTTTAGGCAAGTCTCTTGAAGAACGACCGACGAACAGGATCGAGCTGGCGAAAGTTTGCACGCGACACGCACATTCGCGGCGCTTCGCCGCCGTGTGAAACGTTGCGGATTTGCTCAGGCAGGCTTTATCGGGATGAGGAAACGCTAATGTCCGAATCACCAAATGCGACACCGGCGATTGCACCCAAGAGGTGGCTCCAGCTCGGCCTGGGCATCATCTGCATGTCGATGATCGCCAACCTGCAATACGGCTGGACGCTATTCGTCGACCCGATCGACCAGCGCTACGGTTGGGGCCGCGCCGCGATCCAGATCGCGTTCTCCGTCTTCGTCTTCACCGAGACATGGCTGGTTCCGATCGAGGGCTGGTTCGTCGACCGCTATGGGCCGCGCATCGTCGTGATGTTCGGCGGGGTGCTCGTCGCGGCGGCCTGGCTCATCGATTCGTTTGCCTCATCGCTGGCGGTCCTCTACGTCGGCGCAGTCGTTGCCGGCGTCGGCGCCGGCGCCGTCTATGGCACCTGCGTCGGCAACGCGCTGAAATGGTTTCCGGATCGCCGCGGCCTTGCCGCCGGAGCGACGGCGGCCGGCTTCGGCGCAGGAGCCGCGCTGACGGTGATCCCGATCGCCGAGACCATCGAGCACCTGGGTTATCAGACGGCGTTTCTTACGTTCGGCCTCGGCCAGGGATCCATCATCCTTCTGATAGGCTGGTTCCTGCGCGCACCGGGCAAAGGTGCGGTCGCAGCCTCTACGCGTCGCCGCAGGATCGCCCAGACGGGGCCTGATCTCATGCCGGCCCTCGTCTTGCGCCAGCCGGTGTTCTGGCTGATGTATTTGATGTTCGTCCTGGTCGCCTCCGGCGGGCTGATGGCCGCCGCCCAGATCGGGCCGATCGCACGCGACTACGGGATCGCAAGCGTGCCGCTCGACGTCTTCGGGCTGGTGATGCCGGCACTCACGCTGGCGATCTCGCTCGACCGCATTCTCGACGGCTTCGGTCGGCCGTTTTTCGGCTGGGTCTCGGACAATATCGGTCGCGAGAACACGATGTTCATCGCTTTTGCCGTGGCCGCAACGTCGCTGCTGTTGCTGACACAGTTCGGCCATTCGCCATGGATGTTCGTCGTGATGACGGCGCTGTTCTTCGGGGTGTTCGGCGAAATCTACAGCATCTTCCCGGCGACCTGCGGCGACACTTTCGGTTCGAAATACGCGGCGACGAACGCGGGCATGCTCTACACTGCGAAGGGAACCGCCTCTGCCCTGGTGCCCCTCGCCAGCCTGGCCGCCGCCACCTATGGCTGGTCTGCAGTCTTTACGATTGCGGTTATTTTCAACTTCTGTGCCGCGTTCCTCGCGCTGTTCGCCTTGAAACCGGTGCGCGCGAGGCATCTGTGCAGTGGCAGCTCCGAGCGTGGCGATGCGATTCGTGTCGTCGTCGGCGCCGCCGCCCTGGTGAGCGAACCAGCCCCGGCGATGGGATTTGCTGCAGAGAGCAAGTGCGAAGTCGCCGCGGAGCGAGGTGACAAGGCCTAAGCCTCGTTCCACGAGCTCGACGGCGGTCTCGAGCCACAGACATCTGGGACGCCGACTGCTCCCTATGGCGGCGTCGCTAGTCCTCGATCCTGATGGACGAATATGCCGAAATAGTCGGAGACGCTCGCCGCGAACGATGATTTTCCGAAGGAGGATTCCGCCATGTTTCGGAAAGACAAATCGCGTGAGAAGCTGCAATGCGTTTCAAGCGGGAAATCGGATACCCTCGCCGCCGCGACGCAGGAAATTGCTCGACTCTACACGCTGCTCGGTGATTTGCGGCAGACGATGCATCCCGAGAGGAATCTGCCGGAAGAGGTAACCGATCCGATTTTCGCCCGGATCGAAAGCCTTGAAAGCATCATCAGGATCACACGCGCGGACACGCCATCGGACACGGCAGTCATGCCGGGGATGGCGCTCGCTACCGACCTCGAATCAGGCGTGGCCGACCTCACGGCGGTCGCGGGCTTGCCTCCGTCGAGGCGTTGACGGGCCCGACGGCAGCTGCCCGGGCAAGGGCTTAAAAGTCGACATCGCATCCCGCGCAGATTCCCCACGAGGATTTGCAATCAGGAGGACCATGCAATGCCCCATTGGATCCGTTTCGAGCACGATGACGAGATCGGCTTCGGAACCTTGCACGAGCATGTCGTTACCGCCTATCGCGGCAACATGTTCGAGAACCCCGAACCGATCCCTCGTACCCTGCCGCTTTCCGCGGTACGGCTCCTCGCCCCCGCGGCGCCATCGAAAACGATCGCGCTATGGAATAATTTCCATGCGCTCGCGGCAAAGCTTGGCGTGCCGATTCCGGAGGAGCCCCTTTACCTGCTGAAAGCCGAGTCGTCCCTTCTTGCGCCCGGGGGCACCATCCAACGGCCGACTTCCTATACAGGCAGAGTTACCTATGAGGGCGAGCTCGGTATCGTCATCGGCAAGACGTGCAAGGACGCGTCGGAGGACGAGGCCCAGCGATGCATCTTTGGCTACACATGCGTCAACGACGTCACCGCCGCCGACCTCATCAACAAGGATCCGACCTTCCCCCAATGGGCGCGTGCTAAGAGCTTCGACGGGTTCGGGCCGTTCGGTCCGGTGATCGCCACGGATCTCGATCCCGACCGCCTCGTGGTGCGGACGATTCTAAACGGGCAAGAGCGGCAGAATTACCCGATCGCCGATATGATCTTTGCGCCGCCCAGCCTGGTCAGCCGTCTCTCCCGCGACATGACTCTCTTGCCCGGCGACCTCATTTGCTGCGGAACCTCGCTCGGCGTCGGCACCATCAAAGGGCCACAAAGCACCGTCGAGGTCATCATCGAGGGCATCGGCACGCTTAGGAACCTATTCGAAGGATAGATACGCCGCCTGCGGGTCATCATAGCGGGACGACCGGACCGCCAAGAGCCGGCGTAATCCTTTGCGCGGCTCCTTTGACGAATTTCCCTAGCGACGGGATGCGGTGGGGCGGGAAACGCAGCGCCGGATCCGAGACGGAGATCGTGCTGAACGGCTCGCGGTGCTCGTTGTAGAGCAGCGCCGGCAAACCGATGAGCGTGTTCTTTGCGAGCTGCGGCATCCCGCATCGAGCCACGATGCCGGCGGCGCGCTCTGGCGGCATGGTCGCAGGGAGCGCCTTTCCGGTCGCGGAGCAATGCAGCGAAGCTCGTGATCCCGGCCCGGCGATGGCGAGCACCATGTGACGGCATTCGACCTGCGCCAGATAGACCGCTCCACCGCGGTCTTCACGCCGTCAACTTCATGCCTTTCATGCGTTCGGCCATGGTGCTGCCGAGACTCGCCGGCGAGGCGGCCACGGTGATGCCGGCGCGCTTCATTGCTTCGACCTTGTCGGCGCCGGTGCCCTTGCCGCCGGAGATGATCGCGCCGGCATGGCCCATGCGG
>JAQGID010000360.1 GCA_028291405.1 Rhodospirillales bacterium | reverse complement strand
AGTCGCGTCCGATGGCGGCGGCGACCTGCGCCACCTCCTTCACCTCGCCAAGCCGATCGAGCCGCGCCATCAGCGAATCCTGCAACGTCGCCGGCAGGCCGAGCTGCGGCAGCGGACCGTCGAGCACGTAGCCTTCGTCCGCCACCCGCAGCAGACCGGATTCCAGGATCGTCTTCGTCAGTTCCTCGACGAAGAGCGGCACGCCGTCGGTCTTGGCGATGATGTGCTCGAAGACCGGAGCGGCGATCGGCCGGCCCTCGGTCACCTGCTCGATGATCGCCGAGCAATGCCGTTGCCCCAGCCGATTGAGCGTCAGCGACGTCACATGCGCATGGCCGCCCCACTCGTGCGCGAAGCCGGGCCGGCAGGATATGACCATCAAGGCATGCAGATGCTGGATCCGATCGATGCACAGCCCCAGCAGCTCCAGGGTGGTCGGATCGATCCAATGAACATCCTCGATGACGAACAGCACAGGCTGCTGGCGGCTCAACCGCACCAGCCGCTCGACGATGGCCTCGAGGGTGCGCTGCTTCTGCTGCTCCGACGAGATTGTGAGGGGCGGATAGCGCCGCTCCGCCGGAAGCGACAGCAAGGCGGCGAAGAGCGGGATGACCGAGGCGCTGTCCGGGCCGGTCTGCCGGATGAGCCGCTCGAGCTTGTCGAGCTTGACGTCACACTGATCGCGCGGCGCGAAATCCGCGGCGCGCTCGAGATGGCTGATGGCGGGCTGCAACGCGCTGCTGGCATAAAAGGGCGCGCACTGGTATCCGACATGCGCATGCTGACGATGATCGAGCCGCTCGGACAAGGCATCGATGATCCGCGACTTGCCGATCCCGGCCTCGCCGACCAGGATCACCGCTTGGCCCTCGCCGGCCTCGGCCTGATGCCAGCGGTCTAGCAGGAGCGCGACCTCGTGCTCGCGCCCGACGATCTTGGTGAGACTGCCCTGATGCGCCGCATCGAACCGGCTCTGCGCCTGTCGCTCCCCGACGACGCGCCAGACGTTCATGCTGGTCGCAAACCCCTTCAGCGTCTGCGGGCCCAGGTCTTCGGTCTCGAAGCGGCCGCCGAGCAGCCGGCGCGTCGATGGGGCAATGACGATGTCGCCCGCGCCCGCGACCTCCTGCTGCAGACGCGCTGCCAGATTCGGCGTATCGCCAGTCACCATCTGCTCGCGGCCGGCGGCGGCATCGGTGATCTCGTCGACGACGACGAGACCGCTGGCGATGCCGATGCGCAGCGAGAGCGGCGCGTCGTTCGGTGTCCGGATCGCATGGATCGCGTCGCGAATCTGCAGCGCGACGCGGACGGCGCGCTCGGCGGCATCCTCATGCGCCCGCGGATAGCCGAAATAGGCGAGAACGCCGTCGCCGAGGAAGCGCGCGAGAAATCCGTCGTAGCGCGCGATCGCGCCGGCGCAGAGATCTTGAAAGCGCAGCAGGATCGCGCGCATCTCCTCGGGATCGAGGGCGGCGCCCAGCGCCGTCGATCCGACGATGTCGATGAACAGGACGGTAAGGTGACGACGTTCCGACCGCCCGGGCGCGGTCCGCGCATAAGCCATCGCCGACGACACCGCGACCGACCGCATCGGCCGCCGCGATGATGCGCGGGATGCTTTCGCATTCTCGGACGCAATCCAGCCCAAGAGTTTGCGGCGATGCCCGAGGGTTAGGCCAAGTTCTTTGAGATCTGCATCCTGCAACAGCGGCAATGCTGCCAAGTCGACGTCGTTGGCGGTGAAGACCGAGGTATAGTGCTCGAGGCCGAGATCCTTCAGAACGCTTTCTATATCGTCCATCGGCAGGTCCCCCGTGCAGCGCAGGTTCTGAATGTCGCGCCAGCATAGAACGAAAGCCACGGCGGTCCGCCGTTTTACAAAAGAAGAAGTCATTATAAATTTCTGACTTTCTAGAACTTTTGTAAATGCGCAGGATAATTTTGTCCGGTAGCCTCAACGCTTTGGCGTGATTCGGAACTAATACTTAGCGTTATAATCGAAATAATCTGGGAGATCGGGAGCCTGATGGTTGATTTAGCCGGATCGAAGGCAACCCCTCGACACAACGGCGCAACCGGAGCGTTTGTTTACCCGCACCCCGAGGGCTCGAAACGCCATCGCTTGAAACAGAACCGGCGGGCGAAGACGGAGGAAAATTCGCGCGTCGCCGAGAGCCGAAGCAAGACGGCCCTGGTCCTCGGCGGCGGCGCGCCCAACATGGCGCTGATGGCCGGCGCTCTCGCCGGGTTCGAGGATGCGGGCGTCGACTTCGATGTCATTTCGACCTCGGGGGCCGGTGCGGTAATCGCCCTGCTCCAGTACGCGCCGAAAGGGATGTCCCCGCACGAAGCGCTGCGCAACGTCGTCGATCTCAGCGTGGCGGATTCGATCTACGATCTCTTTCCGATCAATTACAAGGTGTTCAGCAAGCCAGGACCGCTCGCCGACTGGTACCGTGCGATGACGGCGGCCAATCCGTTCCTTGCGCCCTTTTTCAAGCCGCCGCAGACGCCGCAGGCCGCGCTCTTCAGCGATCTCGTGCAGCTTGCCTGGGCGACGATGTGCCCAAGCATGCTCGACCCGTCGAGCGGCGGGCTTTGCGCCCGCCTCCCCTTCATCGAGAACGTCGTCGATTTCGCCAAAGTGAAAGACATCGAGCCGTATTTCTACATGAGCGCCTTCAGCCTGACGCGCGAGATGATGGTCGATTTTTCCAAGGAGGAGATCACCGTCGACCATTTCCGCGCCGCGCTCGCCTTCCCCTTCATCTACGGCCCCTACCAGCTGGGTAAAGATCTGTTCTACGAGGGCGCGGTGCGCGAGTGCATCAACTACAAGGACCTCGTCGAGAAACACACCGGGCTCGAGACTATCGTCGTGCTCGACGTGCTCGGCTCGGACACGCTCATCCGCGCGCCGCGCAACCTCTACGATGCCTGGGTCCTCTCGATGATCATTCCGCTGGTGAAGATCGCCGAGGACGACACCGAGCTTTTCGCCATCAAGCACAACGGCGGCTTCCGGCGCAGCGATGGCGCCAAAACCGATCTCTTCAAGCTGCAGTTCGACATCCCCGACGAATATCTCGACGAGGTTCTCGACTGGTCGAGCTCGAACGCGCAGCGGCTGTTTAAGATCGGTTACGATGCAAGCAAGGCTTTCGCCGCCACGCATCAAAGGGAGCTCGGCCTCGGCAGGGATCGTCCCGCCGAGCATCGCGTGACTCCGGTTCACGCACCGCCCGCCGCGCGCCCCCGCAAGCAGGCGCGTGAGCGAAATCCCGCGATGAGCAGCTCGCCCAAGGGAAGCGGCGCCTAAGTCCCGGAGGCGCAGCATCCGGCGAAGTCCTCTTCGCCTGAGCGGCGCTAGAGTAGATCCCGCAGCATCGCGACGAGCGGCTTGTCGGCCGGCGGCATCGGATAATCGGCGAGCTTTGTCGGGCGGACCCAGGCCAGGCGCTGGTTCTCGCGACCGGTGACGATGCCCCGCCAGACGCGGCAGACGTAGAGCGGCATCAGCAGGTGGAACTTCGGGTAAGAGTGCGAGGCGAAGGTGAAAGGGGCGAGGCAGCTCGCCGCGACGTCGATGCCGAGCTCCTCGCGCAGCTCGCGGATCAGCGCCGCCTCGGGCAGCTCGCCGGCATCGACCTTGCCGCCGGGGAACTCCCAGAGACCCGCCATCGACTTGCCTTCCGGCCGCTGCGCCAGCAGGACGCGGCCATCGGCGTCGATCAGCGCGACCGCGACGACGAGCAGCAGCGGCGGCCGAGCAACGAGCGGATCAGCTGCGGTAGCTGCCATTGATGTCGATGTAGCGGTGCGTGAGGTCGCAGGTCCAGACCGTGGCGACGCCCGTGCCGATGCCGATATCGACCTCGATGTCGATCTCGCGCCCCTTCATATGCGCTGCGACCGGCGCCTCGTCGTAGCCGGCGACGGGGCCGCCCTCGCGGCAGATCAGCGTGCCGCCGACGCTGATCATCAGGCGGTCGCGGTCTGCCTTTTCGCCGGATTTGCCGATCGCGGCGACGATGCGGCCCCAATTGGCGTCGGCGGCGGCGAGCGCCGTCTTGACGAGCGGCGAGTTGCCGATGGCGAGGCCGATGCGGCGCGCGGCGCGGTCGCTGTCCGCGCCCTTCAGCCGGATCGTGACGAATTTCTCGGCGCCCTCGCCGTCCCGGACGATCTGCATCGCGAGATCGCGGAGGATCGCGGCGAGCTGCGCGCGGAATTCGGCGGCGCGCGGATCGCCGGCGTCGGTGACCGGGCGATTGCCCGCCTTGCCGGTGGCGCAGAGCAACACGGTGTCGCTGGTCGAGGTGTCGCCGTCGACGGTGATCGAGTTGAAGCTGCGATCGACGGCGTCGCCCAGCATCGCCTGCAGTGCCGGCGCCGCAACGGCGGCGTCGGTGAAGACATAGCCCAGCATCGTCGCCATGTCGGGGGCGATCATCCCCGACCCTTTGGCGAAGCCGGCGATGGTGACCGTCACCCCGTCGATCGTCGCCCGGCCCCAGGCGAGCTTGGGAAAGGTGTCGGTCGTCATGATCGCCTGCGAGGCGGGCGTCCAGCCGTCGGCGGAGAGCACAGCCTGCGCCTGCGGCAGCGCCGCCAGCAGTGCCGCCTCGGGCAGCTTCTCGCCGATGACGCCGGTAGAGGAGACGAAGATTTCCTCAGGCGCGCAATCGAGCAGGGAGGCGGTCGCCGCCGCGGTGCGCTCGACCAGCTGCGCCCCGGCGCGGCCGGTGAAGACATTGGCGTTGCCGCTGTTGACGACGATGCCGCGCACCGCGCCGCGCGGCAGGATGCGGCGGCACCAGTCGACCGGCGCGCCCGGCATGGTCGAGCGCGTCAGGACGCCGGCAACCGTGCTGCCCGGCGCCAGCTCCGCCAGCATCAGATCAGTGCGGCCCTTGTAGCGGATCCCTGCCGATACGCCGGCGAGCCGCAGCCCGGCGATCGCCGGCGGCGCCGGCGTCGTCGCCGGCGCAAGGGGTGAGACGGGCGCCGCCATCCCTATTTGTCCGCGGGTGCCAGGCTGAGCGCCGGCGTCGGCGTCCCGTCGAGGCCGAAGGTCTGGACGTTGGCCGCGGCCTTCATCTCCTTCACCTTCGCGGCGACGACGTCGTGGGCGATCGCGTTTTTCAGCTCGGGCTCGGCCTGCTCGAAGCTCGGCGGCGCCTGGGTGCGGCGGTCCTCGAGCTTGATGACGTGCCAGCCGAACTGGGTCTGGACCGGCGTCTTGGTGTACTGGCCCTTGGTCAGCGCGAAGGCGGCGTTCGCGAAGGCCGGCACCATGTCCTCGCGCGAGAACCAGCCGAGATCGCCGCCGTTGTCCTTGCCGGGATCGGTCGAGCGCTTCTTGGCGATCGCCGCGAAATCGCCGCCCTTGTTGAGATCGGCGATGACCGATTTCGCCTCGGCCTCGGTCCCCACCAGAATGTGACTGGCCTTGACCTGCTCGGTCGAGTGCTCCTTGGCGAATTTGTCGTAGTCGGCGTGCAGCCGCTGGTCGGTCGCAACCTTGTCGACCTCGTGCTTCAGCCAGACATCGCCGACGACGCGATCCTCGATCTGCGCCATGCGCTTCTTGACCTCAGGATCGTCCTGCAGCTTTTGCTTGCGCGCGTTCTGGATGATCAGCTCCTGCGTGATCATCTGGTCGAGCAGCTGGGGATAGATCTGCTCGAGCGGCATCTGCTGGACCTGCGGCGGCAGCGACTCCTGCGCCGATACCACGTCGGAACGGTGCAGCTCGGTGCCGTTGATGCGGGCGACGACCGGGTCGCCCGGCGCGGCGGCAGGGTCGCCTGGCGCGGCGGCAGGGGCCGCAGGCGCGGCGGGCCCAGCCGGCTTGGGCTGCGCGGCGGCGAGCGACGCGGAGAGCAGCACGGTGGCCGCCGCCAGGGAAAGAAACCGAAAGCTCATTAGGGAAATCCTTGCGGGAAACGTCGCGACGGACGGCCACGGATCCGCGCCGGCGACGATCGCGCCCATATTGCACATCAGCAAGGCGACCACAAGGGGCGGAAAAGCAAGGAAGCGGTGCTTTTCCGCCACCCTCGCGGGAGCCGCAGAACCTCGTCGCGGCGCACGGCGAAACGGGCTGGCGAATTGACAGTCCGGCATGTTGCCCCTATCTCTCACCCAGCGTTGCAGCGCCTGTCGATCGGCGCAGCTTCCGCCCCCGGCACCACTTTCGAGGTTTCGATGATCGGCGCCATCGCCCGGCGACTCTTCGGCTCAGCCAACGACCGTTTCGTGAAAAGCCTGCAACCGCTGGCCGCCAAGATCAACGCCGCGGAGCCCGAGGTCGCCGCGTTGTCCGACGAGGCGCTGCAGGCCCGCACCGCGTGGCTGAAGGAACGGCTCGCCAAGGGCGAGACGCTCGACGACATCCTGGTCGACGCCTTCGCGACGGTCCGCGAGGCCGCCAAGCGGACATTGGGCCAGCGCCATTTCGACGTCCAGCTGATCGGCGGCATCGTCCTCCACAAGGGCATGATCGCCGAGATGAAGACCGGCGAGGGCAAGACGCTGGTCGCGACGCTGCCGGTCTATCTCAATGCGCTCGAGGGCAAGGGCGTCCACGTCGTCACGGTCAACGACTACCTCGCCAAGCGCGACAGCGAGTGGATGGGGCAGATCTACCGCTTCCTGGGGCTCACGGTCGGTTGCATCGTCCACGAGCTCGACGACAGCGAGCGGCGCGCGGCATATGCCGCGGACGTCACCTACGGCACGAACAACGAGTTCGGCTTCGACTATCTGCGCGACAACATGAAGCATCATCTCCCGGAGATGACGCAGCGCGCCTTCAACTACGCGATCGTCGACGAGGTCGATTCGATCCTGATCGACGAGGCGCGGACGCCGCTGATCATCTCGGGCCCTACCGAGGACAATTCCGAGCTCTATCACCGCGTCGACAAGCTGATCCCCAAGCTCGTCGCCGAGGATTTCGAGAAGGACGAGAAGCAGCGCGCCGTGACGCTGACCGAAGTCGGCGTCGAGAAGATCGAGGCGCTGCTGCGCGAGGCGGGACTCCTCACGGTCGGCACGCTCTACGACATCCAGAACATCGCCCTCGTCCACCACAGCAATCAGGCGCTGCGCGCCCACAAGCTGTTCACTCGCGACGTCGACTATATCGTCAAGGACGACAAGGTCGTCATCATCGACGAGTTCACCGGCCGCATGATGGAAGGCCGGCGCTATTCCGAAGGGCTGCACCAGGCGCTCGAGGCCAAGGAAGGCGTCACGATCCAGAACGAGAACCAGACACTCGCCTCGATCACCTTCCAGAATTATTTCCGCCTCTTTCCCAAGCTCGCCGGCATGACCGGCACGGCGATGACCGAGGCGACCGAGTTCAGCGACATCTATAAGCTCGACGTCATCGAGATCCCGACCAATGTGCCGGTGAGCCGCGTCGATTCCGACGACGAGGTCTATCGTACCGGCCGCGAGAAAAACGACGCGATCGTGACGCAGGTCCAGGAATGCGTCGCGCGGCAGCAGCCGGTGCTGGTCGGTACGATCAGCATCGAGAAATCAGAGGCGCTCGCCGAGCTCTTCAAGAAGCGCAAGATCGTCCACAATGTCTTGAACGCCCGCTTCCACGAGCAGGAGGCCTTCATCATCGCCCAGGCCGGCCGGCCGGGCGCGGTGACGATCGCGACCAACATGGCGGGCCGCGGCACCGACATCCAGCTCGGCGGCAATTTCGAGATGCGCGTCCGCCAGGAGCTGGGCGCCGTCACCGACCCCGAGGAACGCGAGCGCCGCATCCAGGGGATCCGCGACGAGATCGCGGTCGCCGCCGACGTCGTGAAAAAGGCCGGCGGCCTCTTCGTCATCGCCAGCGAGCGCCACGAAAGCCGCCGCATCGACAACCAGCTGCGCGGTCGCTCGGGCCGCCAGGGCGATCCCGGCGCCTCGAAGTTCTTCGTCTCGCTGGAAGACGATCTGATGCGGATTTTCGGCTCCGAGCGGATGGACGGGATGTTGACGAAGCTCGGCCTCAAGGAGGGCGAGGCGATCATCCACCCGTGGATCAACAAGGCGCTCGAGAAGGCGCAGCAGAAGGTCGAGGCGCGCAATTACGAGATCCGCAAGCAGCTGCTGAAATACGACGACGTGATGAACGACCAGCGCAAGGTCGTCTACGAGCAGCGCAAGGAGATCATGGCGGCGCCGGACGTCGCGACGACGATCACCGACATGCGCCACGAGGTCGTCGAGAATCTGGTGACGCGCTGCATCCCGCCGAACACCCTCGCCGAGAACTGGGACGTCACCGGGCTGCACGAAGAGAGCATGCGCCTCCTCGCCCTGGACCTGCCGGTCGCCGACTGGGCGAAGGAAGAAGGCATCGCCGAGGCCGAGATCAGCGAGCGCATCACCAGCGCCGCCGACCGCAAGATGGCGGAGAAGGCGGCGAACTACGGCCCCGAGATCATGCGGATGGCGGAGAAGAGCCTGCTGCTCCAGCTGCTCGACCAGGCCTGGAAGGACCATCTCCTGTCGCTCGACCATCTGCGCCAGGGCATCAACCTGCGCGCCTACGGTCAGCGCGACCCGCTCAACGAGTACAAGCGCGAGGCCTTCGAGCTGTTCGAGACGATGCTGTCGAGCCTGCGCGAGACGGTGACGAGCGTCCTCTGCCACGTCGAGCTGCGCGTCCAGCAGCCGCCGGACGATGCGATGCTGGAGATGGCCGGCGCCGAGACGGCGGAAGCAGCCGCCGCCCTGCCGTCGCCGCCGCGGCCGTCACGCACCGTTGCGACCGGCGGCGCGCTCGCCGGCGCCGGGCCGGCGGTCGACCCGCGCACCCCGCGCAACTCGCCCTGCCCTTGCGGCTCGGGGAAGAAGTACAAGCACTGCCACGGCAGTCTCTGAGCCCAGGAACCTACCCGCCCCGCCGTCATTGCGAGCGCAGCGAAGCAATCCATAGGCTTGGCCACCGCTGGATTGCTTCGTCACTTCGCTCATCGCAATGACGAGCTTAGGAATGGCGAGGCGTGGTCAGATCACCGCTCTTCGAGCGAGAAGCCGACCTTGAGCGTCACCTGGAAATGCGTCAGGCGCTCGTTCTCGATGTGCCCTCGCGTCTCCACGACCTCGAACCAGCGCAGGTGCTTCAGCGTCTTGGAGGCGCGGGCGATCGCGGTCTTGATCGCGTCGTCGGTGCTGACCTCCGAGGAACCGACGAGCTGGATGACCTTGTAGATATGGTCCTGCATCTCTTCCTCCTTCGCGACGAGCGGATCTCGCTATGCCAACGAACGGCAGGGCCCGGAGTTGCGTTGCCGATGCGTCGGCGTTGCTGCGAATAGTCGTTGCGCAACCATCGGTCTTGGCGGATTCTTGGGAATGATCCGCAATTTGGCGATGACCGATCAAAAACCGGCCGCGAAGACGCCCTCGTGGACAGAGACCATGAGCTTGCTCCGAGTGGCGGGATTACGCCGCAATCGCGAGCGAGGGAGAAACCGGCTCGGTGCGGCGGATGTCGCGCAGCAAGGCGCGCAGGGTCTCCGCGTCGATGCCGTCCCGGTCCATCACGGCGTGGATTGTCGGATCGGACAACATGTCGTCGAGGGTGGGCTCGCCATAAAGCCAGTCCATAGGATCCTCCCGTTGCGTTTCGCAACTGTCGTTCGAGTTTTGATTGAGCGCCGGAGCGCCGCCAGACGCAAGGAATCCCGGGTAAACGTTCGTAACAGCACGATCACGAATTGTTACAAGACAGCGTTTCTGCTCGCTTTGGTGGTTGCCGGGCCGGCCCGCGCCGCGGCGGTCGACCGCCTCTCGCCGTGGGGCGCGGCCGCAAGCGCCAGCCCCGGACCGGCCAGCCCGATCGGCGGGCCGGCCAATGGCTGCCTCGCCGGCGCCGCCGCCTTGCCGGCCGACGGCGTCGGGTTCCAGGCGATCCGCCTGCGACGCCACCGCAATTTCGGCCATCCCGACACGATCGCGTTCGTGATGCGGCTGGGCCGTGCCGCGCAGGCCGCCGGCCTCGCGCCCTTCTATGTCGGCGATATGGCGCAGCCGCGCGGCGGGCCGATGGCATCCGGCCATGGCGCGCATCAGAACGGGCTGGACGTCGACATCTGGTTCAACCTGGACCCGAAGCCGACCTTGGCGCCGCTGGCGCGCGACGACGTGCCGCTGCCCTCGATGCTGCTGGCCGGGATGCACGCGATCGACCCGGCGCAGTTCGACGCGCGGCAGGTGACGCTGCTCCGCCTTGCCGCCGCCGATCAGCGGGTCGAGCGGATCTTCGTCAACCCCGTCATCAAGCAGGCGCTATGCCGCGGCTTCGCCGGCGCAACGGATGGTGGCAGCGCCTGGCTGCACAAGCTGCGCCCCTGGCCGGGCCATGACGAGCATCTGCACGTCCGCCTCGCCTGCCCCGCCGGCGCGACGCAATGCGTCGGCCAGCCGCCGATCCCGCCGGGCGACGGCTGCGACGCGTCGCTGGCGTGGTGGCTCGAGAAACATGAGGCGCCGACGACCCCCGTCCCGCCGCGACCGCCGCGGCCGCGCCTGCCGAAGGCCTGCGCGGTGCTGCTGACGGCCGGTTGACCGCGCTACAAAACCTCGCTTACGTTACGAGACCGCCTCGATCTCGGCTGTCCGATGGGCGCTGGCCTCGGCGCGATGGTCCTTGGCCAGGAAGGTATAGACGGCCGGCACGACGAAGAGTGTGAAGATCGTGCCGATCGACATGCCGGACACGATGACGAGGCCGATCGAGAAGCGGCTCGCCGCACCGGCGCCGGTAGCCACGAGCAGCGGGATCAGCCCGACCACCATCGCCGCTGTCGTCATCAGGATCGGCCGCAGCCGGACCTGCGCGGCGTGCTCGATGGCGCTGCGCCGGTCGAGGTTCTCGCTGCGCTGCATCTCGTTGGCGAAGGTCACCATCAGGATGCCGTGCTTGCTGATCAGGCCGATCAGCGTCACGAGACCGACCTGCGTGTAGATGTTGATCGTCGTGCCGTTGACCATGCCGCTGACGAGGAACAGCGGGATCAGCGCGCCGCAGATCGACATCGGCACGCTGATCAGGATGACCAGCGGATCGCGCAGACTCTCGAACTGCGCCGCCAGCACCAGGAAGATCACGATGATCGCGAAGATGAAGGTGACGACGAGCTGGTTGCCCTCCTGCACGTATTGCCGGGAATCGGCGAGGTAGTCGTGCAGGAAGCCGGCTGGCAGCGTCTGGCTCTCGAGGAACTTGACGACGTCGCCCATCGCGACGCCCGGCATCGGCACCGCGGCGAAGGTCGCCGAGTTGAGCTGGTTGTATTGGGTCAGCGCGTTCGGCTCGGTCGCCGTCTCGATCGAGACGATGGTCGAGAGCGGCATCTGCTGACCGCTGGCGGTCGTGACGTAGTACTGGGTCAGCGCCTCGGGGGTCAGCCGCTCGCTGCGCGGCACCTCGGGAATGACCTCGTAGGAGCGGCCGGACAGGCTGAAGCGGTTGACGTAGTTCTCGCCGACCATCAGCGCCAGCGTGTTGCCGACCGCCTGCATGTTGATGCCGAGATCGTTCGCCTTGGAACGGTCGATGTGCAGGCGGATCACCGGGTTGTTGTAGGCGAGGTCGGCGTCGGTGACGATGAACATGCCGCTCTTGCGCGCTGCGTCCTGTAGCCTGTCCATGGCGCCGAGGACGACCTTGTAGTCCTGCGTCGAGCTGATCACCATCTGGACCGGCAGGCCGCCGGGACCGCCGGGCAGCGCCGGCGGCGAGACGATGAAGGCGCGCATGCCCTGCACCGCATTGCCGACCTTCGCCTGAACCTCGGGCAGCATCGTCAGCGCCGAGCGCGTGCGCTCGTTCCACGGCTTGAGGATGAAGCCGGCGAAGCCCTGATTGGCCGCCGGGAAGCCGTTGACGATGAACCGCGTGTCGGCCTCGGGATATGTCGCGAAGACCTCGTCCATCTTGGTGCCGTAGGCGTCGAGGTAGTTGAGGTTGGCGGCCTGCGGCCCCTTGGTGATGCCGAAGAGCACACCCTGATCCTCGGCCGGCGCCAGCTCGGACTTCGTATGGGTATAGAGGAACGGGATGCTGGCGAGCACGACGATGGCGAAGAGCGCCGTGACCGGCCGGTAGTCGAGCGTCGAGGAGAGCCGACGGCCGTACCAGCTGGTGATGTTGGAGAAGCTGCGGTCGACCAGCTTGGCGAAACGGCCCTGCGACATCTCGCGGGTCAGGAAGAGCGAGCACATCATCGGCGACAGCGTCAGAGCGACGATGCCGGAGATGATGACGGCGCCCGCCAGGGTGAAGGCGAACTCCTTGAAGAGCGCGCCGGTGAGGCCCGAGAGCAGGCCGATCGGCGCATAGACCGCCGCGAGGGTGATCGTCATCGCGATCACCGGCCCGACGATCTCGCGTGCCCCGATCAGCGCCGCCTGGACCGGCGATTTTCCGTCCTCGATATGGCGATAGACGTTCTCGACGACGACGATGGCGTCGTCGACGACGAGACCGATCGCCAGGACCATGGCGAGCAGCGTCAGCAAATTGAGACTGAAGCCGAGCGCCAGCATGATGATCGCCGAGCCGATCAGCGACAGCGGGATGGTGACGACGGGAATGACGACCGAGCGGAAGCTGCCGAGGAAGAGGAAGATGACGACGATGACGATCGCCACCGCCTCGCCGAGCGTCCACACGACCTCGTCGATCGAGGATTGGATGAAGCGCGTCGAATCGTAAGGGATCTTCATCGTGACGGTCGGCGGCAGCGTCCGCTCGAGCTGCGGCATCATGGCGCGGACGCCCTTGACGAGCGTCAGCGGGTTGCCGTCCGGCGTCACGTTGATACCGATGAAGACGGCGTGCTCGCCGTTCATCGAGACGCTCGATGTCTCGCTCTGCGGCCCGAGATCGACGGTGGCGATGTCGCGCACCCGCACGAGGGCGCCGCCCTTCGCCTTGACCACCATGTTGCGGAACTGCTCGACGTCGGTGAGGCCGGTATCGGCAGTCACGTTGGTGATCGTCCAATAGCCCTTCGACTGTCCCGGCGCCGACTGGAAATTATTGGCCTGGATCGCGGCCGCGACGTCGCTCGCGGAGATCGAGCGCGCCGCCATGCGGTCGGGATCGAGCCAGACGCGCATCGCGAAGGTCTGGCCGCCGATGACATCGGCCGAGGCGACGCCGTCGACCGTCGACAGCAGCGGCTGCACGACGCGCGACAGATAGTCCGAGATCGCCGGTCCGCTGAGCTCGGGGCTGGAGAAGCCGAGATACATGACCGCGGTCGTCTGGCCCGTCGACTTGGTGATGATGGGGTCGTTCGCCTCCTTGGGGATCAGGTACTTGACCTGCTGCACCTTGGCCATGACGTCGGTCATCGCCTTGCTGGGGTCGAAGTTCAGCTTGATCGTGACGGTGATCAGGCTCCGCCCCTGCTGCGAGGACGCCGTCATGTAGTCGATGCCCTCGGCGGCGGAGACCGCCTGCTCGATCGGCGTCGTGATGAAGCCCTGCATGAGATCGGCGGTGGCGCCCGGATAGACCGTGGTGATCGTGATCACGGTGTTGTCGAGCTTGGGAAACTGGCGGATCGGCAGCGTCGTCATCGCGCGCAACCCGACCAGCAGGATGAGCAGGCTGACGACGAGCGAGAGGACCGGCCGGCGAATGAAGAGATCGGTGAAGGACATCATCAGTCCCTGCTCAATTCTTGGGGATCGTCGCCGGGGTGACGAGCCCGGGGGTCTCGTCCGGCTGAACGACCGCGTCGTCGATCAGCTTGAGCTGGCCGGTCGTGACGATACGATCGCCGGCGGCGAGACCGCTGACGATCGCGACGTTCCCGTCGAGGCGCTCGCCGGTCTTGACGAAGCTGCGCTTGACCTTGAAGACCGGCTTCCCGGCATCGGCGCCGTCCTGGCGGATGACGAAGACCGAATCGCCGTAGAGCGTGTAGTCGACCGCCGTCTCCGGCACGGTGACGACATTGGCTTGCGGCGGCAGGACGACGCGCGCGTTGGCGAACATGCCGGGCAGCAGCCGGTGGTCGGCGTTGGCGAGCGTCGCCTGCAGCTTGATCGCGCGCGTGTCGGCGCTGACCTGCGGCTCGATCGTGGTGAGCTGCGCCGTGAAGGGCTTGCCGGGATAGGCATCGGCGGTCACCTGGACCTGCTGACCGATGGCGAGCGCCGCCCGGTTCTGCTCGGGCAGCGTGAAATTGACGTAGAGCGTGTCGAGGTCGGTGAGGGTTACGACGACCGAGCCGGCCGTCACGAACTGGCCGAGATCGACCTGACGGACGCCGAGGACGCCGTCGAACGGTGCCCGGATCAGCTTTTGGGCGATCAGCGCCTGGGTCTTGGCGATCGACGCATTCGCCTGATCGAGCTGGCTCTGGAAGGTGTCGACATTCGCGATCGGCCCGTTCTGGCGCGAAGCGAGCTCCTTGGCGCGCGTCACGTTGATCTGGGCAAGCCGTGCCAGGGCCTGGAAATTGGACAGATCGCCCTGCTCCGGCTGGTCGTTCAGCTGGACCAGCGGATCGCCGGCATGGACCTGGGCGCCCGGCGTGAAGAAGATCTTCGTGACGCGGCCGCCGATCTCGGGCGAGACCTGGACCTGATGCACGGCGGTGAGAGAGCCGATCCCCGGAAGATAGCGCGGCATCGTCGTCGAGACCGCGGTCGCGGCGTTCACCGGCACGGGCGGCGGCTTCATGCCGGCGAAGAACTCGGCGATCTTCGCCTCGCGGAACTTCTCGTAGCCGTAGAAGCCGCCGAAAACGACGATGCAGATCACCGCCATGATCGAGAGGCGGAGGATCAGCTTGCCGCGCGTCGGCGGGCGCCGTCCGCCGTCACGCGGCGGCGCGGGGGGACGCTGGGCTTGCTCGAGATGCTCGATATGCGTGTCCACCAGCCCCTCCGTGGGAATGTCCGAACCTACTCGGCGGCGGCCGAGTGACGTGTGAAATCCTTGACGCGATGCGCGGCGAGGACGCTGTCCTTGACGCCGAGGCCGCGCAGCACGAAGCGCGCGGCCTCGGCGATGACCTCTGCGACATTGCCGCGATACGGCACGACGCTGGCGCCCGGAAGGCGCGCGTAGGCGACCATCGCGGCGACGTGATGGGCGAACCAGAAAGGATTCTCGAAACCGCCCGGCTGCTCGAGCAAATCGCCCGCGGCCTGGGCGGCACGAAGGCAATCGGCGATCTTCGGATAGATCTTCTCGACCATCCACTCGCAGACGAGGCGCGCATACTCGCCGTCCTCGATGAAGCTGCGCACCATCAGCCGGTGACGCGTGCTCATCTCGTCGCCCGCCCGCTCGAGCGAGTGGTGCATCATGAAGTGCACGAGATCGATCAGATTGCCGGTCGAAGGCTCGACATTGACGAGATGCTCGAAACCGGGATCGCCCCGGCATCCCTGATGCAGGATTTCCTCGTAGAGCGCGGCCTTGCTGGGGAAATGCTTGAAGACGAGCGCCTCGGAGACCGTTGCGGCCTCCGCGATCTCCTTGGTGGTCGTGCCGGCGAAGCCCTTGCGCGCGAACAGCGGCACCGCGGCGGCGACAATCGCCCCGCGGCGCTCCTCGTTATCCATGCGAATGGGACTCATGATGATGACGTTAGTAAGTCATCACTCACCCAGAGTCACGCAAAATGTTGCGCTGCGGTATCGGGCGTCATAATGCGCAGCGGCCCAGCGTCACGCCCGGCGCCGAAGAGGTGCCGGTCAGGTGTAGTCGTCGCCGCCGCCGAAATCCGTCCCGGAATCGGAGGCGAAATCCGTATCCGGCGCGAATCCGGGATCCTGCGTGCCGCTGGTGTCGGCGGCATCGTCGACGCCCGGGTCTGCGCCCGCCGGCTGATCCCACGCGGTCTCCTGCGGCGCATTTCCGGCGTTCGGATCGTTTTCGTAATAATTATTGATCACGGTCTCGCTGAGGCCGGGCTGCATCGCCGAGCCGCCGAACATGCCGCCGCCGTGACCGCCGAACATCGACTGGATGCCCTCGAAGAGCAGCGCGCCGCCGGCGATGCCGGCCGCGGTCGTCGCCGCCGAGCGCAGGAATCCGCCGCCGCCGAAGCCACCGCCCATCATGCCGGGCGCCATCATTCCGGGCGCCATCATGCCGGGCGCCATCATCGGCTGGCCCTGCGGGGAATAAGGCTGACCCTGCCCGGGATAAGGCTGCGGGGCGCCGGGCTGCTGCTGCGGATAGGGTTGCTGCCCCGCGTATTGAGGCGCGGGAGCCGGCCGGCTCCACGGGCCTGCGGGCGGCACACTGCCCGCAGGCGGTGCGGACGTCGGGCTGGCGCCGCGGCCGAACAGTCCGCCGAGGAAGCTCGTCGGCTGCTCCGCGGGCTTGTCCTGCCCCGCCCGCGCCTCGGCGAGCTGGCGCTCGAGCTCGGCGATGCGGGCCTGCGCCTGGTGCAGCGCCATGTCCTGAATCAGCACGGTCTGCACGAGCAGATAAGGCGCATCGGGCTGCTCCGCCATCGCCTGGCGGATGAGCTGCTCGGCTTCGGGATCCTTGGGCTGGGGAGGCGCCTGACGGAGCCGCCCAAGCAGCGCGGTGATGAGGTCTCGTTCCTGTGGCGTCATGACTGGCACTCCCGCTCCGCGGTCACCGCTGCATGGGCGCCGACGGTCGCTTGAATCTGGGGACGCGCCGGGCTGCTGCCAAGGACCTGGCAGGCGGTCAGAGCCCGCGTTTGCCCATCTCGAGGAATTTGTCGCGACGCTGCGTGACGAGGGCGGCGCCATCGAGGGCGAGAAGCGGCACGAGCGCCGCCTCGATCGCGTCGCCGAGGGCGGCGATCGCCGTCGCGCGGCCGCGATGCGCCCCGCCGAGCGGCTCGGCGACGATGGCGTCGACGACGCCGAGCTTGAGCAGGTCCTGCGCCGTCAGCCGCAGCGCCTCGGCGGCGTCCTGGGTGCTGTCGGCGCTGCGCCACAGGATGGACGAGCAGCCCTCCGGCGAGATGACGGAGTAGATCGCGTGCTCCATCATCAGGACGATATTGCCGGCGGCGAGCGCGATGGCGCCACCCGAGCCGCCCTCGCCGATGACCGTCGAGACCAGCGGCACGCGCAGCTTGAGGCAGCGGTCGATGGCGCTGGCGATCGCCTCGGCCTGGCCGCGCGCCTCGGCGTCGATGCCGGGATAGGCGCCGGCGGTGTCGACCAGCGTCACGACCGGCAGATTGAAGCGCTCGGCGAGATCCATCAGCCGGCGCGCCTTGCGATAGCCCTCGGGCCGCGCCATGCCGAAATTGTGGCGGACGCGCGCGTCGGTATCGGCGCCCTTCTCGTGGCCGATGACGACGACGCTGCGGCCGCGGAAGCGGCCGAGGCCGCCGATGATGGCGCGGTCCTCGGCGAAGCCGCGGTCGCCGGCGAGCGGCGTGAAGTCGGTGATCAGCGCCGCGACGTATTCCGAGAAATGCGGCCGCTCGGGGTGGCGGGCGACCTGCACCTTCTGCCAGGGCGTCAGCTTGCCGTAGGTCTGGCGCAGCTGGCGATTGGCCTTGGCCTCGAGGCGCGCGACCTCGTCGGCGATGTTGAGATCGCCGCCGTTGGAGAGGTGCCGCAGCGCCTCGATCTGGCCCTCCAGCTCGGCGATGGGTTTTTCGAAGTCGAGAAAATGACGCATGGGGCGGGTTCCCTAACACAGCGGCGGCCGCTCGGGTACGGGAAATCGACGCCGCAGCATCGACCACCGCGACGTCTCACCGCTTGCGCGAGAGCGGGTGATGGGTCTCGACCAGCGTCCGCAGCCGCTCGCTCTGGACGTGGGTGTAGATCTGCGTCGTCGCGATATCGGCGTGGCCGAGCATCTGCTGCACGCTGCGCAGATCGGCGCCGTGGTCGAGGAGGTGGCTGGCGAAGGCGTGGCGCAGGACGTGCGGCGAGACCCGCACCGGATCGATGCCGGCCGCGAGCGCCAGCTCCTTCAGGAGCTGGCCGCAGCGCCGCCGCGTCAGATAGCCCTCGGCACCGCGCGACGGAAAGAGATAGCGCGAGACCTCGCCCTCCTTCAGGAAGCTGCCGCGCACCGCGCCATAGGCCGCGAGGGCCGCCCGCGCCGGCGCGCTCAACGGCACCATGCGCTCCTTGCCGCCCTTGCCGCGGACGACGAGGAAACGCTCGTCGCGCAGCCGCGCCAGGGGCAGGCTGACGAGCTCGGAGACCCGCATACCGGTGGCGTAGAGCAGCTCGAGCAGGCAGACGAGGCGCAGCCCCTCGGCGCCGCCGCGCGCCTCGGCGGCGGCAATGAGCCGGCCGACCTCGTCCTCGCCGAGGATCTTGGGCAGCGGCCGGCCGAGCCGCGGCGCGTCGAGCGCGGCGGTCGGATCGTCGCTCCGCACGCCCTCGGCATAGAGAAAGCGGTGGAACTGCCGCAGGCAGGAGAGCCGCCGCGCCGTCGTGCGCGGCGCGAGGCCGGCATCGGTTAGCCTCGCGAGGTAGCGCCGCAGCGCCGCCGCGTCGGCCGCGGCAACGTCGGTCTTGGCAGCGGCGAGGAAACCGGCGAGATCGGCGAGATCGTTGGTATAGGCCGCGATCGTCAACCGCGCCGCGCCGCGCTCGGCGACAAGCATCTCGAGAAAGGCCTCGACGTGACGCGACGGTAGGGCGGGCTTGCGCTTCGCTGCCGTCACAACCCGGCGCCGAGCGCCGCCTCCACCGCGATCGCGCGCGCTTCCGGCTCGAGCCCGACCTCGCGCAGCGCCGCGATCGCACCGGCGAGCCGAACCGGCTGGGCGGTCAGGCGATCGCCCTCGCCGGCGGTCGCCAGGGCGAGCAGCACCGCCTCGCCGAGCCGCTTGTCGGCGGCGGCGCGCGGCAGCTCGAACCAAATCGGCGCGCCCGGCACGTCGAGCGAGGCGAGCGGCAGCTGCGCCGTGAGCGGCGCCCAGTCGGCCCCCGATACCGTCTCGTCGAAGGCGCCGAGCAGCGCGAGCGCCAGCGCGGCACGGCGTGCTCCGGCCTCGTCGTCGGATTTCCGGAGGCCGGCGAGCGCTGCCGCGAGCAGCTTCGCATCCCAGGTCGGACCGTCGCGGCCGAGCGCGAGGCGCCAGGGAATATAGAGGTCGGGCACCGCATCCGGAGCGGCGACGGCGAGCCAGGACTGCGCCTCGCCGCTGCGGCCTGCGGCGAACAAGGCGCGCGCCGCATTCGGTGCGAACCAGGCGAGATCGGGGGACGGCCGGATATCGAGGAGCAGCGGCTCCGCGATGCGGGAGACGAAGACGAAATCGCCGTCGCTGCGCGCCTGGGACAGCATCGCCTGCAGCGTCTCGGCACGCGTCGGCCCGAAGGTCTGGCTCTGTGCCGCAACGTAAAGCAGCGCGTGGCCGCGCGCTCCCTTGTCGGCGCCGACCCGGCCGACCGCGCCGGCGCGCTCGTCGGGCGTGAATTCCGTCATGCCGTAGAGGTTGCGAAGATCGGCGAGCGGCAAGGCGCCGAAGGCGGCGGCACGCTCGCCGGCGGCGAGGCGCTGGGCCGGCGGCGCGCCCTCGGCGCCGGCCCAGGCGCGCAGCACCGCCGGCGAGGCGCCGGTCAGCGCATCGTCCGGCAGCGGCAGCTTGGCGGCGGCGAGCAGCGTCAGGTGGAGCGGCGACGGATCGGGCAAATGCTCGAGCCTGGGCTTGCCGCCGGCCACCGCCTCGACGAGCGCGTCGAAGGTCTCGTCCTTCGGGGCGTTCTGCTCGCTCAGCAGCTCGAGGCCGAGGCTCGCCTTCGCCTGATCGCCGGCGAGCGCCTGGCAGGTGATCAGGGCACGGCTCCACCAGGGGCCCTGGTAGCGGCGGACATCCGCGTCGATCCGGTCGCAGGCGGTGCTGCGGTCGTTGCCGAGGAAGGCGAGCTCGACGCCGCGCCGATCGAGGGGACCGGCATCGCCGGTCGTCGGCGCGACGGCGAGGAGCGCGCTCGCCGCCTCGATCTGGCCGGCGGCAACGAGACGGTCGACGCGGAGCGCCGCAAAGCCGGGCGGATCGGCGGCGGCGCCGGCATCCGCCGAAGCCGGCGCATCGTCCGGCGCTCGCGCATTCGACAGCAGCAGGCGGTTCGTCAGCGATTGCAGGGTCGGCGAATTGGTCGCGACGAGCCGCGGCACGACCGCGGTCACCAGCGCGCGCGGCGCCCCGCGCCAGAGATCGAGCGGGAAGCCGCCCTGCGCCTCGGTCAGCGGCCCCGCCCAATTGGGATCGAGCGGCGCCAGAAGATCGACGCGGATCCCGCCGCTCGCCCCCCGGGACTCCGGGGCCGGAGGCGGAACCTCGCTCGGCTTGGCCGAGCGAGGCGCCGGCGTCAGCCGTTGCGGCGCACCTAGCCGAGCCGGTGGGTCGGCGGCCTGCGCCGCCGGGATCGCCGGCAGCAGCGCAAGGAGGGAAATCCAGGTTGCGACGAGACCGGCGGCCGCGCTGCCGCCACCCCAGTTCGCGGCAAGACCGGCGGCGCTGCCGCCGCCGGGGTCATTTCGAGAAACGCGCATCGGGAATGACCTTCTCGACGGTCGCCGAGGGCGCCGGGATGTCCCAGAAGGCGAGGATGACGCCGCCGCCCAGGAGTAGCACGACGAGCACGAGCAAGGTCGCCAGGAGTATTTTTGCCATCATCCCCGAGGGTGTTGAAGGAGCAGCGAGCGGCTGCGATTTGCACCGTCGCGATTTATGATAGAGTCGCTTTATGGCCAGTTTGGGGCAAAAGTCTACCGGTGCGCGATGAGGCTTTCAACGAAGAGTGCAGCGCCGGCACCGCGTGAGCGCGCCGGAATGAGGCGGCGCGGGGCGCGATGACCGGAATTCTGTCCGAGACAGGATCGCAGAACGCGAGCCGGCCCAACCTCGGCGTGAGCTGCGCGCCGCCGCGCAGCCTCGTTCTGGTCGGGCTGATGGGCGCCGGCAAGACCAATATCGGCCGCCGGCTCGCGGCGCGCCTGCATTTGCCCTTCGTCGACGCCGACGCGGAGATCGAGGCGGCCGCCGGGGAAAGCATCGAGGACATCTTCCGGCGGCACGGCGAGGCCTATTTCCGCGAGGGCGAGCGCCGCGTCATCGCCCGGCTGCTCGACGGCACGGTCAAGGTGCTGGCGACCGGCGGCGGCGCCTTCATGGATGAGACGACGCGGCAGCGCATCCGCGCCCAGAGCATCTCGATCTGGCTGCGCGCCGATCTCGACCTCCTGGTCGCGCGAATCGGACGGCGGGAGAACCGGCCGCTGCTCAAGGACGGCGACCCGCGCGCCGTCCTTGCCGCCTTGATCGAGCGGCGCCACCCGGTCTATGCCGAGGCCGACATCGTCGTCGACAGCGTCGACGGTCCGCCCGAGGCGACGCTCGGCCGCGTCCTCGCCGAGCTCAAGCGCTACCTCGCTGCGCAGCCCGCGCTTCCCGGCGACGGCGGCGCGGCATGAGCATCGAGCGCGTCCCCGTCGCCCTCGGCGGGCGCAGTTATGAGATCCTGGTCGGTGCCGGGCTCATTGGCGACTGCGGGGCGCTGATGCGCCCGCTGCTGAAGCATCCGCGAACGATCGTCGTGACCGACGCCAATGTCGCCGCGCTGCATCTGCCGGCGCTGCTTCGCGGCCTCGACTCCGCCGGTATCGCGCATCGCGCGATCGTCCTGCCGCCGGGCGAGGAGACCAAGAGCTTCGCGCATTACGCCAAATTGTCCGAGGAGATCCTGGCGCTTGGCATCGAGCGCGGCACCGTCCTGACGGCGCTCGGCGGCGGCGTCGTCGGCGACCTCGTCGGCTTCACCGCGGCGACGCTGCTGCGCGGCATCGACTTCGTGCAGGTCCCGACGACGCTGCTGGCGCAGGTCGACAGCTCGGTCGGCGGCAAGACGGCGATCGACACGGCGCAGGGCAAGAACCTCGTCGGCGCCTTCCATCAACCGCGCCTCGTCCTCGCCGACACCGACGCGCTGGCGACGCTGCCGCCGCGCGAGCTGCGCGCCGGCTATGCCGAGATCGTCAAATACGGATTGATCCGCGATCCCGAATTCTTCGCCTGGCTGGAGGGGCACGGCGCGGCGCTGCTCGCCGGCGACGCGGCGGCGCAGCGCCGCGCCGTCGTCGTGAGCTGCACCGCAAAAGCAGCCGTGGTCGCGGTCGACGAGCGCGAGACCGGCGAGCGCGCCTTGCTCAATTTCGGCCATACCTTCGGCCATGCGCTCGAGGCGGAGACCGGCTTCGGCGACGCCCTGCTGCACGGCGAGGCGGTGGCGATCGGCATGGCGCTCGCGTTCGATCTCGCCGCCGCGCTCGGAACCTGCCCCGGCGCCGATGTCGAGCGGGTTCGCCGCCACTTCGCCGCAACCGAGCTGCCAAGCCGCATTCCGCGCCCCAACGGTCGCCGCTTCGAGGCGGCGGCGCTGGTCCGCCACATGCGCAAGGACAAGAAGATGCGCGACGGCCGCATCACGCTGATCCTGCCGCGCCGCATCGGCGAGGTCGTGATCACCCAGGAAGTGCCGGAAGAGACGCTCGTCGCCTTCCTTGCGGAGCGTCTCGCCGCATAAGGCGCTTCGTCCGCTGCCGGCATCGGACCGACTCACCTGTTGATGGAACTTGCGCCGATATGCGCTCGTTCCACGGTAGCTCCCATGGAGCCACGGGCGAGAGGCCCGCGCCAATCTCGCAGGAGAGCCCTCATGACATGGAATTCGATTGCAGGCGCTGCGGCGCTTGCGATGCTGTCGACTGCCGCCCTCGCGCAGAGCGGTTCGCCGCAGAACACGGTCGAGACGCCGGCGGTGACGACCGGTCCGGCCGGCAGCTTCAGCGAAACCAAGAAAGAGCACAGCGTCGACAGCAACGGCGTCGAGGTCAACAAGAGCCAGAGCTTCGACAAGACGCAGAGCTTCAGCAGCGGCGCCGGCACGCTGAACGCCACCACCAGCACGCGCAGCTCGGCAGAGGTGACGACGACCGTCCCGCCGCCGCCGGTCACGACGACGACGCAGACCACGACGACGATTCAAAAGTAGTCGCCGGATTCCTCACCCCCTATCCAGACGGATGAACGATCATGATCAAGAGCCCCCGTACCCTGCTTGCCGCCACTGCGCTGCTCGCCGGCACATTCCTCCTCGGCGCCTGCTCCTCCGACAAGGTCGTCAAGACGACGACGACCGAGACGACGACCGCGCCGGTTCCGGTGCCGACGTCCTCTTCCTCGGTAACCACGACCACGACCCGCGACGTCAAGTAGCAAGATTGAGCTGGCGCGGGGCGGGCGGCGCCCCTAAATAGCAAGAATGCCGCTGTCGCCCCCCGCTCCGCGCGAGCCCATCCATACCCGCCGCATCGAGTGCCGCGGCTTTCGCCGCAGCGACGGGCTGTGGGACATCGAAGGTCACATGACCGACGTCAAGTCCTACGCCTTCGTCAATCCCGAGAAGCACGAGGTCAAGCCGGGCGAGCCGATCCACGACATGTGGCTGAGGCTCACCGTCGACGACACGCTGACGATCCAGGCGATCGAGGCGGTGACCGACTCCTCGCCCTTCCGCATCTGCCCCGACATCACGCCGAATTTCCAGCGCCTCATCGGGCTGCGGCTCGATTCCGGCTATCGCCGGCGCGCCGGCGAGCTGGTCGGCGGCGCCCAGGGCTGCACCCATCTCGTCGAGCTACTGGGTCCGATGGCAACCACCGCCTTCCAGACGATCGCCCCGATCCTCCACCGCGAGCGCGCCGAACGCGACGCCGCGGCCGGCAAGACGGAAGACCCGGCGCAACGTCCGAAGCTGCTCGATACCTGCCACGCCTTCGCCAGCGACAGTCCGGTGGTCAAGCGGCGCTGGCCGGCGTTCTATACGGGGACGTAAGAGGCGTCGCTCGGTCGTTCCCCGTCAGCCGCGGTCCTCGTCCGGCGTCAGCGTCGTCAGGGACAGTGCGTGGACCTGGCCGCGCAGCTCATCGGCCAGGATGGCGTAGACTCGGCGCTGGCGGGTGACGCGGCTCTCGCCGGCGAAGGCAGCGGCGACGATCTCGGCGCGGAAATGCGTCTCGCCGCCAGGATGCGCCCCGGCATGGCCGGCGTGGCGGGCGGATTCGTCTTGGAGATCGAGACGCGTCGGCGCCAGGCTTTCGGTCAGCTTTCGGCGGATGCGGTCGGCGATTTCGCCCATCTGGATCTCCGGCGTTGGCGGCAAGCTGCAGGTGCCGCGAAAGGTGGCGGCGCGGGCCCCGCCTGTCAACGTCGCCCGGCGGAAATCCGCGGTCTTTCGAGGCAAGGCTGGATCGCCGCCGCAGCGCTTGTCAGCCTCGGCGTGGCTCCCCATACTCAGTCCATGTCCCGCGCTCGCCTGCAGAGTCCGATGGCGTCCGAGCCGCAGCCGCAAATCCGCGTCTGCGACCGCGCCGGCTGCCTCGCCGGCGGCGACTTCCGGGCGCCGCGCTCGCGCGCCAGCCTCGATGCGTTTTTCTGGTTTTGCCTCGAGCATGTGCGCGAATACAATGCGGCGTGGAACTACTATGCCGGCATGAGCGAGGCTGAGATCGAGGCCGAGGTTCGCAACGACACCGTGTGGCAGCGGCCGACCTGGCCGCTCGGCAGCCGTTTCAGCGCGCTGCACGGGCCGCATATCCGCGACGATTTCGGCGTCACCGGCGACGCCGAGTCCGACGGGCACAGCGAGCGCAGGAACGAGCGCAGACGGCCGTTGTCGGCGCAGGAGGAGGCGCTCGCCGTCTTCGAGATCACGCCGCCCTTCACCGTCGTCCGGCTCAAGGCGCGCTACAAGGAGCTGGTCAAGCTGCATCATCCGGACGCCAACGGCGGCGACAAAGAGTCGGAGGAGCGGCTGAAGACGATCAACCAGGCCTATGCGACATTGAAGGCCAGCTATTTCTCCTGACGCACTCTCCGACCCTGTTCACCACGTAGGATCACCTCGCATTATGGCATCGGCAAACACCAGCAAGCCCGCCGCGACCGGCGGCGCCGACCTCCCCGACATCACGGTCTCGGTCCGCCAGACTTTCGGCATCGACAGCGACCTGCAATGCCCGGCCTTCAGCCAGCCGACCGAGCATGTCCCGGATCTCGACGAGGCCTATCGTTTCGACCACGATACGACCTTGGCCATTCTGGCGGGCTTCGCCTACAACCGCCGAGTCATGATCCAGGGCTATCACGGCACCGGCAAGTCGACCCATATCGAGCAGGTCGCGGCTCGGCTCAACTGGCCGACGATCCGCATCAACCTCGACAGCCACATCAGCCGCATCGATCTGATCGGCAAGGATGCGATCGTGCTGCGCGACGGCGTCCAGATCACCGAGTACAAGGAGGGCATCCTCCCCTGGGCGCTGCAGCACCCGACGGCGCTGGTCTTCGACGAGTACGATGCGGGCCGGCCGGACGTCATGTTCGTCATCCAGCGCGTCCTCGAGGTCGAGGGCAAGCTGACGCTGCTCGACCAGAACAAGGTGATGCGGCCGCACAAAGCATTCCGCCTGTTCTCGACGGCGAACACCGTCGGGCTCGGCGACACGACCGGCCTCTATCACGGCACGCAGCAGATCAACCAGGGCCAGATGGACCGCTGGAACATCGTCGCGACACTCAATTACCTGCCGCACGACGCCGAGGTCGAGATCGTCCTCGCCAAGTCGCCGGCCTATGACAACGACGAGGGGCGCCGCAAGATCAGCGCGATGGTCGCCCTGGCCGATCTGACGCGCTCGGGCTTCATCAACGGCGACATCTCGACCGTGATGTCGCCGCGCACCGTCATCACCTGGGCCGAGAACGCGACGATCTTCAACGACATCGCCTTCGCCTTCCGGGTGACGTTCCTCAACAAATGCGACGAGATCGAGCGCGCCACGGTGGCCGAGTACTACCAGCGCTGCTTCGGCACCGAGCTGATGGAGAGCGGCGTCAAGGCGACCCTGGTATGATCGCCGGATGAGCAGCAACAACAGCGACAGCCCGACCGAGATCTTCAAGCGTTCGACGGCGGCGGCATTGCGCGCGATCGCCGAGCGCGAGGATGTCCAGGTCACCTATGGCGCCGAGCCGGCGAGCGCCGCGGGGACGCGGGTCAAGCTGCCGTCGCCCGGCCGCGACATCTCGCATGCCGAGGCGGCGCAGCTGCGCGGCGCCGCGGACGCCATCGCGCTGCGCCTGCGCTATCACGACGAGGCGGTGCATCGCCGCCGCATGCCGACCGGCGAGAGCGCCCGCGCGATCTACGAGGCGGTCGAGCAGGCGCGCGTCGAGGCGCTCGGCTCGCGCCGCATGATCGGCGTCGCCGGCAATCTCGACGCGATGCTCGACGAGCGCTATCGCCGCCAGGGCTTCGAGCGCATGAGCGAGCGCAGCGACGTGACCCTGCCCGACGCGATCCGCCTGCTGACTCGCGAGCAGCTGACCGGCGAGAAGCCGCCGCGCGCCGCGCGCAAGGTCGTCGATTCCTGGCGCCCCTATCTCGAAGGCCGCATCGGCAAGGACATCACCGAGCTGCACGATGCGATCGACGACCAGGATGCCTATGCGCGGGTGGCGCGCCGCCTGATCCACGACCTCGAACTCGGCGACGCCGAGGATGCCTCGGAGGGCGACGATTCCGAATCCGAGGGCGAAGAGGAAGGCGAGAGCGAGGAAGGCGAGAGCGAGGGCGGCGACCGCGAGGCTGCCGGCAGCGAATCCTCGCTCGAGGGCGGCACGCCGGAGGCCGGCAAGGACGGCGAGGACACCGGCGGCGAGGAGACCGAGGCCGAAATGGAATCCGGCGCCGGCGACGAGGACCCCGACAAGCCGGGCCGGCCGGGCGCCCAGCCGCGCAATGCCGCGACCGGCAGCCAGAGCGATTTCTACAAGGCCTTCACGTCGCAGTTCGACGAGATCGTCGAGGCCGAAGATCTCTGCGACGCCGAGGAGCTGACGCGGCTGCGCCATCTGCTCGACCAGCAGCTGGCGCATCTCCAGAGCGTCATCTCGCGCCTCGCCAACCGGCTGCAACGCCGGCTGATGGCGAAGCAGACGCGCGCCTGGGAGTTCGATCTCGACGATGGCATGCTGGATGCAGCGCGGCTGGCGCGCGTCGTCACCAACCCGGTCTTCCCACTGTCCTATAAGCGCGAGAAGGAGATGAGCTTCCGCGACACCGTCGTGTCGCTGCTGATCGACAATTCCGGCTCGATGCGCGGCCGGCCGATCACCGTCGCGGCGATGAGCGCCGACATCTTGGCGCGGACGCTCGAGCGCTGCGGCGTCAAGGTCGAGATCCTCGGCTTCACGACGCGCGCCTGGAAAGGCGGCCAATCGCGCGAGCGCTGGATCGCCGGCGGCAAGCCGGCGAGCCCCGGCCGGCTCAACGATCTCCGCCACATCGTCTACAAGCCGGCCGACGCGCCGTGGCGCCGGGCGCGGCGCAGCCTCGGGCTGATGCTGCGCGAAGGCATCCTCAAGGAGAACATCGACGGCGAGGCGCTGCTCTGGGCGCACAACCGCCTGCTCGGACGTCCCGAGCAGCGGCGCATCCTGATGGTGATCTCGGACGGCGCGCCGGTCGACGATTCGACGCTCTCCGTCAACCCAGGGAACTACCTCGAGCGCCACCTCCGCGAGGTCATCGACGAGATCGAGCGTTTCTCGCCGGTCGAGCTGATGGCGATCGGCATCGGCCACGACGTGACCCGCTATTACCGCCGCGCCGTCACCATCGTCGACGCCGAGCAACTCGGCGGCACCGTCATGGAAAAACTCGCCGAGCTGTTCGACGAGGAGCCGCACCAGGGCCGCAGCCGACAGACAAAGCGGCGCCGCGCCGGGTAGGGCGACAACGCCGCGTCGCCGTCACGCTCCGAGACCGAACTGCCGCCGCTCGGTCGACCCGTGATCCGAAGCGGCGCGACCGTGGATCGCGACCCGGTGCATCAGCCGGCGGGTCGGGTGATAGTCGTTCACGGCGTAGTGCTGCGTCGAGCGATTGTCCCAGATCGCGACTGAGCCGGGCTCCCAGCGAAATCGCACCTGCCATTCGGGCACATGCGCGAGCGAGGTCAGGTGCCGAAGCAGCGCGTCGCTCTCGCTGCGGGTCACGCCGAGGAGCTCGGTCGTGTAGAACTCGTTGACGTACAGAATCTGCCTGTCCGTCTCGGGATGCGTCACGATGACCGGATGGGCGATCGGCGGATAGGCGTCGCGCATGCGGGCATATTGCTCGGGCGCGTCCCGCTTCGAGCGGAGGCTTTCGAGGAGTTCGGGCGTCTCCCAGTTATGGACCGCTTGCAGGCTCGCGAGATAGGCCCGGAGCTGGGGATCGATCGCGTCGTGCGCGGCGGTCATGCTTGCCCAGAGCGTGTCGCCGCCCGTGCGTGGCACCTCGACCGCGAAGAGGCATGCCGCGATCGGCGGCGATGTTTGCCATGTCATGTCGGCGTGCCAGACATCCGTCCCGGTGCGGCGCCCCTTGCTCTCAAGGATCTCGAGGCAGGGATCGTCGGGATGCGAGGGAAAGGTCGAGGAGAGCGGCCGCGCCTGCCCGAAGACGGTCGCAAGGCGAACTTGCGCCGCCGGCGACAGATTCTGGCCGCGAAAGAAGATCACCTGGCGGTCGAGAAGCGCCTTCCTGAGCGCAGCGCCGTGCCGATCGAGGACCGCCGCGTCGGCGATGTCGATATCGCCGATCACCGAGCCGATCGCCGGCGTAAGATCTTCGATGTGAAGTGGCATGAAACCTCCCTGATGGACCTCGACTCGGTCCGTCTCACTGTCCCGAGAGAAAACGGTTCGTCACGAAACGTGCCGGATCGGCGCCCGCCGGGTAGGACCCGAATTTCTCCAGGATCTCGGCGCCGGCCTTCGCATCGGCGAGCGAGATCGTGCCGACCGGCTTGCCTTCGGTGTCCGGGGAACGGTAGAGCGACAGCACCACCTTGGTCTCGTTGACCGCCATCTCCGGGCTGTATTGCGGATACGCCTTGCTGAAGCTCGCCGCCGCGGCGTCAGGATCTTGCTCGGTCGCCGCCATCGACTGTGCGGCGGCCTGGACGAAGCGACGCACGAGATCGGGATTGCTCTCGAGCATATGGTTTGCGGCGATCATGTAGAGACCCGGGGTAACGACGCCGTGGTCCGCGTACATGAGCGAGAAGACCTTCATGCCCTTCGCTTCAAGTGTCGGCCGCAGCACGACGTTCGTCGCGACGCCGTCGACGCGGCCCGACAGGAGGCTGGTGAGCTTGGGCCCCGGCTGCATGTTGATTTGCGTGACCTGCGCCGCACCGATGTGATTCATCTCCAGCAGGGCGGGGAGCAATGCAGAGGGACCGTCGCCGGCGGTGATGGCGATGTTCTTGCCGACCAATGCCGCCGGCGACTTGAGCGGCGCGTCGAGCGACGAGAAGACGACCAGCGGGCTTTTCGCAGCGACCGCGAGGATGGCGGTCGCCGGAAGTCCCTTTGCGGCGAGCGTCAGGAAGGTGCCGCCGTCGATGTCGACGCCGAAGTCGTCGGTGCCCGCGGCAACGGTCTGCGCCGTCACTGCCGAGCCCTTGCCCTCGCGCAGCTCGAGCTCGATGCCCTGGTCGCGAAAGAAGCCGCGCTCGATCCCATAGGTCCAGATCGAGTCGAGGCCGGTGGCGACGAAACCGAAGCGCAGCGAAACCTTGTCGGCGGCGGAGGCCGGCGCGGCGGCAACGGCGGCGGCAAGGATCGAAACGGCATAGAGGCTGCTGCGAATTCGGCTCATCGGATGCTCCTTGCCTGTCGAATGGCTTCACTGACGGTGAGACGCGTGCCACGAGATGACGCTGCGCTCGGCCACGTCCACCGCGTAGAACAGCAGGCTCGCCACCACAGCGAGGCAGATGACGACCGCGAACATCAGCGGCGTATCCAGGCTGCCGCTCGCCTGCACGAGCATGTAGCCCCAGCCGCGGTCGGAGGCGACGAACTCGCCGATGATGGCGCCAATCACCGCGAGGCTGGTCGCCACCTTGAGGCCGGCGAAAGCGCTGGGAAGCGCGTTGGGCAGGCGAACGCGCAGAAAGACCTGACGGCTCTGCGCGCGCATCGATCGCGCCAGGCGGAGGATGTCCGGATCGACCGATTTGAGACCCGTCACGGTCGAGACGAGCACCGGGAAGAACGCGATCGACACGGTGATCAGCACGCGCGGGAAGATGCCGTAGCCGAACCAGACGACGAAAAGCGGCGCGAGCGCGACCTTGGGGATGCTGTTGAATGCGATGAGGATCGGGTAGACGAGCTTGTCGACGACCGGTATGGCGACGATGAAGACGCCGAAGGGAACGGCGATCACTGCGCTGAGGACTAGGCCGGCGACGATCTCGCCGACGGTCGACGTGCCCTGGCTCAGGATCAGCGCCCAGTCCTTCCACGCGCGCAGGATCACGTCCCAGGGCGCCGGGAGGACGTAGGACGGGGGCTCGATCGTAAGAACGACCAGCGCCCATAGACCGATGGCGAGAAGCATCGAGGCGACGCCCCACAGCATCCGGCCGTCGCGAGCGCGCCTGCCCCGGCGGCCGCGACGAGACCCGGGCGATCGGACCGGCAGCGCTTCAGCCATGGATCACGCCAAGCTCCGTAAAAAGCCGGTGTATTTCGGCGACATGGTCGCCGAAGCCGGGCAGATTGCGCGTGTGGACGGTGCGCGGACGCGGCAGGTCGATGACGATGGTCCGACGGATCCGGCTGGGCCGCGCGGTCATCACGACGACGACGTCCGACATGAAGACGGCCTCGACGATGTCGTGCGTGACGAGCACCGTCGTGCGCGGCTGCTCCGCCGAAAGCCGCTGCAAATCGAGCTGCATCTGCTCGCGCGTCAGGGCATCGAGCGCGGCGAACGGCTCGTCGAGCAGGAGTATGCTCGGGTCCTGGATGAGCGCGCGGCACAGTGCGACGCGCTGGCGCATGCCGCCCGAGAGCTCGTACGGGCGTCGGTCCTCGAACCCCTGCAGCCCAACGTGCGCCAGGAGTTCGCGCGCCCGCTGCACGTGCAAGGATCTCGGCTCGCCGCGCAATTCGAACGGAGAGAGCACGTTCCCCAGCACGGTCTTCCAGTCGAACAGAAGATCACGCTGGAAGACCACCGCTAGGTCCTTGCGCGGCGATGTGACGGCTTGGCCTTCGATCGTGAGATGTCCGGTCGTCGGGGACAGCAGGCCTGCCATCAGCATGAGCAAGGTGCTCTTGCCGCATCCGCTCGGTCCAATCAGAGCGACGGTTTCACCTTGGCGGATGCTCAGCGTCGCCGCCTCGATCGCGGTGACTTCGCCGTCGTCGGTCGCGAACGTCTTTCCGATCTGTTCCAGCGAGATGAAGGCGGGGTTCCAGTCGCGACTGGCCCTTCCTGCGGCGGGCAGAGCCATCATTCGCTCGCAGCGCCGGCGGAAGCGCCGACGTCGGGAGAGCCTGCCGCAAGGCCCCTCGGCTGCCGCTCCGCGTCGATCAGCCCTGCGAGCACCCGGCGGGCTGCCACGGCGGCTGCATCAGGATGGAGCAGGACGGGCCGCAGCGACATCAGGTCGAGATCGGGGCCGATCTCCTGCTGCTGCGCTTCGATCATCGGTTCGTCCTCGTCAGCGAAGGCGCTGGTGACGATCCGGTGCACCTGCTCGTTCAGCTCGGCGTCATCGACGCGGCAATCTCGGATCATCGCCCAGAAGTAATGCGTGCCGGTCTTGGTTTCCGGCGTCAGAAGGTGGGCGAAGGGGAGGGTCACGCCCTCGCCGATCGGCGCACCCACTTCCGTGACGCCGACGTCGAGATAGAGCGTCGCCGGCGGATGCCAGCGCATGTTCGCCCTGGCATCTCCACGGACCGAGTCCGAGGTCCAGAACATCCGCAGGAAGCGGCTGACCTTGCATTGCGGCTTCCAGCGATTCGACTGAACGGTCGTCCCCTGCCGAATCAACTCGGCGCGCGTAGTCTCGATGAATTCCTCGGCGGCGAAGGTGGGATGCATGAACTCGACGTGACTGAGGTCGAGAAGATTGTCGGTGATCAGCTGGTAATTCGCGGCGATGCGAAGGTAGCCCGCGACGGTCGCATAGCCGTCCTCGCGGCCGAAGGGTTCCAGGTCAGGAATGAGCGCAAGATCCGCTTCCGCCGCCGCCCCCATCCAGATCCAGACGAAGCCGTGCCGCTCGACAAGCGGCTAGCTCTTCACCCGCGCCGCGCTGGGGGTTGGTCCGGGATGGGGATTATGGACGCAGGTGCCGGCGCGGTCGAAGCGCAGCCCGTGATAGCCGCATTGTAAGGTGTCGCCGACCAGCAGGCCGCGTGACAGCGGCGCCATGCGGTGCGGGCAGCGGTCGAAGAGCGCGACCGGCGCATTCGACAGGGTGCGGAACAGCACGACCGGCTCATCGAGCAGCACGCGGCGAAACGGCGTGCGACCGATCTCTCTGGCCGAGGCGGCAACGTACCAGGCGTTGCGCAGGTAGCTCATGGTCGCGCCTCCAAAATATGATTTACAACACCATGAAAAATATATATAAAGTACAAAAATTGAGACGTCGTTGAGATGGATGGAAGAGGAACCGGTTCTGAAGCGCCGACGAGGCCATGCCGCAAAGGAAGATCCAGCGGCGGCGAAGGATGGCTCCGCGCGATACACGGCCATCGCCCTCGAACGCGGCCTGCTCATCCTCGAGCTATTGGCCGAGGCGCACGCGGCCCTCCCGCTCGCCGAGATTGCGCGCCGCGCCGGCTTGACGCGCGGCGTCGCGTTCCGGCTGATGCATACGCT
>JAQGID010000354.1 GCA_028291405.1 Rhodospirillales bacterium | reverse complement strand
CCGGGCGACAACATCACGATGGAAGTCGAGCTGATCGCGCCGATCGCGATGGACGAGGGCCTGCGCTTCGCGATCCGCGAGGGCGGCCGCACCGTCGGCGCCGGCGTCGTCGCCAAGATCATCAAGTGACGGTCCGTTAGGACCGTCATGGCCGGACTCGATCCGGCCATCCACGGTAGACGATGAAAAGACGACGGCTGGTAACGCGGCTCGGGTAAACAGGAAGTAGTATTATGGAAAGTCAGAATATCCGGATCCGCCTCAGGGCGTACGACCATCGCGTCCTCGACCAGTCGACGAGCGAGATCGTCAACACGGCACGGCGGACCGGTGCGCGCGTCCGCGGCCCGATCCCGCTGCCGACGAAGATCGAGAAGTACACGGTGCTGCGCTCGCCGCACATCGACAAGAAGTCGCGCGAGCAGTTCGAGATCCGCACCCACAAGCGCGTGCTCGACATCGTCGATCCGACGCCGCAGACGGTGGACGCGCTGATGAAGCTCGACCTCGCCGCCGGTGTCGACGTCGAGATCAAGCTCTGAGGCCCGCCATGCGAACCGGACTCATCGCTCAGAAAATCGGCATGACGCGGATCTTCACCGACGAGGGCAATCACGTGCCCGTGACGGTGCTCAAGGTCGACAATTGCCAGGTCATCGACGTCCGCACCCCCGAGCGGGACGGCTACAGCGCGCTACAGCTCGGCGTCGGCAAGGCGAAGGTCAAGAACGTCAGCCAAGCCAATCGCGGCCATTTCGCCAAGGCGAAGGTCGAGCCGAAGCAGTGGGTCGTCGAGTTCCGCGTCCCGACCGACGCGGTCCTGGAAGTCGGCGCCGAGCTCTCGGTCGAGCATTTCCTCGCCGGCCAGTTCGTCGACGTCGTCGGCACCTCGATCGGCAAGGGCTTCGCCGGCGCCATGAAGCGCCACAACTTCGGCGGCTTGCGGGCGACCCACGGCGTCTCGGTCTCGCATCGCAGCCACGGCTCGACGGGTCAGCGCCAGGATCCCGGCAAGACCTTCAAGAACAAGAAGATGGCCGGCCACTTGGGCGCCGAGCGCGTGACGACGCAGAATCTGCGCGTCGTCGCCACCGACGCCGAGCGCGGCCTGATCATGCTGCGCGGCTCGGTGCCGGGCAGCGAGGGCGGGTATGTGTTGATCAAGGACGCGGTAAAGCGCAAGGCCCCGAAGGATCTGCCGTTCCCGGCAGCGCTTCGGACCGCCGCGGTAGCCGCTACGCCGGATAGCGCGCCGGAAGGCGCCGCGACCGACGGAACGCCGAGCGGGGCGGGGAGCGAGTAGCATGAAGCTCAGTGTCAAGAACCTCGCCAACGAGGACGTCGGCGAGATCGAGCTGTCGGAGGACGTGTTCGGCGTCGCGGTCCGCCGCGACATCCTGGCGCGCATGGTGAACTATCAGCTCGCCAAGCGCCGCGCCGGGACGCACAAGACCAAGGGCATCAGCGACATCCAGGGCACGACGAAGAAGCCCTTCGCTCAGAAGGGCGGCGGTCGCGCCCGTCAGGGCTCGCTGCGCTCGCCGCAGTTCCGCGGCGGCGCGGTGATCTTCGGACCAGTCGTGCGAAGCCATGCGTTCGATCTGCAGAAGAAAGTCCGCCGCCTCGCGCTCAAGACGGCGCTGTCGTCGAAGCAGGCCGAGGGCAAGCTGATCGTCCTCGACGCCGCGACGCTCAGCGAGGGCAAGACCAAGGTGCTCGGCGACCGCCTCGCCAAGTTCGGCTGGGAGTCGGTGCTGATCATCGGCGGCGAGACGCTCGACGAGAATTTCGCGCGCGCCGCCCGCAACCTGCCCAAGGTCGACGTGCTGCCGCAGCAGGGCGCCAACGTCTACGACATCCTGCGCCGCGACGTGCTCGTGCTGACGCGCGAAGCAGTGCAACACCTGGAGGCTCGTCTGAAATGAGCAGGTTCCGCGTCATTCCGGCGGCGCCGACGGTGCTGTCGCGCGAGGAGATGTACGGTCTCGTCCGCTCGCCCGTGATCACCGAGAAGTCGACGGCCGCGTCGGAGCACAACCAGGTCACCTTCCGCGTGCCGCTGACCGCGACCAAGCGCGAGGTCAAGGCCGCGGTCGAGGGGCTGTTCAAGGTCAAGGTCGAGGCGGTCAACACGATCCGCGTCGGCGGCAAGCTCAAGCGCTTCCGCGGCAAGCTGGGCCAGCGCTCGGACTACAAGAAAGCGATCGTCACCCTCGCCGAGGGTTCGAAGATCGACGTGACGACGGGAATCTGACGCCATGGCGCTCAAGACATTCAAGCCGACGACGCCCTCGCAGCGCGAGCTCGTCATCGTCGAACGCAGCGAGCTCTGGAAGGGCGACCCGATCAAGGCGCTGACCGAGGGCCTGCGCAAGCACGGCGGCCGCAACAACACCGGCCGCATCACGATGCGCCGGCGCGGCGGCGGCGCCAAGCGGCGCTATCGCATCATCGACTTCAAGCGCGGCAAGCTCGACATGGTCGCGACGGTCGAGCGGCTGGAGTACGATCCGAACCGCACGGCGTTCATCGCCCTCATCAAGTACGAGGACGGCGAGCTCTCCTACATCATCGCGCCGCAGCGCCTCAAGGCAGGCGACAAGGTGGTCGCCGGCGAGAAGGTCGACGTCAAGCCCGGCAACTCGATGCCGATGAAGAACATGCCGGTTGGCACGATCATCCACAACGTCGAGATGAAGCCCGGCAAGGGCGGCCAGCTCGCCCGCGCCGCCGGCACCTATTGCCAGCTCGTCGGCCGCGACGCCGGCTATGCGCTGCTGCGTCTCGCCTCGGGCGAGGTCCGCATGGTCCGCGCCGAGTGCCGCGCCACGATCGGCGCCGTCTCGAACCCGGACCAGCAGAACATCGTCATCGCCAAGGCCGGCCGCAATCGCTGGCTCGGCCACCGCCCCTCGGTGCGCGGCGTTGCGATGAACCCGATCGACCATCCGCACGGCGGCGGCGAAGGCCGCACCTCGGGCGGCCGCCACCCGGTCACGCCGTGGGGCAAGCCGACCAAGGGCAAGAAGACGCGTCAGAACAAGTCGACCGACCGCTACATCGTGCGTCGGCGTAAGACCAAGTAACGGAGACCGCTAGTGGCTCGTTCGATATGGAAGGGACCGTTCATCGACGGTTACCTCTTGAAGAAGGCAGAAAAGTCCCGGTCGACGGGGCGCAACGAGGTCATCAAGACCTGGTCGCGTCGCTCGACGATCTTCCCGCAGTTCGTCGGGCTGACCTTCGGTGTGTACAACGGCCACAAGTTCATCCCGGTGCTCGTCACCGAGAACATGGTCGGTCACAAGTTCGGCGAGTTCTCGCCGACCCGCACCTTCTACGGCCATGCGGCCGACAAGAAGGCGAAGAGGGCCTGACATCATGAGCAAGCAAAAGGCACCCCGCGACCTGCCCGAGACCGAGGCGAAGGCCTTCCTCAAGGTCATCTCGGTGAGCGCGCGCAAGCTCAACCTCGTCGCCGAGTCGATCCGCGGCAAGAGCGCCGCCAGCGCCGTCGCCGAGCTGACGTTCTCGCCGCGCCGCGTCGCGCGCGACGTCAAGAAGGTGTTGCAGGCGGCGATCGCCAACGCCGAGAACAACCACCAGCTCGACGTCGACCGGCTCTACGTCAAGGAGGCGCATGTCGGCCGCGCCTTCGCGATGAAGCGGTTCCATGCACGCGGCCGCGGCCGTGCCGCGCAGGTCGAGAAGTATTTCAGCAATCTCACGGTCATCGTGCGCGAGCGCGAAGAAAAAGCGCAGGGTTAAGGAGCCACCATGGGTCAAAAGGTTCATCCCTACGGCTTGCGGGTCGGCATCAACCGCACCTGGGACTCGCGCTGGTTCGCGCGCAAGGACTACTCGACGCTGCTGCACGAGGACATCCGCCTGCGCCGCTTCCTGAACGAGCGCCTGCTGCAGGCCGGCGTCAGCCGCATCGTCATCGAGCGCGCCGCCAAGAAGACGCGGATCACGATCCACTCGGCGCGGCCGGGCGTCGTCATCGGCAAGAAGGGCGCCGACATCGAAAAGCTGCGCACCGATCTCGCCAAGATGACGAAGAGCGAGGTCAGCCTGAACATTGTCGAGATCCGCAAGCCCGAGATCGAGGCCAAGCTGATCGCCGACGGTATCGCGCAGCAGCTCGAGCGTCGCGTCGCCTTCCGCCGCGCCATGAAGCGAGCCGTGCAATCGGCGATGCGTCTCGGCGCGCAGGGCATCCGGATCAACTGCTCCGGGCGGCTCGGCGGCGCCGAGATCGCGCGGATGGAATGGTACCGCGAAGGTCGCGTGCCGCTGCACACGCTGCGTGCCGACGTCGATTTCGGCTACGGCACGGCGAAGACCACCTATGGCACCTGCGGCGTCAAGGTCTGGGTGTTCAAGGGCGAGATCCTGGCGCACGACCCGATGGCACAGGACAAGCGCGCCGCCGAGGCACAGCCGACCGGCGGCAGCGATCGTCCGCGCCGCGACGCCGCCGTCTGACGACTTGGGTTTGTAGGAACGAATTATGCTTAGTCCGAAGCGCACCAAATACCGCAAGGCGCACAAGGGCCGGATCCACGGTCTGGCGAAAGGCGGGACGTCGCTCAATTTCGGCTCCTTCGGGATGAAGGCCGTCGAGCCGGGCCGCGTCACGGCACGACAGATCGAGGCGGCGCGGCGCGCCATCACCCGCCACATCCGCCGCATCGGCCGCGTCTGGATCCGCATCTTCCCGGACGTGCCGGTGTCGCAGAAGCCGGCCGAGGTCCGTATGGGCTCGGGCAAGGGCGCGCCCGAGTTCTGGGTCTGCCGCGTCAAGCCAGGCCGCATCATGTTCGAGCTCGACGGCGTGCCGCATGCGCTGGCGAAGGAGGCGTTCGACCTCGCCGCCGCCAAGCTGCCGATCAGCACGCGTTTCGTGACCCGTCTGGGTGAGGAGGTTCCGCAATGAAGTCGAGCGACATCAGGGCGAAGACCGCCGACGAGTTGCAGCAGCAGATCGACGACCTCGCGAAGGAGGCCTTCAACCTGCGCTTCCAGCGAGCGAGCGGTCAGCTGGAGAATACGGCACGGGTCCGTCAGGTGCGGCGCGACCTCGCGCGCATCAAGACGATCCTCGGCGAGCGCTCGCGCGCCGCTGCGGCGTCCTGAGGTAGGAAGAGAGAAATGCCAAAACGCATCCTGCAAGGCGTGGTCGTGAGCGACGCGTGCGACAAGACGATCATCGTCCGCGTCGAGCGCCGCGTCATGCACCCGGTCTACAAGAAGTTCATCACGCGTTCGAAGCGGTACGCGGCGCATGACGAGAACAACGCGCACAAGACCGGCGACGTCGTCCGCATCGAGGAGAGCCGTCCGATATCCAAGCGCAAATGCTGGGTCGTGCTCGCCGGCGACGTCTCGGCATCCGCCGCTTCCGGTCACGGGGGGTAATCCACCATGATCCAGATGCAATCCAATCTCGACGTTGCCGACAATTCCGGCGCGCGCCGTGTCCAGTGCATCAAGGTGCTGGGCGGCTCGCATCGCAAGACGGCGACGGTCGGCGACATCATCGTCGTCTCCGTCAAGGAGGCGATCCCGCGCGGCCGCGTCAAGAAGGGCGACGTGCACCAGGCGGTCATCGTCCGCACCGCGAAGGAAATCCGGCGCGCCGACGGCAGCTCGATCCGCTTCGACCGCAACGCGGCGGTGCTCATCAACAAGCAGGGCGAGCCGATCGGCACGCGTATCTTCGGACCGGTGACGCGCGAGCTGCGTGCCCGCAAGTTCATGAAGATCGTGTCCTTGGCGCCCGAAGTTCTGTAAGGCGAGGCGAGTAAGATGCCCAAGCTGAAGATCAAGAAGGGCGACAAGGTCGTCGTCATCGCCGGCAAGGACAAGGGCCGCGGCGGCGAAGTCCTGCGCGTTCTCCCCAAGGAGAACCGCGTCCTCGTCCAGGGCGTCAACATGATGAAGCGCCATACCAAGCCGGCGATGGGCCAGGCCGGCGGCATCGTCGAGCGCGAGGCAGCGCTCCACGTGTCCAACGTCAGCCACGTCGACCCCAAGGACAACAAGCCGACCCGCGTCGGCTACAAGACCCTCGACGACGGTCGCAAGGTCCGCTTCGCCAAGCGGTCCGGCGAAGTCATCGACGCGTAAGGGATAGAGCCATGACGCGCCTACAGGAGCATTTCAAGACGGTCGTCCATCCTTCGATGATGAAGGAGTTCGGCTATACCAATCCGATGCAGGTGCCGCGCCTGGAGAAGATCGTCGTCAACATCGGCGTCGGCGAGGCGGTGCAGGACGCCAAGAAGGTCGATTCCGCCGCGGCCGACCTTGCCCTGATCACCGGTCAGAAGCCGATCATCACGCGCGCCAAGACGTCGATCGCGACGTTCAAGCTGCGCGAGAACATGCCGATCGGCACGAAGGTCACGCTGCGCCAGACGCGCATGTACGAGTTTCTCGACCGGCTGGTGAACATCGCCCTGCCGCGGGTTCGCGATTTCCGCGGCCTCTCGGGCAAGAGCTTCGACGGGCGGGGCAATTACGCGCTCGGCCTCAAGGAGCAGCTGGTGTTCCCCGAGGTCGACTACGACAAAATCGACGCGGTCCGCGGTATGGACATCGTCATCGTCACGACGGCACGGACCGATGCGGAAGCGAAGGCGCTTCTCCGCGGGTTCGACATGCCGTTCGCCAATTAATCCGGCGCCAATTAATCCGGCAGAGGTCAGTAGCCAATGGCAAAGAAGAGCTCGGTCAACAAGAACGAGAAGCGGGCGAAGATGGCGAAGCGGTTCGCCGCCAAGCGCGCCCGGCTGAAAGGCATCGCGCTGGACCGGAACGCGCCGGAGGACGAGCGTTTCGCGGCACAGCTCAAGCTGTCCGAGATGCCCCGCAACAGCTCGCCGGTGCGGTATCGCAACCGCTGCGCGCTGACCGGTCGCCCGCGCGCCGTCTATCGCAAGTTCAAGCTGTCGCGCATCGCATTGCGCGAACTCGCCTCGGCCGGCCAGATCCCCGGCATGGTCAAGTCGAGCTGGTAGGAGACTAAGAATGTCGATGTCCGATCCCTTGGGGGATATGCTGACCCGCATCCGCAACGCACAGCGGGCGCACAAGCCGTCGGTCGCGGCGCCAGCGTCGAAGGCGCGCGCGAATGTTCTGGAAGTGCTGCAGCGCGAGGGCTATATCCGCGGCTATTCGCTCGAGGACATCCGCCCCGGCATCGCCGAGTTCAAGATCGAGCTCAAATACGTCGATGGCGAGCCGGTGATCCGCGAGATCGCCCGCGTCTCCAAGCCGGGGCGCCGGATCTATTCGAAGATCGCCGACCTGCCGCGGATCTATAACGGTCTCGGCATCGCGATCCTGTCGACGCCGCGCGGCGTCATGTCCGACAACGAGGCCCGCGCCGCGAATGTCGGCGGCGAGGTTCTGTGCCGGGTGTTCTAACTCCATGCGATCCGAGGCCTTGGGCCGCGCAGGGAAGAGTATGAATTCGAGCTTTTGAGGTCTGTTATGTCGCGAGTGGGCAAGAACCCGGTGGCCGTTCCGAGCGGAGTCGATCTCGACGTCGCCGGTGGGGTCGTGACCGCCAAGGGGAAGCTCGGCACGCTCAAGCTGGCCGTCAGCAACGACGTCACAACGACGGTCGAGGACGGCAAGCTGTGGGTCAAGCCGAAGGACGACAGCAAGCGGGCGCGCTCCCAGTGGGGCACGACGCGGGCGCTCGTCGCCAATATGGTCAAGGGCGTCTCGACCGGCTTCACCGTCAACCTCGAGATCAACGGCGTCGGCTATCGCGCGAACGTCCAGGGCAAGGTCCTGAATCTGCAGCTCGGCTACAGCCACGAGGTGCCGTTTCCGATCCCCGACGACGTCAAGATCGTCTGCGAGAAGCCGACCTCCATTACCATTACCGGCGCTGACCGGCAGCGGGTCGGGCAGGTCGCCGCGGTTATCCGCAGCTACCGCAAGCCAGAGCCCTACAAGGGCAAAGGTATCAAGTACGATACCGAGACGATCCGCCGCAAGGAAGGCAAGAAGAAGTAAGGGCGCACAGCGATGTCGAAGCAACACGCGAAATCACTCTTCGAACGGCGCCGCGCCCGCGTGCGCGGCCGGATCTCCCGCAGCGGCACGACGCGGCTGCGGCTGTCCGTGTTCCGCTCGTCGAAGCATATCTACGCGCAGGTCATCGATGACGTCGCCGGCCGCACCGTCGCGACCGCGTCGACCATCGACAAGGAGCTGCGCGAGGGTCTCAAGACCGGCGCCGATTCGGCGGCAGCGGCAGCGGTCGGCAAGCTGATCGCCTCGCGCGCCGTCGCAGCCGGCATCAAATCCGTCGTGTTCGATCGCGGCGGCTACATCTTTCATGGCCGCGTCAAAGCGCTGGCCGATGCAGCCCGCGAAGGCGGGCTGGATTTCTAGAGCAAGATAAGGAAAGGGCGAGTTATGCCAAGAGCTCCAGGCGGCGGCGGCGGCCCCGGCGGCGGACGCGGTCCGGGTGCCGGCACGAGAAGTCCAGGTGGTGCGTCGCGCGGCCCGGGCGGCGCCTCGCGCGGTCCCGGCTCCGATCGCGGCGGCCGCGGCGGCGACCGTCAGTCGCGCGATCGCGAGGAAGGTGATTTCGTCGAGAAGCTGGTCAGCATCAACCGCGTCGCCAAGGTGGTGAAGGGCGGCCGGCGCTTCGGCTTCGCCGCGCTCGTCGTCGTCGGCGACGGCAAGGGCAAGGTCGGCTACGGCTCCGGCAAGGCGCGCGAGGTTCCCGAGGCGATCCGCAAGGCGACCGAGCAGGCGCGCCGCGGCATGATCCGGGTGCCGCTGCGCGAAGGCCGCACCTTCCATCACGACATCGTCAGCACCTTCGGGGCCGGCAAGGTCCTGGTGCGTGCGGCGCCGGCGGGTGCCGGCATCATCGCCGGCGGTCCGATGCGCGCGATCTTCGAGGCTTTGGGCGTCAAGGACGTCGTCGCCAAGTCGATCGGCACCTCGAATCCGCACAACATGATCAAGGCGACCTTCGAGGCGCTGACCAACGTCGTCAGCCCGCGGGCCGTCGCGACGCGGCGCGGCAAGAAGGTCAGCGAGATCCTCGGCCGCCGCGACGGCGTCGAGGGCAAGGAGTAGCGATACGATGGCTGGCAAGAAGAAGGCAGAGGCGGCCGGCAAGAAGACCGTGACCGTGACGCAGGTCGGCAGCTCGATCGGCCGCAAGGCCGATCAGGAGGCGACGCTCAAGGGCCTTGGTCTCAAGAAGCGGCATCATTCGAGCACGCTGGAGGATACTCCGGCGGTGCGCGGCATGATCGCCAAGGTCGCGCATCTGCTGCGGATCGAATCGTAAGGACGCCGCGGCGCGCCCTGATGGGGCGCGCGCGTGCAGAATCATTGGTGTAGGATGACGGGGCGATGAAGCTCAACGAGATTAGAGACAACGAGGGCGCCCATTACCGCTACAAGCGGGTCGGGCGCGGCATCGGCTCCGGCAAGGGCAAGACGAGCGGCCGCGGCGGCAAGGGCCAGACCGCGCGCTCCGGCGTCGCGCTGAACGGCTTCGAAGGCGGCCAGACGCCGCTGCATCGCCGCATGCCGAAGCGCGGCTTCAGCAATGCCGATTTCAAGACCGAGTACCATATCGTCAACCTCGCCGGGCTGCAGCAGGCGGTCGAGGCCGGCCGCCTCGCCGAAGGCGCGACGGTCGACGGCGAGGCGCTGGTCAAGGCCGGCGTCCTGCGCCGCCTGCGTCTCGGCGTGCGGCTGCTTGCCAAGGGCGAGCTGAAGGCCAGGCTGACGATCTCGGTCGCCGGCGCCTCCAAGGCGGCGATCGCCGCCGTCGAGAAGGCGGGCGGCTCGGTCATTCTGAGCAAGCCGGTCGAGGTCGAGGACGAGGCCAATACCAAGAAGGGCCGGGCCGATGCCCGCGCCGCCAAGGCCGCCGGCATCGCTGCCCAGGCCGACGCCGGGGCGGCGAAGGCTGCCGCCGATGCGGCTGCCAAGGCAACGAAGGCGCCGAAGAAGAAGGCTCCGGCCAAGGAGTAGCGGCGACGGCGCAATGTGTTGCGGCCTTGCGGCCGCTCTAAGGTGGGTTAGATGGCGTCAGCCGCCGAGCAATTAGCCTCGAACATCAATTTCTCCGCCTTCTCCAAGGCGACGGAGCTGAAGAACCGCATCTGGTTCACGCTCGGCGCGCTGGTGATCTACCGGCTCGGGACCTATATCCCGATCCCAGGCATCGACCCGCAGATCCTCACCGAGATCTTCCAGCGCAACTCGGGCGGCATTCTGGGCATGTTCGACATGTTCTCGGGCGGCGCGCTCGGGCGGATGACGATCTTCGCCCTCAACATCATGCCGTATATCTCGGCCTCGATCATCGTCCAGCTCCTGACCGCGGTCTCGCCGACGCTCGAAGCGCTCAAGAAAGAGGGCGAGAGCGGCCGCAAGAAGCTGAACCAGTACACCCGCTTCGGCACGGTGGCGCTCGCCGCGGTGCAGGCCTACGGCATCGCCGTCGGCCTCGAAGGGCTGCACGGCGGCACCGGCACGGCAGTGCTCGATCCCGGCATGTTCTTCCGCCTCGTCACGGTCATCACCTTGACCGGCGGCACCGTCTTCCTGATGTGGCTCGGCGAGCAGATCACGGCGCGCGGCGTCGGCAACGGCATCTCGCTTATCATCTTCTGCGGCATCGTCGCGCGCCTGCCGAGCGGCATCGCCCAGCTGCTCGAGCTCGGCCGCACCGGCGCGATCTCGAGCGTCACGATCATCTTCTTCATGGTGATGGCGGTCGCGGTCATCGCGATCATCGTCTTCATGGAACGCGCCCAGCGCCGTATCCTGGTGCAGTATCCCAAGCGCCAGCAAGGCAACAAGATGTACGGCGGCGAAGCCTCGCATCTGCCGCTCAAGCTGAATACCTCGGGCGTCATTCCGCCGATCTTCGCCTCGTCGCTGCTGCTGCTGCCCGCGACGCTTGCGAGCTTCAACGCCAATCCGAACGGCACCGGCATCCTCGCCGAGATCAGCGCCTATCTGGCGCACGGCAAGCCGCTCTACATGGCGCTCTACATCGCGCTGATCGTGTTCTTCAGCTTCTTCTACACGGCGATCGTCTTCAATCCGGTGGAGACGGCCGACAATCTGAAGAAATACGGCGGCTTCATACCAGGCTATCGGCCGGGCAAGGCGACCTCCGACTATCTCGACTACGTGCTGACGCGACTGACGGTGGTCGGCTCGATCTACCTCGCCGCGGTCTGCATCCTGCCGGAATACCTCGTCTCGCAATACTCCGTGCCGTTCTATTTCGGCGGCACCAGCCTGCTGATCGTCGTCAGCGTCACGATGGACACCGTCGCCCAGATCCATTCGCATCTTCTCGCCCATCAATACGAGGGGCTGATCAAGAAGGCGAAGCTGCGGGGCGGCAGGCGATGAACATCATCCTGCTTGGCCCGCCGGGTGCCGGCAAGGGCACGCAGGCGAAGCGCCTCGAGGAGATGCACGGGATCGTGCAGCTCGCGACCGGCGACATGCTGCGCGCTGCGGTCGCCGCGGGGACGGCGGTCGGCAAGAAGGCGAAGCCGATCATGGATGCAGGCAAGCTCGTCCCCGACGATATCCTCATCGCGATGATCGCCGAGCGCATCGATCAGGCCGATTGCGCGCGCGGCTTCATTCTCGACGGGTTTCCGCGCACCGTGCCGCAGGCCGAGGCGCTCGACGCGATGCTGCGCGAACGCCGCCTCAAGCTCGACCATGTCATCGAGATGCAGGTCGACGAGGCGGCGCTGCTGGAGCGCGTCACCGGCCGCTTCACCTGCTCTACCTGCGGCGCCAGCTATCACGAGATCTTCAACCGTCCGCGCGCCGAGGGAATCTGCGACGTCTGCGGCGGCACGAGCTTTACCCGCCGGGCCGACGACACCGCCGAGACGATCAAGGCACGGCTCGCCGCCTATCGCGCCCAGACCGCGCCCATCCTGCCGTACTACCGCTCGAAGGGCGTCCTCGACACGATCGACGGCATGGCTCCGATCGAAGCGGTGACGCAGGCGATCGATGCAATCTTGCGTCAGCCATGAGACGAGCGGTGGTTGACACGGAAATGAATATTCATATAATGCGCGCCCTTGTGGGTCGCAGCCGGATTGGCCGCAGCTCGGCCTTTCGCTCGCATCAGCCGTAAGACTTAAGGAGAAGCGCAAGTGGCGCGTATTGCCGGCGTTAACATTCCGAGCCAGAAGCGGGTCCCGATCGGGCTGACCTATATTCATGGCATCGGCCGCACCAAAGCGGTCCAGATCTGCTCCTCGCTCGGCATCCCCGCCGAGCGCCGCGTGCATGAGCTGACCGACGACGAGGTGCTTCGCATCCGCGAGCTGATCGACCGCGACTACACGGTCGAGGGCGATCTCCGCCGCCAGGTGGCGATGAACATCAAGCGGCTGATGGATCTCGGCTGCTACCGCGGGCTGCGCCATCGCAAGGGCCTGCCGGTCCGCGGTCAGCGCACCCATACCAATGCACGGACCCGCAAGGGTCCGGCCCGGCCGATCGCGGGCAAGAAAAAGTAAGCATTTCGACCACAAGGACCCATATTCATGGCCAAGGCCGCTGGAGCGCCGCGTCTGCGTCGCCGCGAACGCAAGAACATCACCTCGGGCGTCGCGCACGTGAATGCCTCGTTCAACAATACGGTGATCACCATCACCGATGCCCAGGGGAACACGATCGCTTGGTCGTCCTCGGGCAGCCAGGGTTTCAAGGGGTCGCGCAAATCGACGCCCTACGCCGCGCAGGTCGCCGCCGAGGATGCCGGCAAGAAGGCGATGGAGCATGGCATGCGGACCATCGAGGTCGAGGTCAAGGGACCCGGCTCGGGCCGCGAGTCGGCCTTGCGCGCGTTGCAGGCGGTCGGGTTTGCCGTCACGTCGATCCGCGACGTCACGCCGATCCCGCACAACGGTTGCCGGCCGCCAAAGCGTCGGCGCGTTTAATCGCGGGGAAGGGCCCCGCAATGTAATCGCGGGGAAGGCCCCGCAATGCGATCGCGGGGAGGTTCCCCGCGAAGGAAGGTTTCAAAAGTCGCGACGATCCGGGTATCGCTTCATGCGCACGATCGCCGGCCGCAAGGCCGTGGGTCGGCATGATCGGCACCCGGCGGTTCGCGTTTTCGTCATGAGGTCCGACCCGTGATCCAGAAGAATTGGCAAGCCCTGATTAAGCCGAAGCAGCTCGCCGTCGAGCCCGGCGATGACCCGAAGCGCGTCGCGACGGCGGTTGCCGAGCCGCTCGAGCGCGGCTTCGGCCTCACCCTCGGCAACGCGCTGCGCCGCGTCCTGTTGTCCTCGCTCCAGGGCGCCGCGGTCACCGCCGTCCACATCGAGGGCGTGCTGCACGAGTTCTCATCGATCCCCGGCGTGCTCGAGGACGTTACCGACATCGTCCTCAACATCAAGGGCATCGGCCTGCGCATGCACGGCGAGGGCCCGAAGCGGATGCGGCTGCGCGCCAACGGCCCGGGCGAGGTTCGCGCCGGCATGATCGAGACCGGTCATGACATCGAGATCATGAACCCCGACCACATCATCTGCACGCTCGACAGCGGCGCCAAGCTGACGATGGAGTTCACCGTCGAGACCGGCAAGGGCTATGTCGCGGCGACCCAGAACCGTCCCGAGGACGCGCCGATCGGCCTGATCCCGGTCGATGCGCTGTTTTCCCCGGTGCGCAAGGTCTCCTACAAGGTCGACAACACCCGCGTCGGCCAGGTCACCGATTACGATCGGCTGTCGATGCGCGTCGAGACCAACGGCGCGGTGACGCCCGAGGACGCCGTGGCGCTCGCCGCCCGCATCCTGCAGGACCAGCTGCAGCTCTTCATCAACTTCGAGGAGCCGCGCCTCGCCGGCGAGGAAGAGCGTCCGAGCGAGCTGCCGTTCAACAAGAACCTGCTGCGCAAGGTCGACGAACTCGAGCTCTCGGTCCGCTCGGCGAATTGCCTGAAGAACGACAACATCGTCTACATCGGCGATCTCGTGCAGAAGACCGAGGCCGAGATGCTGCGGACGCCGAACTTCGGCCGCAAGTCGCTCAACGAGATCAAGGAAGTCCTGGCCCAGATGGGCCTCCATCTCGGGATGGAAATCCCGAACTGGCCGCCGGAGAACATCGAGGAGCTTGCCAAGCGCCTCGACGAGCCGTACTGAGCCGCGTTTGCGGGCGCTGCGGCGCCCGCGGTTGATTGATTAAGGAAACAGGGGCGTACCATGCGACATCGTATCAGCGGCCGCAGCTTCAGCCGCAAGTCGGCCCATCGCAAGGCGATGTTCGAGAACATGGCCCATGCGCTGCTGAAGCATGAGCAGATCACGACGACGCTGCCGAAGGCGAAGGACCTGCGGCCGTTCGTCGAGAAGCTGATCACGCTCGGCAAGCGGGGCGGCCTGCATGCCCGGCGTCAGGCGCTGGCGCAGCTGCAGGACACCAAGATCACCGAGAAGCTGTTCTCGACCCTGGCCGAGCGCTACCGCGGCCGTCCCGGCGGCTATATCCGCATCATCAAGGCCGGCTTCCGCTACGGCGACGCCGCCGCGATGGCGGTAATCGAGCTCGTCGACCGCGACCCCGCCGCCAAGGGCCTCGATTCCGGTCCGGTCCAGGGCGACGACGAGGCGGAAGCGGCTTAGCCGCTCCGCCGATTTCCTCCAACTACTCCGTCGCGCGCTGCTCGAACCCGACGCTGCCGTCATCGGCAGCGTCCTCACATGCGATTCGATCGACGACCGCCATCCGCGGCCCACGCCTGCAGGCCTCCATCACCGCCTCGACCGCAGCGTCGTCGCCCTTGAGCAGCGCTTCGACGCTGCCGTCCCCGCGGTTGCGGACCCAACCGGAAAGCCCGTGCCGCCCCGCCTCGCGGTTCAGCCAGAAGCGGTATCCGACGCCCTGAACCCGGCCTTCGATGCGCAGTTTGACGATTGCCATGGCTTAGGCGGGCTCCGCGACGGCGAATTCGAGGATCGTCGCGTCGACCGCCAGGCTGTCGCCGATCTTGGCGCGGATCGCCGCGACCGTGCCGTCGCGCTCGGCGCGCAGGACATTTTCCATCTTCATCGCCTCGATCGTCGCGAGCGCCTCGCCCTGGCGCACCTCCTGACCCTCGGTCACGGCGAGGGCGACGAGCAGGCCGGGCATCGGCGACAGAAGGAAGCGCGAGAGATCCGGCGGCGCCTTGACCGGCATCAGATCGAGCAGCGCGGCGACATGCGGCGGCACGACCTGCAACGCGACCGTGACGCCACCATGGATCAGCCGGAAGCCGCTGCCGTCGCGGTCGATCTGGAAGACCATCGCCCTTCCGTCGACGCGGGCACGGCAGGCGAGATCGCCCGGCTGCCAGTCGAGCGTCACGCAATGGCTTCCCGTCGCCAGCGTTACCTCATATCCGTCGCCGGCGGGGATGATCTTGACGGCATGGCGCTCGCTGCCGTGGCAGACGACCCAATCGGTGCCGACGACCGCGCCATGGCCGGGCAGCTGTCCGGAGATGCTTGCCTCACGCTCGCCGAGGATACGGCGGACGGCGGCGGCGACCGCGGTCGCCGGCGCGACGGCATCCTCGGCGAGCTGCGAGCCGGTGAAGCCCGCGGGAAATTCCTCGGCGATGAAATTCGTCGAGAGCGCGCCGCTGCGGAAGCGCGGCGTCGCGAGCACCGCGGCGAGGAAGGGGATGTTGTGCGCGACGCCGCGGATGACGAATTCGTCGAGCGCCGTGCGCATGAGATCGATCGCCGCGTCGCGGGTCTTTGCCGAGGTCACCAGCTTGGCGATCATCGGGTCGTAGTATATTGCGATCTCGGCGCCCTCGAAGACGCCGCTGTCGACGCGGACGCCTTGTCCGGCCGGCTCGCGATAGCGGATCAGCCTGCCGGTCGATGGCAGAAAACCGCGCACCGGATCCTCGGCATAGATCCGCGTCTCGACCGCCCAGCCGTCGAGCCGGACATCCGCCTGGCGCAGCGTCAGCTTCTCGCCGGCGGCGACCCGGATCATCAGCTCGACGAGGTCGAGACCGGTGACGCATTCGGTCACCGGATGCTCGACCTGCAGCCGCGTGTTCATCTCGAGGAAATAGAAATTGCGGTTGCGGTCGGCGATGAACTCGACGGTGCCGGCCGAGCGGTAGTTCACCGCCTTGGCCAGCGCCACCGCCTGCGCTCCCATCGCCTCACGCGTCGCCGCGTCGAGGAAGGGGCTCGGCGCCTCCTCGACGACCTTCTGATGGCGGCGCTGGATCGAGCATTCGCGCTCGCCGAGGTGGATGACGGTGCCGTGCGCATCGCCCAGCACCTGGATCTCGATGTGGCGCGGCTCCTCGATGTATTTCTCGAGGAAGATGCGGTCGTCGGCAAAGCTCGATCTCGCCTCGCTCTGCGCCGCTCGGAATCCCTCGCGCGTCTCGCCGTCGTCGCGCGCGATGCGCATCCCCTTGCCGCCACCGCCCGCCGAGGCTTTGATCATCACCGGATAGCCGATATCGCGGGCGATGCCGACCGCCGCCTCGGCGTCGGCGATGATGCCGAGATGACCGGGGACGGTCGAGACGCCGGCTTCATGCGCCAGCTTCTTCGATTCGATCTTGTCGCCCATAGCGGCGATCGCCGCGGGCAAGGGGCCGATGAAAGTAATGCCGGCGGCGGCCAGCGCCTCCGCGAAACCGGCCTTTTCCGACAAAAAGCCGTAGCCCGGATGTACCGCGTCGGCGCCGCTGCGGCGGCAGGCCTCGATGATCGCATCGATCTTGAGATAGCTCTCGGCCGAAGCGGCCGGGCCGATCCGGACGGATTCGTCGGCGAGCCGAACATGCAGCGCGTCGGCGTCGGCGTCCGAATGGACCGCAACCGTAACGATCCCCATGCGCTGCGCAGTGCGGATGATGCGGCAGGCGATCTCGCCGCGATTGGCGATGAGGATCTTCTTGAACATGCTCACAGCGGAATGTTGTCGTGCTTCTTCCACGGATTGCCGAGTTTCTTCTCGCGCAGCATGGCGAGCGAGCGGCAGATCCGGCGGCGGGTGCCGTGCGGCGTGATGACGTCGTCGATGAAGCCGCGGCTGGCGGCGATGAAGGGATTGGCGAATTTCTCCCGGTATTCCTCGGTGCGCGCCTCGAGCTTGGCGGGATCGCCGATGTCGCCGCGGAAGATGATCTCGACGGCGCCCTTCGGCCCCATGACGGCGATCTCGGCCGAGGGCCAGGCGAAATTGACGTCGCCGCGCAGATGCTTCGAGCTCATGACGTCATAGGCGCCGCCATAGGCCTTGCGGGTGATCAGCGTCACCTTGGGCACCGTCGCCTCGGCGAAGGCGAAGAGCAGCTTGGCGCCGTGCTTGATGATGCCGCCGAACTCCTGTGCCGTCCCCGGCAGGAAGCCGGGCACGTCGACGAGGGTCAGGATCGGGATCTCGAAACAGTCGCAGAACCGGACGAACCGCGCCGCCTTGCGGGCGCTGTCGATGTCGAGGCAACCGGCCAGCACCAGCGGCTGGTTAGCGACGATCCCGACGGTCGCGCCTTCCATCCGCGCGAAGCCGGTGATGATGTTCGCGGCGAAACTCGGCTGCAGCTCGAAGAAATCGCCGTCGTCGACGATCTTGAGAATGAGTTCCTTCATGTCGTAGGGCTTGTTCGGATTGGTCGGGATCAGCGTGTCGAGCGAGGCTTCCGCGCGCTCGGCACTGTCGGTCGTCGGCCGCACCGGCCCCGCCGCCCGGTTCGATGCCGGCAGAAAATCGACGAAACGGCGGAGCTGCAGCAGCGCCTCGACATCGTTCTCGAAGGCAAGATCGGCGACGCCGGAGCGCGTCGTATGGGTGATCGCGCCGCCGAGCTCCTCCTGCGTCACGCTCTCGTGCGTCACCGTCTTCACGACGTCCGGGCCGGTGACGAACATGTACGACGAATCCTTCACCATGAAGATGAAGTCGGTCATCGCCGGCGAGTAGACGGCGCCGCCGGCGCAGGGTCCCATGATCAGCGAGATCTGCGGCACGACGCCGGAGGCCAGCACGTTGCGCTGGAAGACGTCGGCATAGCCGGCGAGTGAGGCGACGCCCTCCTGGATACGCGCGCCGCCGGAATCGTTGAGGCCGATGACCGGCGCCCCGACCCGCATCGCCTGGTCCATGATCTTGCAGATCTTTTCGGCATGCGCCTCCGACAGCGAGCCGCCGAACACGGTGAAATCCTGGCTGAAGACGAAGACGAGGCGGCCGTTGATCGTGCCGTAGCCGGTGACGACGCCGTCGCCGGGGATCTTCTGCTCCGCCATCCCGAAATCGGACGAGCGGTGCTCGACGTACATGTCCCACTCCTCGAAGGAGTTGGGGTCGAGCAGCACGTCGAGCCGCTCGCGCGCCGTCAGCTTGCCCTTGCCGTGCTGCGCCGCGATGCGCTTCTCGCCGCCGCCGATGCGCGCGGCCGCGCGCTTCTCCTCGAGCTGGCGAAGAACATCCTGCATCGGCCTGGCCTCGTCCGCGGATCGTTGTCCGGTTCGAGATAGCATCAACCCGCTACGAGCGCCAGAAGCGCGGGAGTTTCGGTCGGTGCGCTGGCGACGGGAACTCGCGCTCAGGCCTTCTCGATGCGCTCGCGAATCCATGCGGCAAATCCCGCTTCGTCGATCTCGCCCGCGGCCAAGCCTTCCACGGTTCGAATGGCCTCGGCGGGGCCGAAAGTGAAGCGAAAGCCGTTGTCGGCGAGGAAGAGGCGGGCGATGACCCAGGCGGTCCGTTTGTTGCCGTCGATGAAGCCATGGTTCTTCGCAATTCCGAACGCGTAAGCGGCGGCGAGAGCGGCGGCGTCGGGGTCGCCATACGCGGAAAGGTTCAGCGGCCGGGCGAGCGCGGATTCGACCATTCCTGCATCGCGTACGCCGGAGCCGCCGCCGTGTTCGGCGATTTGACGGTCATGAACGGCATGAACGACATCGCTTGCCACCCATCGCCATTCCGGCGTGTCGGTCACTTTGCCAGGGCGCGCAGGATCTCGCGGTCATCGTGCATGATGTCTTCGGCCAGCGCAGTCTGACGAGCGAAGTCGGGATTATAGGGCGTCAGACGGTAGCCACCGTCGGCGCTCTCCGTAAGATACAGCACATCGCCCTTCTTGACCTTCAGCCGCGCGATCGCTTCCTTCGGAAGGATGACGCCCGACGAGGATCCGATGGCGGTGAGTTTCAGAGCAATCATGATAAAGCCTCCGGTATTATAATAAACATTATAATATCGTTGCCGGAAAGTCAACGAGCGGCAGCGCGAGTTCCAAGCCCCTCCGGCCGCCGCTACTCCCGCAGCAGCGCCGCGAACCTTGCGGCGGCGGCGATGTCGTCCTTGAGCGCGGCGCGGCGCTCGTTCTGCTCTTCGTCCTCGCCCCATTTCTCGATCTCGAAGGTCTCGTCGAGCTGGGCAGCGGCGAAGGCGCCGATCGCGTCGAGCCTGCCCTCGAGCACGGCGAGGGCAATGACGAGCGACCCGGCGACCGTCGTGATCGCGTGCAGCGCGGTCAGCAGCAGGGGATCGTAGGCATCGACCGCGGCGGCGAAGGCGCGCATCGTCTCGGGGAGTTGCCGCACCGGCAGAATGCCGCTGGTGACGATCAGCGGCGCGTCGTAGCGCAGCCTCGCCCAGTCGACCAGCGGCTGCCAGACGGCGTGCTCGCGGGCGATCAGCTCGGGCGGGTGCTCGGCGCGATAGCACAGGAGATCGCTGCCGGCGTAGTTGACGATCTCCCCGACGACCTGCTGGCGGCGCTGCGCCACGAGGTCGATTGCGGTGCTCGCGAGCCGCGTCAGCGGCATCGTGTGCGGCTTGACCTCGTCGCCCTGCGCCTGCCACTCGGCGGCGATCGCCGCGGCTAGGGCTTGGGTAGGGACGACGAGATCGCGCTTCGCCGGCGTTCGCATCGCCTTGCCGTCGAGCGCGACGGCGAAGAGATCGCCGGCGGGGACGACGCCTGCCGCAGTGTAGCGTCGCTTCATCGCTCGAGATCGAGCTCCGCGAAGGGATCGGCGATCGCCTCGGAGAAGCCGAAGAACCGCCACGTCGCCTGCATATGCGCTGGCAGCGGGGCGGTCGCCCGCAGGATGCCGCCGTTGGGATGCGGCAGGACGATCGAGCTGGCGTGGAGATGCAGCGCCCGGCAGCTCGGCATGCCGGGGATCTGGGCTTCGGCACCGCCGTACTTGCCGTCGCCGAAGATCGGCGTGCCGAGTGCGACGCAATGTGCCCGCAGCTGGTGGGTGCGACCGGTCACGGGCATCAGCGCGACGAAGGCGGCCTTGCTGCCGGCGTGCTCGACGACCGTGTAATAGGTCACCGCCGGCTTGCCGTCGTCGCCGTCGGGCTGCATCTTCTCGCCGCCGCGGCCCGGCTGCTTGGCCAGCGCGAGGTCGATGCGGCCGCGCGGCGGCTTCGGCAGGCCGACGACGGCCGCGAAATAGATCTTGCGGGCCGCCTTGCTGCGGAAGGCCTCGGCGAGCTTCGCGGCGGCGGCGCCGCTGCGCGCCAGCAGCAGGACGCCTGAGGTGTCCTTGTCGAGGCGGTGGACGAGGCGCGGCCGCTCCGCCGCGTCGAAGCGCAGCGCGTCGAGCAGGGCATCGAGATGGTGGCTCGTGTTGGTGCCGCCCTGGACGGCGAGGCCGGCCGGCTTGTTGAGGACGATGACGTCCTGGTCGCGGTGCAGGACGCAGGCGCGGATCTCCGCCGCCTCGCGCGCCGTCGGTTGCGGCGCGGCGCGCGGCAGCCGGTCGTCGCGCGG